>CAZECX010000134.1:0-9110 GCA_964510965.1 uncultured Nitrospina sp. | reverse complement strand
TGGTTTGTGAATTCCTTGAAAAAGGGCAACCGGTCTAAAAATTCCATAATAGGATATTGCTCCAAGACGCACCTCAAGATGGATAGTATTAAATGATAAGGCTCAACTCATTTTCTATTGCCGATGCTTAATATAGGCATCAGGTCATAGGAAAACAACATAACCTGTTGAAATGAATATTGCTACCCCACTTAAAGGGGGGCTTGGGAGAGGATGGATAAGGACAGGTAAATCAATAGATTTTCAGTAAACCAATTTATCTTTCAACAACAATCCAGAGGTTAAATTATTTCCGGCGTGAGTACCCCTTCGGGGCATGAAGGCAAAGGTAAAATATCACATACCCCTTCTACCCGTGATTACCCCTTCGGGGCATGAGATAATAGGTAGAGATATAACACGGGCATGAAGGCTAATGAATGGATATAACAGGGGCACGAAAACTAAGGAGAAATATTAAGGCATTCTCCAGATGCTTGTGGGTAGCGTGATATTTTTCTTTAGCCATCGTGCGGGTATATCGCTGCAAAGGAATAGACCTTTGGCGGTTGCCTCTTAAAGGAGAGCTGCAATTTTTATGTCCAAAACTGTAGCCAAAGTGTAGACAATTTTCAGGTAGCCTAAAATAAAAAAGCCCACCCCTCATAGACTGATTGAGGGATGGGCTAAATTGGGGTTGTTATTTTGATTTTTTCCTACCTAATATTGGTACATACCCACCATACCAAAAATGATCCAGTCCCACCTTCAGCCCTTGCCCCTACCAACCAAGAATTATTGTTAAAGGGTTTTGATGTATATATTTTCATTTGAGATGTGGCTTCAAATCCTCCAGCCATTATATAGGGAGCATTTGAAGGGCAATTTCCAGTAATCTGCCTTGTGGAATTTGCCGCAACCTGCACACTTCCGCTTCTACCAATTTCCTTGACCATTATGACAGCATCCCCCTTATCACCTTTAACGCCTTGAGGTCCTTGTGGCCCAGTAGGCCCTTGAATACCCTGTGGTCCTGTCGCACCCGTAGCCCCAGTGGGACCTTGCGGGCCTACCGAACCAACTGTAAAATCAAATTCAGTTATGCCCAGATTATTTTTGATTCTCACTACATAACCGCCAGGTGGTGTTGCCTGATTAGGGTTGACACATAAAAAGCCCTGGGCACTGCTACCCGTACCTGGTGTAGCTAGAATCCCTGCTGCCCAAACCATTAGTCCCGGGTCTCCCGCTGACCCAAGGTTAACGCCGAAAATTAGAATTTCACCATTTGCACATGGGCTGTTTAGTTCTTCCGGGGAAACTCTACTGATGTAAACACCATCCAGCCAATCGTCATCACCTGGTACGCCATCAGCACCATCTAAACCGTTCGTGCCATCTGTACCATTAGTACCTGGTAAGCCTTGTGGACCCTGTGGTCCTGTCGCACCCGTCAAACCTATAGGGCCTTGTGGACCAGTAGCACCCGTTACACCCGTTACACCATCTTGTCCATCAGTACCGTTGGTTCCGTCTATTCCATTCGTTCCATCGACACCATTGGTTCCTGCCGCACCGGTTGCACCGGTATCCCCTTTAGGACCTTGAATACCTTGTGCACCATCAGCACCGTCTTGTCCATCGGTACCATTTGTACCGTTGGTTCCGTCTATTCCATTCGTTCCATCGACACCATTGGTTCCTGCCGCACCGGTTGCACCGGTATCCCCTTTAGGACCTTGAATACCTTGTGCACCATCAGCACCGTCTTGTCCATCGGTACCATTTGTACCGTTGGTTCCGTCTATTCCATTTGTTCCATCAGTACCATTGGTTCCTGCCGCACCGGTTGCACCAGTATCCCCCTTAGGACCTTGAATACCTTGTGCGCCATCAACACCATTCGTACCATCTACACCGTTTGTTCCTGCTGCGCCTGTAGCACCAGTATCCCCTTTAGGACCTTGTGGGCCCGTCGCGCCATCGGCACCGTCGTTACCTGCAGGACCTTGTGGTCCCGTTGCGCCGGTTGCGCCATCAGCACCATCTTGCCCATCAGCAGGAGGACCAACTGCTTCAAGTCCATCAACACGACCTTGCAAATCAGCCACTGCCGCACGCAACCGCTTATTACCTTTTAGTTTATTTTTCTCTTTGTTTTTCCCCTTCTTTTTATCATCGTCATCATCAGCAAAAGCTATGCTGGTGAACACAGTGTCAGCAATCAAAACATTCCCAGTCAGACTGAGTATGAAAAACAGAACTGTGAAAAGAGATACAAGTGCAGGTAGGCGTTTCATAATCTTTCTCCCCAATAAGATTAAAACTTAGTGTCGTAAGAATTGTAATTGTGATGCCATATATAATGGTACTTAACCCGCCAAAGCAGGATTAAATTCGGAAGGTAGAAATTGAGCTATGCCAATAATACTGCTTATAAGCATGTAAGACAATCCCCTAATCCAACAAAATGATGCAATACCCATAATTGGCTAAAATGAAAGAGGTTATAAAAAGAAAGTTTTATCGTTAAGGAGAAGATCACCTCTTCACATTCACATGAGTGGTTTTTATTCGCCCTCTGCGGAAGAGTGGCCCCACAGAGGTATATCGGAATAGACCTTTGGCGGTTGCATCGGTCGCCTTATTTTGTCGCATTACTCCGTTTTTTTGTTTCAATATTAAGCAGAGTTGTTTTTTTTGTTTTCCTGCCTGGTTCATCTAACTCCCTATTAGACAAGGCTTAATCGTGTTTAGCTGAAAGTTGGCACGCAACTTGTAATCCCCTTTGAATAAATTCAGAGGGAGGGGTTCACCTTCTCGCTATAACCAAAGGGAATCATGAACAAGATTGAAGTTTTAAAATCCGAAAAAGATGGACTGAAAGTAAAAGAAGACATCGCCCGTTTTGCGAAAGAGGGATGGGAGTCTATCGGTGAAGACGACATCCAACGTCTCAAATGGTATGGGTTGTTTTTGCGCAACCCGACCCCCGGATTTTTCATGCAGCGGGTACGGATACCAAACGGAATTTGTTTTTCGCATCAGGTGAAAGCTTTGTGCGCGATTGCAAATGATTTCGGAAATAGCATCATTGATATCACCACACGTCAGCAGGTGCAGTTGCGTAATTTAAGAATCAACGATGTTCCGGAAATTTTTGCCATTCAGGAAGAGGTCGGTCTCACCTCCATCCAAACGGGGCTGGATAACGTAAGAAATATTATGGGTTGTCCGGTGGCGGGGTTGAGTCCTAAAGAAAAGGTCGATGCTTATTCGCAAGTCAAAGCTTTGACAGAGCATATATCTGGTAACCCTGAGTTTTCTAACCTTCCGCGAAAGTTCAACATTGCCATTACCGGTTGTGCTGATGATTGTGTTCATGCCGAAACTCAGGACCTGGCATTGGTCCCGGCAGTTCAGGAGTTGGGTGGAAACTCGGTGTATGGATTCAATATTTTAGTGGGAGGCAAGTTGGGCTCCGGCGGATACCGAATTGCCACATCGTTAGATGTTTTCGTAGTGCCAGAAGATGTTGTTAAGGTTTGCTCAGCGATTATTCTTTTGTTTCGAGATCATGGCAGCCGAGGAGTGCGCAGTAAAAACAGGTTGTCGTTTCTCATTGAAGAATGGGGCGAAGAAAAATTCCGAACCGCTTTGCAGGAAAAATTAAGCGATCCATTAACTCCTGCCGGAGTGGATTTGAGAAGCAATGAAAAGTCGGAACATATTGGTGCGTACCGTCAAAAGCAGGTCTCGATGAACTATGTCGGACTTAAAGTTCCGGTGGGCAGGATTCATGCGGACAAATTAGAAGGCATTGCCCGTCTGGCAGAAAAATATGGAAACGGTGAGGTACGTTTTTCACATTCCAATTCTCTGATCATCCCCAATGTGCCGGATCAGAAACTCGGTGACTTGCTGGAAGAATCTTTGGTTAAGGAGTTTACTTATAATCCTTCCAGCATTATGCGGGGACTGGTGAGTTGTGTGGGCATTGATTATTGTCATCTGGCAACCATTGAAACAAAAGGCAGGGCTTTGCAGGTAGCTGCGGAACTGGAAGGCAAGTTACCGGACACGGCGCCCATCACCATGCACTGGTCGGGTTGCCCGGCGAGTTGCGGCAATCACCTTGTTGCGGATATTGGATTGTTGGGTAAAAAAATCAAGCAGGGCAAAGAGGTGGTGGAAGCAGTGGATGTTTATATGGGGGGAAGAACAGGCATTGACCCCAAGCTTGCGGTCAAAGTGATGGAAGATGTGCCTTGTGATGACCTGGCGAAAGTTTTGGAGTTTGTGGTGCCTTATCATACAAGGGAAAAAATGCATCCCATAAAAGGGAAAAAATATAAACGAAACTGGAAGAAGGCAGCCATCCCGACAGAAGGGTCTGGAAATTCAGATTCCGAAAAAAAAAAGCTAATGAACCAAATTAAAAAGGAGACAAGTCGTGTTTGAAAATGACATTGGAAAACTGGCTGATGCTTCAGAAAAGAAAATAAAGTTGATGAACCGTTTTCCTCCGGGTTACCTGGCGATTTCTGCTTTGGCAGGCGCATATCTTGGATTTGGAATTGTTTTAATTTTCTCTGTTGGCGCACCTTTGGCTGGAACTCAGTTTGCGCCTTTTATGAAATTGATCATGGGGCTCAGCTTCGGAGTGGCTTTGAGTCTGGTTATTTTTGCGGGTTCCGAATTGTTTACTGGCAACAATATGGTTTTTGCAGTTGGGGCTTTGCAGAAAAGAGTAGGGTTGGGTCCTATCGTGAAACTATTTGTCCTTTGCTTTATCGGCAACCTGCTGGGCTCAATATTTCTTGCATGGTTGGTGGTGCAGGGAGGCAGTCTTTCTGCAGAAGCTCAGGCCTTGATCGTAAAAGTTGCTGGAATGAAAATGTCGCTGGGTGCTAAAGAGGCTTTCTTCCGTGGCATTCTGTGCAACTGGTTGGTGTGTCTGGCGGTATGGATTGCCAACCGCAATGGCGATGAAACTGCCAAGCTGGTGATGATTTTCTGGTGCCTGTTCGCTTTCATTGGAAGTGGATACGAACATAGCATTGCCAATCAATCTTTAATGAGCCTTGCTATGTTCTTACCTCATGGCGCAGAAGTTTCTATGGCGGGTTTTGTTCATAATCAGGTGTTTGTCACGGCAGGCAATATGGTAGGCGGAGGATTGATGGTTGGCATGGTTTATGTCTTTGCCGAATCTCCATTCATTTTTAAACCGAAGAAAAACCAATTGGAGGAATTGAAACCGATTGAACAAAAGGAAGGATAAAAGAACCCATGACGATGGGGAATGTGCCGGAGAAGGACGTTAAAACCAGTCTCCTTCTGATCTCTGGCCCGGACGACTCAAGTCAGTCCTGACGCCATTTCCCAGACGAAAAACCAAAAATGGTTTTTATGCCAGTCCATTGGGTTCGCCATCCTTTTTCTTACGATCCTAACAATTTCACCTCTTTTTGGGTCAGAAGCTTGCGATTCGCCCGTTTAGGAATATATTGCAGGTATGGATCCGGAAAAAGTCAATTACCATTACACGGATGACCTTTCTACCAACCCCTGGCCTCAAGGTACCCGGGTTTTGGTTACCGGTGCTAATGGGTATGTTGCACATCGCCTGATTCCGGAACTTCTGTTCCGTGGTTATACGGTTCGCTGTATGTACCGGAACACCAGCGCCCCTCCTATTTTATCTCATCCCAATATTGAAGTTGCTTATGCTGACTGCCTGAATGAAGAAGAGATTAATTCAGCGATAGAGGATGTGGACTATGCCTATTACCTCATTCACAGCATGCGGGAAAAAAATAATGAGTTTATTGAAAAAGACCAAAGAGCGGCCAGGAATTTTCGTGAAGCTGCTGAACGTTATGGCGTTAAAAGAATTATTTATCTGGGCGGGCTTGGAGAAAAAAAAGAACAAATGTCGCCGCATTTGAGAAGTCGTCGGGAAGTGGGTCATATCCTCACAGAAGGCAGTGTTCCTGCTATCCGCGTCCGTGCTGCCATTATTGTGGGAACGGGGAGTGCGTCTTATGAACTCATGAAGGCTTTGATTGTGAATAACCGGTTCATTCCATTTTTACCCGAATTTAATTCTCTTTGCCAACCGATTGCAATTCGGGATGTGATTAAATATTTGGTAGGGGTTATGGAAACTCCAGGTTTGAAGACCAGTATCTACCAGATTGGTTGCAAAGATATTTTGACTTACAAAGAAATGCTTATTAAGTTTTCAAAAATACTCAATCGAAATGTGCGTTTCGTTGATGTTTCCTGGATTCCATTTCCGGTTCAGTGGATGTGTCGAATTTACGCATACTGGTTACATTGCTTCATCTCAATTCCTATTAATATTACTTCCTTATTATTAAACAGTCTAAAAACGGATGTGGTTTGCACCGATAATAATATAGCTTCTATCCTCCCATTTGAGCCGCTTGATTTTATGACCTCGGTAAAATGGGCTCAGGATAAAGAACAAAACTCGATGGTTTTTTCTCATTGGAGTGATGTGCCGCCAGAGAATATGACGGACCTTCTCCCAATGTGCCAATTTGAATCAACTGAGTTTATCATTGAGGAACACGATGTTCTCATTCCTGTTCCTCCCGAAAAGGTGTTCCCACATATTTGCAAGATTGGAGGTAAACACGGATGGAACCATGCCAATCTGCTTTGGAAAATTCGTGGGTGGATAGATCGAGTTCTGGGTGGAGTGGGGTTGCATCGTGGAAGAAGAGACTTGTCCGACCTGAGAACCGGTGATTCAGTCGATTTTTGGAGAGTGGAAAAACTGGATGCAAATCGAGAGTTACTTTTGCGGGCTGAAATGATTACCCCCGGTTTGTCCTGGTTGCAATTTCAACTCAGTCCGGAAACTGAAAACGGTACCCGGTTAATTTTGAGAGCCCATTTCATTCCTAAACCTTTTTGGGGAAATATTTATTGGGTGGCTCTCTCCAATTTTCATTCTTATATATTTAAGGGGATGTTGGAGTATTTTAAAAAACAAAGTTTGGAAGCTACTACAAATTAGGTGAATTTATGAGCGGAGAATTAAAATTCATTAAAGAGGGCGATACGGTTTGCATCGTTGGCGGAGGGCCGGGAGGGGCGGGTTGTGCTATAGCTCTTCTTAAAGAGTCCAAGGCTATAGGTAAACCTGTTAAAGTCGTTATCTTCGAACATAAAAAGTTTTCTGAACATCGGCATTACAATCAATGCATTGGTGTGTTGTCCCCACCCCTCGAAGATATACTTAAAGAAGAACTCGACCTGGTTATCCCTGATGATTTAATTCTTAGTGAGATAGAAGGTTATTGCCTGCATTCAGACCGATTGGATTTAAACCTTGTGGGAAAAGAAACAGGCAGAAGTGTTTCAGTCAAGCGATCCAAGTTCGACGCTTTTATGTTGCAAGAAGCTGAAAAAGCTGGGGCGATGGTGGTCCACAACCGTGTAACGGGGATAGAAGTGCACCCGGAAGAAGTGATGGTTTACAGTGAGGGGGACAATTATAAGGCCGCTGTTGTGGTGGGTGCTTTTGGTTTGGATGATGGATCGTGTCGGGTGTTTGAACAAGGAACTTCCTATAAGCAACCGGATTTTTTGAATACCGTTATTACCCGGCTTTCACCTGGGCCGGAATTTATTAAAGGGATGAAATCAACAATACATGCCTTTTTATTATCGCACCCTGGATTGGAATTTGGAGCAGTGACTCCCAAGGGCGACCATATATCAATAAATATTGCCGGCCGCAATGTTTCATCAAAGGTGATGCTTGAGTTTTTGCGATCAGAGCCGGTGCAGAAATTCCTTCCTCCCCACCAACGCACGGAAAAACCCCTCAATTATTTTAAAGGCAAGTTTCCGATCGCTCCTGCGCAAAATCTTTTTGGCGACCGGTATGTGACCATCGGTGATGCGGCAGGTTTAATGAGGCCTTTTAAGGGGAAAGGAATAAATTCGGCAATAAACACAGGCATCTTCGCAGCGCGTTCCATAATGCACCATGGAGTTTCCCAAGCAGCCTTTGCAGAAAATTTTTACAAAGATTGTTGGGAGTTGACGCAGGATTTACCTTATGGTCGCTGCGTGAGGGTCTTGACAAACCTAGCTACCGATCTGAAATTTATGGACCAGATGATTGCGGTGGCGGCATCGGATAAATCTTTTATGAATGCCATGTTTAACAGTGTTTCTGGACATCTCTCCTATAAGCGCATAATCTGCGAAACAGCATCTTTTCCTCTGGTAATTAATTTTGCGTCTCGCATTGTCGGGCATTTTATTCTTCGCCAGAAAGCCAATCTCCCGGCGGATAAAATAAGTCAAACCGCTTAAAAAAAACTATAAAAATTGTTTCATTTGTTCTCCTATGGTATTCTCCGGTTTCACTTGAGACCTTTATGAAAAAATTCCATACCTTAGTTTGTCTATTATTGGTTTTTGTTTTGTTTGGCTGCCCCCCTCCAAAAGCCCGAAAGAAAATGCCGCGTATTTTTGCGTTGAGCAATACCTTGGAAACCGGACTCGAACCTTCTTTCTTAATCACCGATGATTTTAACCGTGACGATGTTTTGGATCTGGTTGTTGCTAACAGTGGTGCGCATTCCTTTTCTTTTTATAAGGGATTGGGAGATGGAGAGTTCAACGAACAATTGGTTTACAACACCGGGCGAGGTCCTATTTGTCTGGTGGCAGGAGATTTTAATAATGACGGTTATAAAGATATTTCTGTGCTCAACTACGAAGATCAGACGGTACAAATTTTCTTAAATACCCGATTGGGAAGTTTCAAAAAAACGAAACAAACCCTGAAGCCAGGAAAAATTCCAATCAATATGATTTCCGGTGATTTTAATAATGATGGCAACCCAGATCTTGCGGTCACCATGCGTTATTTTCAGGTCGTGATTATTTTAGGAAAAGGCAATGGGTTTTATAAGGAACCGGTTGTTATCAACGTCAACGGCCAGCCTACAGGAATTGTCATTGGTGATTATAACAAGGACAAAAATATTGATATTGCAGTAGGGCTTGCAGGTTCGGGGAATACGGGAGTGCAGGTTTTATGGGGTAAAGGGGATGGAAAGTTTGAAAACTCAAAAGTT
>CAZECX010000133.1:0-9168 GCA_964510965.1 uncultured Nitrospina sp. | reverse complement strand
AATGTTAAATATTACGGCTTCACTACGTTCGCAATGACGGGTTATAAAAGGTCTCTGTGAAAGGCTGACAGGAAAACCTGTCAGCACTTAAATTTTTTGGCCGGGGAAAATCTGGACTCCACATATTTTAATATATAGATGGGACGTCAATATATTCCGTGACGGATTTCACCCCTTCAGTTCCTTTTATGATTGACAGTACCAACTGCTCCTCAACGCTATTACTGGCTTTGCCGATCACGTACACTTTGTTCAATACAGAACGATAAAAATAATTTACCGAGCCAACGTTTGAATCCGTCAATAATTGCGCTTTGATTTTGGTTTCAATCCAGAAATCATTGACTGCCTGCCCCGCCCCGCTTTTCTCCTCACCGCCTTTTTCCTTCTGTTCTCGTCGTGCTTCTTTTTCTGCTTTCGTAACAATCTGAATTTCATTGTGCAGAGATTTTATTCGGGAATCTTCCCGGGCAAGACTTTCAATTGCAGAGCGGGCATTATTGTCATCCAGGGTTCCGGTAATCATGACACGTTGTTCCCAGACATCGACACTGATATCCAGCAACAAACCCTTGTCTTTATTTTTAACGCGATCAAGAATGCCCGTGTGAATTTTTGTGTCGGTAACCTGATCTTCGGTACTGCGGTTTTCCCACGCCTTTTGCGCCGCCGAAGTAACGACCGATGCACAACCGGACATAAACATTAAAATCCCTGCCAGCATGATTGCCGATAATGCCCTGAAATCTCTCATTTTTTATCTTCCCTCCAAAGTTAAAAATCTGGTGAAATTTGAGTTTTATAACCTGTAATGCCCTGTGAGAGTATCCCATAAATGCAGTACATAAAAAAAAACCTTTCTCAACTTTGCTAATCTTTTTAAACTAAGCAAATTACCAAATTCAGGAAAGTAAGACTTTTTATGCAAAAACACACAGAATATTCTTACCCTAAAATATATATTTTTTGTTGATTTTATTGGTTAAAGCATGTAATATCCACCCGATTTAATTGGGATATCTCTATGCGAAATAGGGGTTTTTCCCCTAATTCTTTGTAAATTTATCATACGTATTAGATAAATGAGCATTTTTACAGAGTTTTAACAAAATTGGTACTTAACATCCGATAACGCAGGTTCTTAAAAGATTGATAACAAAAGATTGACGTGGCCAGATAAACATGGTAGGTTAACTTGTTTTTTTAATAAATTAGTGAAGAAAGATTTTTGAATAATAGATAGCAATTAGTTTTTATTTTTTTTATTTTTTTTGAGGAGAGTGTTTCATGAAAAGAAAAATGATGGCGATGTTGGGGATCATGTTCGCAGCCACATTGTTTACCAGTTCGGTCGCTCAAGCAGATGGTGCTGCACCCGGTGAAGGTTTTTATGCGGGAGCATTCATTGGTCATGGGACAGGAATCGTCCAAGCCGATGTAACTGTTCATCGTTTGGATAATGGTAATACTGATGGGAGATTTGAAACAGATAGAGGCGGTTTTGGACTGAGCGGCATCCAAGGGGGTGGTTGGTTAGGCTGGGGAATGAAGACAGCTGACGACTTATACTTTGGTTTTGAAGTAAGTGGTGCCGGATCGGATGAAAAAATTGAACTGACATCTAGCATCGATCTTACCGATAGCGAAACCAGCGCTGCTATCACGAGTGCAAGTGCCAAAAGAAATTGGGTAGCTGGCGGAGCTCTTCGTGTAGGCTATTACGTTAATAGCGATACTTTGGTTTCCTTGAGCGGCGGGGTAGCAGTAAGTCAGTTTGATGTGACTATCGGAAGTGACACCGATACTCTCTATGCTGGTGGACCCCAGGTAGGCGCAAGTATTACAACCAATCTTTCAAAAATAGATCCAAACCTCGGTCTGCGCATGGAATTCGTTTATACAGATTACCTGACTGCAGAAATTAATGGTATTAATGGCGTCAACGTTAATGGCCAGGGTAATTCTCCAACAAACAACAACAGTGAATTAACAGGTCACGACACTGCCGGTAGAATTGGTGTTACCTATAGGTTCTAAGAATAAAATTAGAAACACTCTCTAAAACAAAGAAAACCCCATTGCGCAATGCGCAATGGGGTTTTTTTTCTTCCTTTGTCAACAATCTGACTAGCTTTTATCACCTCCACCAGGAGGGGGACGGGTAATTCCCGATTGCTGGAAGATCTGACCCATTGCATTCAGAAAATTGGATTGTTCGCTTTCCAGTATTTGAGCGTTCTTCTTATTTTCATCAAAGATGTTCAGACGAATCTCTTGAGGACGCTCCAACAACCGGTCCAAAGCTTTTGCGGTGTTGACGGGGGGATGACAGGTTCCCTTTTGACAGAGATAAACGGTTGGCTCAACCGAGGTTTTTCCCTCAGCCAAGGGAAGATTTGACTCGCCTTTTTCGTTCCAGACGATTACTTTATTTGGCCGGTAATCCGTATGTAGCACCTTCCACATCTCATCAAATACAGTATCCTCTTTGGGTCCGGCAAAAATGGCCTCCGTTGACGACAGGTTGGACGCGCTCAGTGTAGATAATAGACCGGAAAACGCAGCCGGACTGTGTTCCATAAACGCCTGACACGCTTTGACAGTTTCTTCCGATTTTTCCAGGTAGTTTTTATCACCCGTCAAACGACCCAGTTTTAATAATGCCATAGAGGCAATGGCGTTTGCTGAGGGCATGGCTTCATCTGCCGGATTTTTAAGTTTTGATACCAGTTGTTCACCCGATTTTCCTGAAAGAAAAAATCCGCCCTCTTCCTTATCCCAGAACTCCTCTATCATTACATCCGCAAGCTGTCTGGCTTTGTTAATCCATTCACTTTGCAATGAAGTTTCATAAAGAGTGACCAAAGCTTCAAGAAAATAAGCATAGTCTTCCAGGCATCCTGCGATACTGGTTTTCCCGTCTTTATAGATACGATGCAGTTTTTTATCTTTCCATTGTTGTGACCAAATAAACTCAGCGCACCGTTTTGCTGTATCAATATATTTTTTTTCTCCCAGCACAGCGTAGCCCGTTGCCAGTGCGGTGATCATCAACCCATTCCAAGAGGTGATGATTTTTTCATCTGTATCAGGACGAGTTCGTTTTTCGCGGGCTTTAAAAAGAGTTTCCTTTCCTTTTTTCAAGATATGATCCGCTTCAAATATGGGGATATTTTCTGCCTCTGCGAGGGTTTCCACTTTCATATTCAAATGCAAAACATTCCGTCCATCCAATTGGCCTTTCGGGGTCATGCCAAAAGCCCGACTAAAAACCTTGGCATGCTTCGGCCCCAAAAGATTTAGCACTTCCTTTAATTCCCAGGTATACCAGGTCCCTTCTTTACCTTGCGTGTCTGCATCCTGACTGGAAAAAAAGGTTCCATCCGGGGAAGTCATTTCCCTATCCATCCAGGAAAATATTTGTTCTGGAATTTCCCGATAAATATCCTGTTTCGTGGCCTGCAACATATCGAGGAAAAGTTTTGCCAGGAATCCGTTATCGTAAAGCATTTTTTCGAAATGCGGGACTCGCCAGAATCGATCGGTTGAGTAGCGGTGAAACCCGCCCCCCAACTGGTCGAACAACCCCCCTTCTGCCATTTTCGTCAAACTTTTATCAAGTATATGTAAAGTTTCTTCGTCGCCTGTTTCCGCCCAATGCCTGAGCAAAAGGGTGTAATGCATCGGCTCGGGAAATTTCATTCCTGACCCGAACCCTCCGTAATCCTCATCAAACCGTTTGGTCAAAATTTCTATGGCCCCCTGAATTAGCCGGTTAGCTTCGATCCCACGGGACTTCCCAGCTTTATTTTGCAAATTGATCTTTTCCAATAAACTTTTCGCCTTGTTTTCGAGTTGGGTTTTATCTTCTGTGAAAATTTTGTGGGCTTCTTCCAGGATCTGCGGAAATCCGGGTCGGTTGAATTTTGGTGTGGGGGGGAAATAGGTGCCACCAAGGTAAGGTTTTTGTTCGGGCGTGAGGAACATGCTCAAGGGCCACCCTCCCTGGCCTGTGAGCTCCACCAAGGCCTTCATATAAAGAGCATCCACATCTGGATGTTCTTCTCGATCCACCTTAATGTTGATGAACCATTGGTTCATCAATTGCGTTATTTCCGGGTTTTCAAAGCATTCATGGGCCATGACATGGCACCAGTGGCATGAGGAATAGCCAATGCTCAAAAATATGGGTTTATTCTCTGCTTTGGCTTTATTTAATGCTTCTGGCCCCCAAGGGTACCAATCGACCGGATTGGTCGCATGTTGCAATAAATAGGGACTGCTTTCCTGAAACAATCGAGCGCGGTGATCAGACAAGATTTGACCTCTCTATCAGTATTGAAAGGAGGCAGGATACTAAAAATCAGGACAGGATAAAACAGAAAGAATTATTTTTTGGGGAGGAGCTGATTTTAATATGAACTTATTTTTTTTGAAGTCCATATCGGTATTGATGATAAAAATCCCGAATACTTTCATATTCATCCAGAGCACTGTCTTCCAACTGTTTTTTATCATCAACAATAAATGATGCGGCATTGACATTATCCTCCGCATTGACCACGATATTTGTCCCGAAACTAGCACCTGTCAAAGCACCGGGACTCATTAAGGCATCTGCTGTTCTCCCTATAATATTACGAGCTGTTGAGGGTCCAAAGAACGGCAGCACAACGTAAGGCCCAGTGGGAATACCATAATAACCCAAAGCCTGATCGAAATCTTCATTCACATCATCGATGCCATATTCTTCCCCCGCAACATCTGCAAAACCACCAAACCCAACCGTTGTGTTGATCAAAGTCCGAGCTAGAACACGGCCTGACTTTTTGAACTCCATTTGCAGAAGACTGCTTAAAAGTTTTACCGGTGCCATAGCATTATTAAACACGTTTTTGATACCAATCCTCAGGTGTTCATGAACGGTATCCCTATATCCCCTTGCGACAGGTTCTAAAACAGCATCATAGATAGTCTCGTTAACTCCAAACATCCATCGATTATAGCCCTCCAAAGGGTCTGAAAGGATAGGAATGTCTTTTTCATTCCCGGCAAAGGGATCTTCCATTTCCTCATAATCTTCAGTATCTTGGGAGGATCTCATTGTCCCTTGAGCGGTCTCTATGGAATTTGGCCAGTCACTGGCTTTGGGCAGTTTCTTTTCGAGTTTAATAGTTACGTCAGAGGTTTGTGCAAAAACATCATCACCGATTTGGGAAATGAAATCAGGGGTGCTCTTTCTTCCAAAATCGTTTGTGGAATTACTCGCCCAAGCGGATGATAAATTTAAAGAAAGAAAAATCGCGACAATAAAAAATGTTTTGCCAATAGACTGAACAGTTTTATTAAACATTATTCCTCTCTATTTAAAGATCAAATGTATGAAAATGCAAAACCAGCCAAAACTCAAAAGTTGACCACTACAATATAAATATAACAAATTTTGAAGTTAGTGCACTCTAATTTATGGCTAATTTACCAATATTTACAAGTTTGACACAAAGTCCATTTTTCTAAATAGCATATATCGTGTCTTTTAGTTTTAGTCGGCGTACTCAGCAAAACTTATCAAGGAGTTTTTAAAGGCTCCGGAAAGGCTTGGGTCAATCTGTCAATGGAGCCTTGAGGTAAGGAAATATTAGCCGCGCGTGCTTTTTGAACGTTCTGCCAGGCTTTTTCATACTGCTTGAGATTATATAATACATCGACACGAATGGCATACGCTGTATTATTAAGTGGATGAAGGGCCACACTTTCATCCAGCTTACCTAAGGACTCCTCATATTTTCCCAGCGCATTCAAAGAAGCCCCCCAATAAGCATAAGCATTGCTATGCTCTGGATTGATTTCAAGAACTGTACGGTAGTGCTTGATGGCTTCTTCAAATTTTTTTTCCATAGCTAAAGTCAACCCCCAATAGAGATGGGCCTTTTCATCGGTAGGGTCATTTTTGGCTGCAATAATAAAATGATTGATTGCCTCCTGGGTTTTCTTCAGCTTTACCAGAGAAATGCCCCACCAGGTATTGAGCTTTGCATGATCCGGAAACTCTTTGGCCACCTTTTCCGCCATATCAACCGCTTCCTGATATTTACCCAAGGCATTCATTTCACGAATTGCTTTAATTGGGTCAACTTTAATTATCTGGTTCTGCCCTTTGGGATTTTGTAATTGTTCAAGACGAGCTTGTGATCTTTTATCAGCTTTTTCTTCGGCCAGCATTGCTTCTTCCATTTGGTCTTTTGCGGCCAGATATAAAAAACCAACAACCGTAATAACGATACAAAGATACCAAATAGCTTTAATTTTAGTGGGCATTAAATATGACTTTCAAATATTCGGGAAAATTATTCCGGCAGGACCACAGACTTTCTGTTGGGAGTATACCCTATATTCAAGGGGATCAAAGCTTCTTTAATAGTTTTTCTGCTTTTTGAATCAACTTTCCCTGGCCTGGTCGACTCTTCATTAAATTTAGAAATGAACGAAGGTGTCTTCCAGCTAAAGACGGGTCCCTATTTTGTAGCTGCACCCCCAGATAATAATGTGCCAATGGATAGTTTGGATTAAATTTCAGGGATTTTTCAAATTCTTCAATGGCCCGTCGTGCCTCCTTCTTAAAAGCATAGGCCAAGCCCATAAAAAGGCTGAGTTCATGGTCGCCCTCATACCACTCAAGTGTATCCTTTAAAAGCTTTATGGCTTTATCAGGTTGGCCTGAAAACACATATAATCTTGCCAGGCTCAGGCTTCCGAAAACATAAAAGGGGTTGGACTTGAGTGTTTTCAAATAAGCTTTTTCTGCTTCCTCGGTCAATTTTAACTCTTGATAAATATTTCCCATATTCATATGAGCCAAAACATGTTGTGGTTCCAGCAGCAGAACTTCTTTATAGGAAGCCAGAGCTTGAGTGATGTCTCCCACATTAAATGCCGTTTCAGCTTGCTCTAGAAATGTTGTAATTTTAGCCTTGCGCTTTATTTCTTCGATCTGACTTTCGGATCTTTCCAGTTGTGAAAGCCTTTTATTTACTCGGTCTATAATTTCTGGTGGGGTATTTTCATACTTCACGAATTCTGGTTGCAACCTAATGAAAGGGGTCAATTGCCTTACCAGCACATCTCTTTCATCCTTATAAACGTATTCTGGCGCATTGAATTCCAGCAATGAATTATCATCGGTATGCAGTGGAGCATTTTCACTAAATTCTACAAGTCTTTCGCGAGACATGATCATCAAGCTCATCAAGTCCGGCACATCTCTGATACCGATATGCGCAAAATCTTTTCCTGTAATTTCATTTGATAAATATTTTTGAGCTTTTTCAAACGACAACCGATAATCCTGTTCAGAACCTATCAACAAATAGTCATCCCCGGCTATAGATTCCCACATTGTTACAAATGGGAATTTTTCGGTGAACGAGCGAATAATAGATTTGAAACTATCGGGTGACATGTTGGTATGAACCCAAATGCAGGCCAGTCCTCCCGGATTCAACCTCTTTTTTAACAGCTCAAAAAAATCGACCGTGAACAAAGCCCCCACTCCAGATATCCATGGATTTGAAGGCTCAGAGACGATCACATCATAAGTATTTTTTGATAACGCAACATGGTTTCGTCCATCTTCGAGCAATATTGAAAGCCTTTTGTCATTGAGTGCATCGTGGTTGAATGGATCAAAAAATCTCGACCCTTCTATAACGGCGGGTGATATTTCCACGAGATTAATTTTGTCTACCGGAAACTGCTCGACCGCACCTAATGTAATTCCGCTCCCCTGGCCGATCACCAGAGCAGATTTAGGACCTGCATGAAAAAGCATTGGCAAATAACCCGATAACAATTGGGTTCTCATATCCAAGGCCAGAGAAGCATCTGTTTTTCCATTTACACGCAGGAAAATATTTCCCGAAGTAGAAAGTTCGGTAGTGACCGTTGTGTGCATGCCCTCCTTAAAAAACAAAATCTTATTTTTCTTTAACTCCGCCTCCTTTAAATCTCCAATCCGATAAGGCATGAAGGAACCACTGGAAATAACAGACTTATCCCAAGGGACCATCTTATTTGCCATCAGAACACATAAAATGAAGACGCCCGGCAAAACATATATTTTCCAGTTGAAACTAAGTTGGGATCCAAATGTTAAAAGACAAATCCCTAAAATAACATTTAGAAAAACCACGCTTAAAATTGTGGTCTGTAATCCCAACATGGGAATCAAAACAAAACCCGCCAGGAAGGAACCTATTATCGTGCCGACGGTATTGAAGGCATAAACCCGTCCTACATTTTGGCCGACTGTTTCCAGCTTGGTTGCTAATAGCTTGATCACAATCGGAAACTGGGCTCCCATAAAAAAGGTAGGGACAAAAAGTAAACCCAAAATGGTTATGAAATTTGCACCCTGCATGATTTCAAATTGCTGCCCCCAGTTCTCATAAATCCATCGATTGACAAAAGGAATGCGACCAAAGAGAGGAACAATAGTTAAGGCAGAAAATCCTATTATTATTTGAATTAGACCATAACCTTTGATCAAATCATTTAGCTTATTAAGGAGTTTGGAAGCCGTAACCGTGCCCAGCGCCAGACCCAAAATAAATACTGTGAGAATGAGGCTGAAGGCAAATACGGATGACCCCAATAGCAGGGATAAAATTCTTGTCCAAGCCACCTGATAAACCAAGGCTGCCAAACCGGAAACAGCAAAACTCAGCAATATTAATAGCTCTCGCTTTTGCAGCGAATTATCGCCCTCGCTAGAGAGGGGGACAGAATATGGCAAACGTTCTTTTAGTAGGGGTTTGAATACAAAATAAATGACAAATGCAATGCCGATATTAGCAGCTGCAGCCACCCCTATCGTAGCTTGCACCCCTAACAGGCGCATAAATATAAAAGCCGAAGCCCAGGCACCCACCACCGCACCAAAGGTGTTAATGGAATATAAGGTGCCCACATCCTTTCCTATATATTTTTCATCCCGAGAGACAAATTTGCTGAGAACGGGAAGGGTGGCCCCCATAAAAGTTGCAGGGATAATGAGCAGAGCGCCACAAACAAGAAATCTCGCCAAACTGGTTTGAGTGTAAGAATCCCCGAGGTTGAGGTAAATCCATTGAAACAAGGGAAAAGCGAGATCGATTAATGAGGGGATGAGCA
>CAZECX010000132.1:6803-9315 GCA_964510965.1 uncultured Nitrospina sp. | reverse complement strand
TGGATCCCAAATCGGATCAGCTTATAGTTTCTCTTTTTATATCCAAAAACGAAATTGGTTTGGCAGCCTTGGATGTGTCCACCGGCACCTTTAAGGTGACCCAATTCAACGATGATGGGACAGGATCACCTCTAGCAGACGAATTGCAAAAACTCGCGCCTAAGGAAATTCTTATTCCTGAAAGCTTAGTTGAGCAACCCAAACCTTGGTTGCCTGCGGGAAATGTGTTTCTTCATAGTTGGGAGGACTGGACATACTCTCACAGCGAAGCTGTTAGAAATCTATTAAATCATTTTAAAACCCAGTCGCTGGAAGGTTTTGGATGCGAAAGCATGAACCAGGCTATCTCAGCAGCAGGCGCCTTAATCCACTACCTCCATGAAACTCAAAAATCAGCGCTGGAGCATATTAACTCCATCAGCCCCTTTTTTATTCATGACTACATGGCACTGGATCAAACCACGGTAACCAGCCTGGAGCTGGTTCAATCCAGTGAAGGAACACGAAAAAACTCTCTCCTGAGTCTTCTGGATGAATCCTGTACACCCATGGGTGCCAGGCGAATTCGCGATTGGATAATTAAGCCTCTGGTAGACAGCGAAAAAATTAAAGCACGGCTTGATATCGTATCTAAATTTAAATCTCTTCCATTAAACAGGCAGGAAACTCGTGAATTTTTAGAAAAAATTTATGATCTGGAAAGGTTGCTGGGAAAAATCACACTATCCGTTTGTAACGCTAGAGATTTGGTTTCTCTCAAAAGCTCCATAGGGGCTTTCCCGGGTCTTTATAAAGCTTTGGAGAAGTGTGAATCCTCTCAACTTTTCCTTTATTTAAAAAACTGGGATAATCTTGAAAATTTATTCGATCTGATAGAAAAAAATATCGTGGACGATCCACCGCTGGGTCTCAAAGAAGGAAACCTATTCAAACCTGGCTGCAATAACGAACTAGATCGACTTAAAGACATTTCTCGAAAAGGTAAAAGCTGGATAGCTTCACTGGAGTCGGAAGAAAAAGAAAAAACAGGAATCCCTGTATTGAAAATAGGCTTTAATAAAATCTATGGATACTATATTGAGGTCACAAAAAAACATGCAGATCGTGTCCCAAAAGAATACATCAGAAAACAATCCTTAGTGAATGCAGAAAGATTCATCTCTCCAAAATTAAAGGAATACGAAGAAGAAGTCACTCAGGCAGAAGAGAGAATTATTGAGCTGGAACAAAAACTGTTTGAAGAAGTTAGGAGTAAAATTTCATCGGCGGGATCACAAATTCAAAAAATGGCTCAGACTATAAGTGAAATTGATGCCTTGATTTCCTTTGCAGAAGTTGCGCATAGGAATAATTTTTGCCATCCGGAAATCCTTCAGGACTCTAGCCTGGAAATTACAAATGGCAGGCATCCGCTGATCGAGCAAATGGATCCCGGCAACCGGTTCATCCCTAATGACACCTGCCTAAATTCCCACGACCAGCAAATCATGATCATTACTGGACCGAATATGGCAGGCAAATCCACTTACCTCAGGCAAGTCGCATTGATATGCCTGATGGCTCAAATGGGTAGTTTTGTTCCAGCCGAAAAAGTCCAAATGGGAATCACAGATCGCATCTTTTCTCGTGTGGGTGCACAAGATCACTTGCTAAAAGGTCAATCGACATTCATGGTCGAAATGAACGAAACAGCAAATATCCTCAATAATGCCACGCCTAAGAGCTTGATCATTCTCGATGAAATTGGCAGAGGCACGAGCACCTTTGATGGCATCAGCATCGCCTGGTCGATTGTGGAATATTTACATGGAACCGAAAAAGAAGGAGGGCCGAAAACATTATTTGCAACACACTACCATGAGTTGACCGAATTATCGCGTGTCCTTTCGGGTGTTAAAAACTTTAACATTCAAGTAAAAGAATGGAATGATGAAATCATCTTTTTAAGAAAAATTATTGAAGGTGGTGCAGACAAAAGCTATGGTATCCAGGTAGCACGATTGGCGGGCCTGCCCAAAAAGGTTCTGGATAGAGCCCATGAGATTCTTTTCAACTTAGAACAAAGCGAATTTGATGAGGTTGGAGTCCCAAAGATTTCACGGTCAGAGAAAAAAGATAGTTTTCCTTCCCCCGGACAACTAGGATTATTCCCTGAGACAGAAAATCCTTTGATCCAGAAATTAAGCCAAATAGACCCCGAAGAGATGTCTCCCAAACAAGCACTGAATACCCTTTTCGAACTATCTAAAATCATGAAGGAAGATGGTAAATGAAAATTTTGGTAACTGGAGGGGCTGGCTTTATAGGGTCACATATTGTGAATGCATATATTGATGCAGGACATGAGGTCGTTATCATTGACGACCTGTCTTCAGGAGAAATGAGGTTTGTAAACACTAAAGCCATTTTTTACCAATTAAATATCCATTCACCCGATGTGAAGATAATTCTTGAAAACGAAAAAATTTCAGCCATCAATCACCATGCAGCTCAAATTTCCGTCTCAGAATCA
>CAZECX010000132.1:0-6785 GCA_964510965.1 uncultured Nitrospina sp. | reverse complement strand
TTCTGATCCACTATTTGACGCTAACTCCAATATTATTGGTACTTTACAACTTCTTCAAAATGCTGTATCGTTAAACATTGATAAATTTGTATTTGCCTCCACCGGGGGAGCCATGTATGGCGAACAGGAAATCTTTCCGGCAAGCGAGGAACATCCGTGCCAACCTTTGAGTCCATATGGGATATCAAAGTTGTGTGCAGAGAATTATATAAATTATTTTGGAACGCAGCATGGTTTGAACACGACTGTGCTTCGTTATAGTAATGTTTATGGTCCACACCAGAATCCACATGGAGAAGCAGGTGTGGTGGCAATATTCTGCCAGCGCTTAATGGAAGGCCTACCACCGGTAATTTGTGGTGATGGGGAGCAAACACGGGACTTTATATCTGTTAGAGATGTTGCTCAGGCCAATACCCTGGCATTAGACCCGAAATGTAAGGGAACGTTTAATGTTGGCACGGGAAAAGAAACCAGTATTAATTTTTTAACCAAAGATCTGTTAAAAGTTTCTGGAATAGCCACATCCGCTGAATACAGTCCCCCGAGACATGGGGAACAAAGAAGAAGCGCAATTGATAGTGGAAAACTGCAGGAAAGATTCGACTGGAAACCTTGCGTTTCCCTGGAGGAAGGTCTTGTTGAAACATTTAATTATTTCAAAAATAAAACTACTTAACGCTTTTCTACTAATTGGGTTTTTTGTTTTTGCCCCCACCCCGTCTACATTTGCGGCCTCTCCAAACATCGTTAACATTGGTGTTGCCACAAAAGGTAAATATGTGGTGATGAACGCTCGCCTTATTGATGGATTTACTGAAAAGATAATTGAGGCCATTGAAAGTGGTGTGCCCATGGGTTTCACCTTTGAGATTGAATTAAGAAAAGAAAATGTAGCATGGGTCGACAGCCTAATAAGCTCAAATACTGTGAGACATAAAATTCAATTTGACTCCCTTAAAAAAGCCTATCGATTTGCAGAGGTGGGAAAAAATGTGCGCAGAAAAGTAATCACTCGCAAATCCTCAAGATACCAAAAACTGATGCTGACCTTGAAGGATATTCCCATTGCCCCTATTTATCGCATGGATCCCAATGAAAAATATTATGTTCGTGTGAAGGCAGACTTGGAAACAGACCGCTTCTGGTTCCCTTTTAATTATATTTTCTTTTTCGTACCCTTTAGTGATTTCGAAACCTCCTGGGCACAAACCTCACCCTTATCCATTGATCCGGATTTAGAGCTCTCCAAACAAACCGCGCGGTCCAGGAGGAGAGAAGGAAAGGTGTCCAGAGATGTCATCCGATCTTTCAACAAATAGCCCTCCAATTTACACTCCCCCAACAGAAGAACAATTAAAACAGAAACGCAAGCGTACGACATACACCATATTCGGTGTAATCTTGGCACTAATCGTTTCAACACTTGTAGAAAGTTATTTTTTACAGGCTGAAGCAAACGCCTCTATTGCAAACAACATTCTTATTCTTGCTGTTTTCAATATAATCATAATTTTACTATTCGTTCTGATAATTCTGATCACACGGAATCTCGTAAAAGTATATAACGAGCGAAAAAGCAAAATTATTGGGTCAAAATTTCAAACCAAACTTGTCATAGCATTTTTAATCCTTGCCCTTGTTCCTTCGATCCTACTTTTCATGGTAGCTAGTAAGCTATTCACTTTCAGCATCGGAAACTGGTTCAACATAAGAACCGAACAAACCCTGCAGTACTCAATGGATATTGCTCGAAATTATTATTCTGAGTTTGAAAACAGAGCCTTAGCGAAAACAAAAAATATTGAACATTTCATAAAAAGCAGGAACCTTTATCTAAAAGCAAATCGCCAACGCTTGCACAATTTAGTTCAAAGTAAAGTCTCAGAATACAGCCTGGCAGGAATAATTATATATGACAACAATTTAAAAAGAATAGTGTCTGAAATAGATTCCTCTATACTTCCAAATGCGACTGAACTTAACTATGGCAGTTTGATTCAAAAAAGTATAGATGGAGAAGGAGTAACAGAGATTCAAATGACGCAAGGCGAAAGCTTAATGGTAGTGGTCGTTCCTCTTACAGAAATTGTCAACAAGGAAATATCCATTTGGGGTTATATCCTGACGTTAACTCCAGCCTATAAGAATTCATTGAGCAAAGTAGAAACGATAAAGTCTACTTATCAGGATTATAAACAACAAAAATTTCTTCAACTACCTGTCAGCGCCAACTATTACATAACCTTTCTACTGATAACCTTATTAATATTATTCTCAGCAATCTGGCTAGGGTTTTATATGGCTCGGGGAATTACTGTTCCTATTCAACAACTAGCTGAAGGAACCCGACGAATTGCGGAGGGAGATTTAAATTTCAAAATTGGAGTCCGCGCAACTGATGAAATAGCCCTGCTTGTGGATTCATTCAACACCATGACTGAAGAACTGAATGAAAGCAGAATTGACATACAACAAGCCAATGAAAACCTTAAAAAAACCAATATCGAACTTGATAGAAGAAGAAACTATATAGAAACAATTTTGGACAATATTGGTGCAGGAGTTATCTCAATAGATAAGAAAGGCCGAATTACAACATTCAACAAAGCCGCAGAAAGTATTCTTCATTTACACAACGAGAATATATTTGGCTCAAGTTATAGGGATGCATTTGATTCCTCCTATCACGAACCAATCAGAAAGTTGATTCAAAAGATGAATACACAGAATCAAAATTCCATTGAAGAGCAAATTGACCTCCGTGTGAATGACAACAATGTCACTCTTCTTATTAACATTCAGGTGCTAGCTGGGGTATCAAAAAAATATAGAGGGATAGTCATTGTTTTTGAGGACCTAACACATTTAATCAAAACTCAGAAAGTGGCCGCATGGAAGGAAGTCGCTCAAGGAATTGCGCATGAAATTAAGAATCCTCTCACGCCCATACAGCTCAACACTCAGCGCTTGAAAAAAAAGTACTACGAAAACCGTGAAGATTTTGCCCGGGTTTTTGACGAAAGTATCAATATTATATCTCAAGAAGTCGAAGGCATGAAGGATCTCTTAAACGAGTTTCTCAGGTTTTCCCGAATGCCGACCCCAGACCCCAAATTATCTTCTCTACATAAAATCATCGACGATATTCTTATTTCCTATTCTGAGCATGATAAAAACATTCAAATCAATAAGAGTTTTGATCCAAATCTAGCTCAATTGGTCATCGACCCTGAACAAATACGACGTGTACTTATTAATCTTTTCGAAAATGCTACTGATGCCATTGAGGAGGGCGGGGTAATTCAAATAACCACTAAGATTCTCGACGGTAAAAAAGGAATCCGTATAGAGTTTTCTGACAACGGAGCAGGTATTTCATCCGCAGACCGGGAAAAGCTATTTTTACCCCATTTTACTACAAAAAAAAGAGGGACCGGACTGGGTTTGGCCATTGTAAATAGAATAATAATTGATCACAACGGAACCATTAAAGTTCAGGATAATTACCCCAGAGGCACCTCATTCATTATTGATCTTCCTTACTCGCAAACCACCTTGGAAGTCAAAAAAACAATGCCTAAATCCTTTTCTGATATATCCTAAAACAAAGCATTCGCTATCATTCAATTGCTAAATATTTTACAATATGAAAATAAATTCCTTTTTTGAGCTAAAATATGACCCAGAAATTAAACATCGAATTGGATGATAAAGTTTTCCAGCAATTAAAAAAAGTTTGCAAGGGTGATGAAAGTGCTATGCGGGAATACATCGTTCAAACTCTTAAGGAGAATTTTAATCAAAACGACTCGACTCAATCACCCAAAGACAAAGAAGATCTTGAAAGTTATTTAAACAAAGGACAACCGGGAAGTCGAACCTATGGTATCAAGGGACAGGGATGGTGAGCCTGAGTATAATTTTTTAACCCAAACCATTTCATTTCAACGCTAAATATAATTGAGAACTAAACATGGCCGAAAGATTTATTGATAACGGTAACGGAACGATTACCGATAAAGAATTGAATTTAATTTGGAGAAAAACCGATTCCTTTCAAGACACGCAAAAATGGATGAACTGGTTTAAGGGACAAGATTATGTAGAGATTGCGAATCTTGAAAGGCTGGCTGGATATGATAGTTGGCGTTATCCTAAACAAGACGAAGCATGGTCGCTTTTTGATCTCAAATTCAAAAACACTGATAAATATGGGGATGAAATTTATCTACCCTCCATATTTGAACCGGGAAGCGCAGGCACAACCTGGACGAATGAAGAAAAAGATTCATCAGCCCTGGTTGTTCAATATGAAGATGGAATGAAGGTATGGCCATCTAAATATGCCCATTTAAATATGGCTTATCGTATGGTCAAAGAATTAGAATAGAAATCAATTCAGGCTTTTGAATTCAGAGCGCAGCGGATATAGAGTTTTTATTTGAGGTTTCTTAAGGCCGTCATAATTAAATCCTGCTGGAATTACAAATCTGATTTTGGCAGCTTTTGAATTTAATCTTTTAAACTCAATCGGATGCACTCGCTGAGCCCCAAGCTCTAAAGTCAGTGGTATTCCGACGGGAAGATTCAAAGTTCCCACTGCTGTCTTTCCGAGATTTATTTCAATCGAACCGATGTTTACCCCCTCGCGAATAAAACTACCTTCAGCTAAATGGACACTACTACCTTCGCGAAAAATCCTCCAATTATATCGAGTATCAAACCCCCTGGCCTTTGATGTTAGGGATATGGAATCCAGAAATTGAATATAGGATTGCCCTTTACTTTGATAGAAATAAATATTGCGCATCGACCATAATCCAAGTTCCTTTTCAAAGGACCTTCTAGCCATCAAAGCACATCGACGGTTTTCCAGGAGCACTTGTAAAGAAACACGCTTTTTACGAATGAGGTTTCTACGGATTTGTAAAGCCTGGGGCTCCACTAAATAACAGCTCGCCAGTGCAAACTTCACATCTCGAATTGAATCTGGTGTGCTCGAAATCCCGTTCTCAAGTTGTTGTACTAGTTCTTTTTCAATATCCGGGTGATAATCTCGCGCCACCTCTTTGGCAATCTCAATTACTTTGTCCCAGTTTTTATTCGCAATGGCCTGCCCGAAATCAGATGTCACTTTTTCTTTAAATCCTATTTTTTCTTCAGAAAAATACAATTTATCGCCAAATACTTTTTCCTTCAGGAATTGATACCTTCTCGGGTGACTGAATTGAAAATAAGGATAATTGATATAGGCTGATACCGAATTAGCAAAATCTTCTTGGGGATTTTGTCTTGAATAAGTCGGTAATTGGAGTGAAGAAACTGGAGCGTAATGAATTTCTTCAGGATCATTTAAAGGAGTAAATAGATAATCGTCCCCCGGTCTGGAATCTAATGCTGGAAGATGTATCAATTTAAATTTTGTTATTTCCAACCACTCCTCGGAAAAGGAAAGATAGCCCTTAAACATGTCATATATATGAGCCATTTCATGTTGAACAATATTATTTAAATTTTTCTGGTCTTCATAGAAAAGTTTGGAATAAAATTCTATGCGTGGTTCCTGATTTCCTACCTCTACCTGATAAGACATTCTGGCATTTCTATAAACGGTTTGAAAACTGGGAAAAGCTGCAGCCGGGATATCATCCACAGGCATTCCTTCTAGCCCGCCACGAAATTGACTGAGGTGGTAAAAACCTTTAACCCCATTGATCCTTAGAAAGGTATCAGGTAGTTTAGAAAAAGCATTGATCAGCTTATTTATTTCCCAAGGTCTCCATTCGTGTTCCAAATCGATTAATTCATAACCGAACCGGGAATTAAAATCTGCTTTAAGTTGAGTAATTTCATCTCGATAGTTTCCGGGGTGCTCGTAAAATGGGCGCTTTGGCTCTTCACCCCAAGATAGCCCGGTGAAAAGAAAAACTGCAAAAATCCCCATTAATACTGCAATAACAAACCTTTTTGGCATATCAGAATTTCTCCTAAATCTAATCCTATATTTCAAGGTTAACAAATCTGGATGTCTTTAGCTATAGATGGTTTATTTAATTAATTCAAAACTTTACTTACTTGCAGTGGGGCAAACTTTTTCGTACAATTTTCGCATCCTTATAAGAGGTAACACATCTAATACAGGTCTCTATTTAAATCCTAAAACAGGAGGTTTCTACATGGCAAAATTGGCTGGCAGTGATGTAAAAATGATTAAATTAAATCCGGAATGGTCCGTTGAAAATGCAGCGACCACCCCCATAGAACAAGAACTATCGATTGATGACTATAAGGGAAAGAGACTTATTATCACTCTGCCCGGCGCTGGTGGTTTTTGCAATAAGGAATTTGATCTGGTTAAAGACAATGCGGAAAAATTTAAAGCAGCCGGTGCCGATGAGGTAATTGTCGTTGTGGGAACAGATATTTTATCCAATGCGGGAAGAGGCCTGCCCAACCTGCTTCAGGATGTAAGTCAGGAATTTGGAAACGCAAACAAACTGACCCTTGAAGGTGTAAAGAGCCGCTATCTCAATCGTGCGGTAATTGCTGTAGATGCAGGCGGCGAAGAAGTAGCCAGGGAAGACGCAGATTTACTGGGTTGTAGAACTGTGGATGCTCTAGTAGATGTAGCCAAAAAGGCTTTTTCATAAAATTGTTCATCATTTAAACATCCCTGGCCAATAGGTCAGGGATGTTTATTTCCCCTTTGGTAACCCCAGGCTTTCACCTTCATTTTTTGTCAAGGGTACTTAGGATAGCTTCTAAATCCTGCTTTATATCTT
>CAZECX010000131.1:0-9327 GCA_964510965.1 uncultured Nitrospina sp. | reverse complement strand
AGTAGCCGAAGCTATTTTAAGTAAGAATGGATACGGGCTGATGTTCAGCCTCAATTTGTATTCCATCGAGCAAGACCTGGCGACGCAATGTTGGGAGATAGACGAAATTTATCAGAATCTGGGATTACCGCCAGGACAAACCTATAAGATTCGCGTCAGCCCGGCTTTCCCTATTGTAGGGGAGGAAAACCACATAACATTGCCCATCAAAGACTATCCCAAAATGGGCCGCATGATGATAGACCTGCTTAAAGATTTTCCGCAAATGTGTTTTCGATTCGACTGTTCGTTCCCCCCTTGTTTGATGGACGATATCCAAGAGGATGAATATCACTTGGTAGAGCGGTTCATTTATCATGGAAGCCAGTCTGTCCCAAGCATTACCGAATGGAAAGACAAAGATGTTTATTTTGGCTGTGCCGATGATAGCCCGATGGACATCGACCCAAAAGGCGACTGCTTCAACTGTTTTCCCTTCCACGACAAAAAATTGGGAAATATTCAAGACTTCAAACAGGTCAACGAACTAGCCATAAAAAAAATGCATACCGAATTTTTAGGTCACGCTTTTAAAGCTCAACCCAACGAACCTTGCAAAAGTTGTCCACATTATATGGTCACTTGTTCCAGTGGCTGCTTCGCGTATAATTTCAGGTAGTACAGTTCCATCTCAAAAGGAATAAATTCTTCTAAACAGAACTCTTATAAGTAGCATTCAATATACTTTAGGGGGCTGTTGATGAAACGAATTCTTTTAATTTGGCTGGTCCTATTTATAACCATTCCGGCTTCTCTCGCATGGGGATGGACTTTGGTATCCCATCCTGCAAATAAGGTGGAAGGTGGATTGGAATTTGAACCCCTATGTCCGCAGACGCGAATAACCATGCAGGCTCCAGATGAATTTTTGAAACTAAAAAATCCACTTCCTCCCTCTCCCGAAAATGTTTTTGCGGGGCAAAATCTGTTTCACTTCGATGCCAAACCCGGGCCCTGCCGGACCTGCCATGGTATCAGCGGAAATGGACTCGGTATTTTGTTTCGCGAACTGACCCCCAGTCCGCGTAATTTTACCTGCAGTCAAACGGTAGACCCTCTACCTGACGGACAATTATTCTGGATCATACGAAACGGCTCGTCTGGAACCGCCATGCCCGCTTTCAAAAACCTGGATGAAGATCAGGTTTGGCAGTTGATCCATTACATCCGCCATTTTTCACAAACAGATCATTAATTTAAATTGGAAAAAGGAAAACGAAATGGAAAAAATTCACAATTACATGGCAGAGTCTCTATTAAGCATCAGTCCCACAGCAACGGTTTTAGAGGCCTCACATATGATGAATGACAATGGAATTCATTCCCTGCTGGTTGAAGAAGGCGGAGAATACATTGGTATCATTACCAATAACGACATTAGCAAAAAGTGGGTTGGAGAAAACCTGAATCCTGAAAAAGTTCAGGTTGCAGAGGTTATGAGCTTTCCTCTCATCAAAATGGAATGCCAAGAAAGCATGGAAAAAGCAGCCCAGGTAATGCGCGACCACGCCATTCATCATTTAGCTGTTACAGAGCATGGTCAAATGCTCGGCACCTTATCTATAAACGACTACTATAAATACCTGGTGTTAAAACACCCTAAATAATTTTTATTTGTCATTTGAAGATTTACGAAAACGGACAACTTCACCGTATTGTTCTTTTTCAAATCCTGGTAAGTTTCCCGGGTAAATAGCTTCCGCATATATACTATCTATCTTTTTTAAACTATCAGGAGACAAACTTTCAATAATTGCTATCTCCAAACCTTCCACATCAATTTTCAAAATATCAATACGACCCTCTTTTTCCAGAATTTCTGAAACAACTTCTTCCGCCTTGCAAACTTGTACCTGGACCGTTTTGGGAAGGTTGCTCTGAAGTCCACCATACCTCCCTGTTGTTTCAAAACCAAAATCGGCAGTCCCGTTTTCCAATCCCACCGCCACATCACTCAATTCATACCTGTTTTCAAAGCCCTCTAAATTAGTTTTTAATTTCGCAATATTTTCAGGAAGGGGTTCAAATAAATAGACTTTAACATCATTATTTCGTGTTAAAAAATATCCCGCGCTGACACCAATATTCGATCCAAAATCCACCACGCAAGAGATGTCATTCTCTGCCTGATAATCCAATTTCCCAAAACATTCCACCAGGGTAATCATATCGTGAAAGGAATAAAGCGATACTTCATGCTTTCCCATTGGAGTTCTTACCAACTGCTTATCCGGGTAGGAACCCTTCCCCAATACATAGCGACGCAAAACATTTATGGGCCGGTCAAAATATATAAAAATATTGATAAAAGCGATATAAAACGGCTTATTAAAAAATGCCTTTAATATTTTACTTAGAGGTCTTTTATTCATCAGAAAATTTGATAGCGCACGAGTGAAACTTATGAACTAAGGAGTTTACAAAAAATATTAATTTATCTTAAACAAGCATATTTTACAGGTTTTTATTGCACCTTGATTTGAAAACATCAATGAGTTTATTGTTATACACCCTCTTTTAAAAGAAGAAGGGAATGATTTTTAGGGTGACCTGCTCCTTCTATTTTGAGAAACTGAATTAATGTTTCTTCAAAAAATAATTTTGGCGTGGATCGGGATTCTTCTTGCAACAATTTCCTCAGTTGAAGCTCAGCAACATCACTTCACCAATCCACAGGTGCGTGTTCAGATAACAGAAGAAACTCTGAATGTTTCCACCACGGGCTATCCCGATCATAAGTGGGAAAAGGTCAATCCCAACCGACCCTCCAATCAAAATTTTAAATTCCAAATACCCCGATATCCGAAAAAAGCGGCTCACACCACCGCTGTTCCCTCGCGAGGACCCATCGCCGTCGCCATCAATGGTGTGGTTTTTTTCGGCCCCGAAGACCGGGAAGGAAAAATTGCGTTGGAAAATCATGGACTCGACTCGTGTCGGGGGCATCCAGCCCCATCCGGAGTTTACCATTATCACTGCACCCCTGGGTGTGTGCATCAGGATGCACTCAACCAACATTCACCCGTGATCGGTTATGCCTTCGATGGATTCAAAATATACGGTCTTCAGGGTGAAAATGGCCGTTCCCCCAAAGATCTGGATCGATGCAACGGGCATACTGACGAAAGACGAGGCTACCATTACCACACTACCGAAGGATTCCCCTTTGTACTGGGTTGTTATCGAGGCACACCGGCATTGGCGAACTACGATCGCAACCAGCAAGGCACTAGATCAAGAAATGGACGACAAGATAGAAGGAGCGGTGACCCGGTACGGCAATATTGCGAGGCGGATCGCAAAAAATATTGCCCCAATATGCCACCCAGTCGCGAAATGATGCAATGCATGATGCGAAATAAAAACCGGTTCAATTCTCTATGTCAGGAAGCGTTAGAAAACCATCGTCCTCCGCGTCGACGATGAAGAATAAGTTATAGTTTCCTTAATCCCACTAATAAATACGGGGAAAAATGAAAATTTGGGTGGATGCAGACGCTTGCCCTAAAGCAGTTAAAGAAATTTTATACCGTGCCGCGGATAGGAAAGAAATATCTGTTATCCTGGTTGCCAATTCACCATTGCGTTTTCCCGACTCCCCTTTTCTTAAACTGCTCCAGGTAGGGCACGGAGCAGATATCGCTGATGATGAGATCGCCGATAAATGTGAAGCCGGGGACCTTATCATCACCGCAGACATCCCCCTTGCAGCACGTGTTGTGGAAAAAGGAGCACAAGCTCTTGATCCGCGTGGAACGGTTTACGATAAAAACAATATCGGGCAAATGTTAAGTATGCGAAATTTTATGGATGAGCTAAGAGGAAGCGGTGTGGAAACGGGCGGCCCAAGTGGATTCGGTCAAAAAGAAAAATTTAAATTTGCAAATGCACTGGATAAAATCATTGCGCAACAATAAGGATTAACTACCTCGATAAAGTAATGAAAAATATAAAGGGTTGGGTACGACTTGGAATGGTGGGTGCAGGACTACTAGTAATTGGGTTTATTCTTCCTTCTTTAAAAATTTATCAATTCACTCCATTCAATTCAGGAGTCTCTATAATCATTGGACTATCTGCAGCGGTTTGGATGGTTTATTCCATTTTTACTTGGGTTGTTGAAGGATTTAAAAATTAATAAAGTAGAATGAAGATTGCAGACACTAATTTTTGAAGGGACTACTTTAAATTTTTTCCAGCCATTCCCGGGCAAGGCCAATAGCAGTTATGATTTGCCCCGGCTGCATTTTTTTCTCTATTATGTCGGCATTTTTTTTACCCGTGGCATTACCGTTGACACCTGCAATATTGAACCATTTATGGGCTTCAATATAATCTTGCTCCACTCCCAAGCCTTTCTCATACATCAGACCCAGATTTGATTGAGCTCCGGAAATCCCATGCTCCGCTGATATTTGGTACCACTTTACCGCCTCCTTATCATCTTTTGGCACCCCTTCACCGCGAGAGTACATCAAGCCAAGATTGTATTGCGCTTGGCCATATCCCTGCTCGGCAGCGAGCTTGAACCACCAGACCGCTTCCAGGAAATCTTTTGCAACGCCCTGCCCTCTTCCATACATTACGCCGAGATTGTGTTGTGCCTGGGCCAATCCCTTCTCAGCAGCCAGACGATACCATTTCACCGCTTCGTTAAAATTTGGTTCCACCCCCTGGCCTTTCCCATACAAAAGGCCGAGGTTGGTTTGAGCCTCGGCAAAACCCTGTTCAGCTGCGAGACGATACCATTTTATCGCTGCCAGATCATCCTTGGGGATATCTTTGCCATGACTGTACATGAGGGCAAGATTGTACTGCGCCTCTGCCGTTCCCTCTTCGGCCAATTGTTTCAATTCCTCAAAATTCATATCAAAATAAAATTTATATAAGTTTAGATTCCCTTGTCCCAAATAAAATAATTGCCGCACCAACAATACAAATCACCGCACCTAAAATATCCCATATATCGGGACGTTGGCCCTCAATAACCCAAAGCCATAAAATTGATGCCAAAATGTAGACACCGCCATAAGCCGCAAATGTCCTACCTGCAAACATAGATTCAATTCGGGTGAGCAAAAAAGCAAAAGCGATAAGAGATGCGATCCCCGGAAAAATCCAATAGATTGATTTGCCCAATCGTAACCAGGCCCAAAAAGCGAAGCAGCCACCAATTTCAGCAACCGCTGCAACAATATAATAGGCAATAGATGTCATGCACTCCTCTAAATAGTAAAATACCATGCTAGACGGGTTTGAAAATGTCATCAATGATAGAGATAAAAAATAAAGTGATCACAAAAATTTTATTTGGCCTGCAATCTTTTTTTTAACTCTAACGCTCTATCTCGCAACTTGTTTTTATTGGTTGCTTTAAAAATTCCCACTAATTTTCAATAGCTTATTGCTCTACAACAGCTTTTTGTTTCCTTTAAACCCACCCATTGCATTTTATATTTGCATGCATAGCCGCTAAAGTCCAAAGTAAACACAAACGGATGATATGCCCCCACTAGCCCTGGAGGCAAATAACAATGACTCTTTAAACTTTCATAATATTTTGCCAGTTAAATTTGGCCGTTGTTTGTACCAGCGGAGGTTCTCCGCCCCCAAAAAATAATTACTCAAATTATATAAAGAAAGGGGAATTATGGACTTCAACAAAAAGGCATTAGGTGAAGAAGAATTAAAATGGTTCTTAGAAAAAATGAAACTTGTGGAGGCATTCTCCATTCTGTCAGATGATGAACTCAAGGAACTTCTTTCACATATGCGGGGATTCGAATTCAAGGCCGGAATAACACTGGTTAATCAAGGGGAAGCTGCAAATCTATTTTTCATTGTTCAGACAGGGGAAGTAGAAGTATTGGTGCAGAAGTTTTTGTTCAAGAAAAAAAAAGTCGCGATTCTCAAGTCGGGCGACTTTTTTGGTGAAAGTGTCCTGGTCTCAAACCCTAAACGGTCGGCTACTGTCATCACCAAGACCGATACCACATGTTTTGTTTTGCTGAAACCGAGTTTCCAGACTTTGTTGAATCAAGTGCCGCTCTTCAAGAAATTGATAAAAACAACCTACTCAAAACGCAAAGCGGAACTAAAAAAGGTTTAAATATATTATTATTCCTAAATAATCTACGATCCCTACCCCTCATTTCCGCATTCGGTACGGAAATTAAATAAAAACTCATACCTGCCTCTAAATATTTAAATCGCATGTTCATAGGCTTGAAAAAGTCATTAATAACAAGGGTGGATAGAAAAGTGACAACTGAAAATTTTTCATACCCACTGTGACATTTTTTATAAATAAAACCGGGTACTCCCCTTCTATTATTAAACTCCGAATAAAAAAATAATTATTAAATATCAATACTTTAGAAGACACCACGCGCCTTTTCTTTCGCATTGGCATACCGATTGCACAATAACAGATAAGTGTGCCAACAGAAAACTGACGAACACACAGCGGAGGCTATCCGCCCCCTCCCAAAAGCAAATTTTATCCAAATTTTAATCCAAGGTGAATCATGAATATCAATACAAAGGCGGTAGTTAAGGAAGATTTAAACTGGTTTTTAGCACAGATGAATAAAGTTCAGGCGTTCTCTGTACTTTCAAATCCAGAACTCATGCAGCTGGTTACGCAAATGAGAGGATTCGAGTTCAAAGCCGGGACGACCCTGGTAAATCAGGGAGAGTCGGCAAATCTGTTTTTTATCGTTCAAAAAGGTGAGGTGGAAGTTTCTGTGAAGAAGTTTTTATCCAAGAAGAAAAAAATAGCCATCCTCAAATCGGGAGACTTTTTTGGTGAAAGCGTATTGGTTTCCAATTCCAAGCGAATAGCTACCGTTACGACCAGGTCGGATACGACCTGTTTTGTTTTATTGAAACCGAGCTTCAGAGCTATGCTGGATCAAAACCCACTTTTCAAAGAATCTTTGAAAGCCGTCTTCTTAAAGCGAAAAAAACAATTAAAGAAAGCTTAAACCTACTCCAGATTTCCCCGTTTTTATCACAAAAACCTTGTCCCCCAAATTTTTGGCTATTTTTTATTCTCTACTTGGCGCAAGGCTTTCTCGAGATTTGCTCTTACTTGAGTTAGCTCAGGCTTAAGCTCTAACGCAGTTCGGTAGTTGTTGATTGCTTCCTGCCAATCTTTGTTGTTGTAGAAAGTGTTCGCAAGCAAAAAATAGGCGCCTGCGTTTTGAGGTTGAATTTCGATGGCTTTTGTATAAGTGGAGAGGGCCTTGGCAAACTCACCCTTGCTGTCCCAAGTAATCCCAAGAGAAATATGAGCTTCAAAAAAATCGGGTTTAATTTCAATAGCCGTTAGGTATTGAGCAATGGCATCGTCTAAATTGCCCTGAGCTACCAGGACATTTCCTAGTTCTCCATAGGCTTCAGCAAAATCCGGTTGCAGCCTAATGGCATTCCTGAAATGAATTTCTGCCTTTTTAAAATCTCCAATTTCGGCCAAGGTCTTTCCAAGAAAATAATGCGCCAAAACAAAGTCGGGATCAAGTTTTACAGCCTCATCAATTTTTTCAGCAGCCTCTCTCAAAATATTTTTATTTAGATATTTGATACCGAGCTCAAACACATCTCCCGCATATTCTGCATTGAGCCGTTGTCCCCAATGTTTTTTAAATATTTCCTTCTCTTCGTTTCCCAGGTTTTTTATTTTTGTGAGAACCCCTTCAAATGACGAACGGTTTTTAAGAAACGGATAAATACTCTCTCTGGATATAGCATCTGGCGAGTTAAGAAAAAATTCCAGCGAAGGGTTATTATCAGTTATCAATCTATTTTTTGAGGCCATATTTTCCAATTCATCTTTTAAAAACCAAATGCTTCCTAAAAGAGTGAAGGGGTTTTCGAATCTTATTTTTTGCATTACTTCGTTTGCCATCGGATGCTTCAAGCGTTCCTCAATTTTCCTGAAGTCAATATTTATAGGATCATTTGAACCAATTAAAATTAATTCCTGCTTTGCTGGATACCAGCCAACCACATACGGAAAGCTCTCAAGAAAAGTTCGAAAGTGTTCGTAAATATGAGTTTCTGTCTGGCTATGTAAAGGTATCCACTGACTGACAATTCCGCCTGGGTTCAAAGCTTTCTTGGTTAATTCATAATATTCTTTTGTATAAAGATTTACAGCACCAGCATTGGTTGGCGGTGGAGGTTCTGCGGTGATGACATCATAGGTTTTTGAAGTTGTTAAGAGATGGTTCCTCCCATCCTCGACAATTTTATGAATTTTTGGATTAGTAACCGCATCAAAATTTATATCGCTAAAAAGATGTGCTGCATTAAAAACTCCAGGGGAAATATCTACGGCATCGACCGAATTGACTCCCGGATAAGCTCCTGCGGCCCCAGAGGTCAAACCTGTTCCAAAACAAATCACCAGAACATCTTTAGGGTTTTCAATGAGAAGTAGAGGAAGGTAAGACAATAGCGTCATATATTTTCGCGAATGTATATGACTGGCTGACATACTGACCCCATTCAATACTAGACTTTTACGTTTTAATCCAAAGTTGTCATCATCATCATTGAAAACCGTAACGGTTGTTGTTAACCCTTCATCCATATAAAGCAATGTTTCAGGATTTTTTTTTCCAAGGGAATTGCGCAAAAAAATGTCCTTTAATAGATCATCTGGCATGTAAATGAACAAAAATGCCAGCAAGCCGGTTGCAAAAACAGCCATTCCATTTCTAGCTAATCTGGAAATATAAGATGAGGACGCGAAAAGAAGAATCCCTGCAAAAAAATTCAACATGGCCAATAAGACAAGAGTTTGTTGAGACCCAAGATGAGGTAATAGAAGATAGCCCGCAACCAAAGAACCCAGGATCCCTCCCAAAGTATTTATCCCATAAATTGTCCCCAAAGAGCTTCCTACGTTTTCTGATCCACGAGTCACAAGGTGGGTCAAGACAGGAAAACTCATTCCAAACAAAATGGTAGGAATAAACATTAAAGCGGAGGCGTTGCGCATATTAATCCAAAACTCGGAAATGGGATTCCCCAGATGCAGAGGCCGGATAAAAGAAGAAAGAATCCAACTGGATTGATAAATACTGAATATCAGGTAAAAGCCGATTCCAAACTGGAACAGGGTTAAAAGCAGACGAAAATCAAAGTTTCTTTTAAAAAAAGGAACAATTAATAAACCGCCCACTGTGATGCCGAAAAGGAAATTGGCTAGCATGAGGCTAAAAGAATAAACCGTACTGCCTATGCCAAACACCAAAATTCTTGTCCAAACCACCTCATAAG
>CAZECX010000130.1:0-9410 GCA_964510965.1 uncultured Nitrospina sp. | reverse complement strand
TGGCCTTTTTTTGAAGTGTTGATTGCAATTCGGAATTGCAATCAACACTTCAAAAAAAGGCCATGTTGTAGTTTTAAGTTCATCGGTAAAAATATTTTCATCGAACGATTCAAAACTTTCGAAGCTGCGGAATTTGTCCACAACTGAAATAAGAATATCTATTTTGGGGGAAGTTTCGTGAACCCCTTTTAGAGATGAACGGGTCGATTTAGAGCTAGTTAAGTCCAAGCTTAATATTCTCGCATCTTTTAGTTTGGCACTTTCAAGAATAGCTATTCCATCTTTGACAGGTTCAGCAAAAGTTAAAATCACATGCGCACCTAAACAGGTAAAAAGCTGGGCGCACCCCAGCGCAAGTCCTTTGTCTCCATCCAATATTAAAACTGTTTTATTTTTAAAAATTTTTTCAATATTAGGTTTTAGGTCTAGTAAAACTTATAAACTTGATAGTAACCCACCCGTTACATTTATAATTTCCCCGTTAATAAAATTACCGCCATCTGATGCCAGGAAAATTACCACCTTGGCCAATTCAACTGGTTTTCCCATGCGTCCTTCTGGAAGGGGACAATGTTTATTCCACAAATCTTTTTGCTCTTGTGGCATTGATTCAACAGTCATATCTGACTCAAAAAACCCCGGGACCACTACATTCGAATTGATACCTCTCCTACCGTATTCCTTGGCAAGAGATTGTGTAAATCCGTTCAACCCTGCTTTGCTGGCTGAGTAATTCGCTTGTCCTTTTCCACCTCGGTATTGAATCGAAGAGATATTTATAATGCGACCAAATTTTCTTGCCATCATAATGGGTAGTATCTGGCGGCACATATAAAATGGCCCAGTCAAATTGATTTGGATGACTTCATCCCACTCCTCATCAGTCATGCTGGCAACAAGATTATCTCTCGTAACACCGGCATTATTAACTAATACATCTATGTATTCGAAGTCATCCAGAATTTGCGAGACAACTTCCTCCACCTGAACAGATTTAGATACATTAAGCTGATAAGAATTAATTTTACTTTCAGAGCGAATATCTTTAGCTTCGGCAAGCACATCATTAGCAGCCTTTTTATTGCTAATATAAGTGAATGCTACATCGTGTCCTTCTTCCACTGCTTGCAAGACAATTGCTTTTCCTAATCCACGTGAACCCCCTGTAATAAAAAATTTCATAGCCTGTGTCCTGTATTCAAATGGAATCAGAATCGAATCGTTTTATAAGTGAACAGCAACTGATTCCTCCAAACCCAAATGAATTTTTTAGAATAAATTTCACATCGTGATCAATGGCATTATTTGCGCAAACATTTAAATCTACTTCCGGGTCCAAATTCTCAATGTTGATGGATGGATGAAGTTTTTTATTTTTCATCTGCATAACCGCTGCCACCGTTTCAATAAGAGGGGCAGACCAACAGGTATGGCCCAGCATGGATTTGGGGGCATTGATTTTTAAATTTTTTGCATGCCCTTTAAAAACTTTTTTAAGAGCCCCCAATTCTGAAATGTCTCCCAATGGAGTAGAAGTCGAATGAGCAGAGACAAAATCTATTTCATCAGGAGTGACACCGGATTTTTTCAACAAGTTGGCGATCGTTCTTGCCTGACCCTCCATAGAGGGATTAGGCAAATGGCAGGCTTCTGCAGTAGCCACCACCCCCAAAACCTCTGCATAAATTTTCGCATTTCTCTTTTTTGCATGCTCTAAACTTTCAAGCACTATTGCCCCGGCTCCATGGGAAGGAACAAAGCCTTCACGGTCCACATCATAAGGCCTGCTTGCTTTAGTGGGTTGGTCATTGAACTTGTTATATGAAATTGCTCCCATTAAAGCCATTGACTGGACTCCCATCTCAGAAAACTGCAAAACAGGCCCCACAACCATGGCCATTTCGCAATCGTGATAGCGAATTTCATCCATGGCATTTCTCATTGCTATATTTCCACTGGCACATGCCCCACCTAATGTGTAGGCTGGCCCCATCCAACCCAATACTTCGCTGACCGAAGCGGCATGATCTGTATCCAGAGATAACAAGGCGAACAATCCATCTATGTATTCTGGTTCTTCAAGAAAAGTAGAATGGTTGTCCATTAAATATTTATCGTTGAGGTTATGCCCTCCCACGAGAACCGCGCGCTGGCAAGGGTCTCCCTCATCCTTTAATCCTGCATCTATCCAAGCATCCGCCGCACAAATTAAAGAAAATCGAGTTGAAAAAGGAGCTCTTTTCACAAGTTTTCGAAATTTCTCATACATATCGTGAGGCAGTTTTGCCTTTAACCCCCTTACTTTGGAGTCAAAGTCATAACCTGACAAATCGCCGCCAACTTTTGATAACACTCCATCATTGTCAAAAAATTTCCATTTGGAAATTCCTGAACGACCCGCTATCAAGTTTTCAAAGAATGTATCCAGGTCATCTCCTAACGGAGTGTTAATAGACATCCCAGTTATGACTATGCGTTTATTTTTTCCCATTATGTCATTTCTGATTTATTCCAACCAATAAACTTCAAAGAGTGCAAGAATTTTTACTTCATCTCCGCATAGACCCTGACAAACGCTTAGGGATGTATAATCACTGTCTTCTATTAATTTTGATACCAGAGTCACTTTATCTCCTGGATGAACCGGATCTAAAAAAGATACCTCCTTAATTTTAATCAATCTTAATTTTCTGGGTTGGTCTTCTTTTAAAAGGTGCGTCCGGTTATTTTTTACGAAAAAAGAAATGCAGGCACCCATTTGACCGATGCTTTCAAGCAATAAAACACCGGGATAAACCGGCTCCTCAGGGAAATGCCCCAGAAAAACTGGATCGGTTTTATCAATTTTTCGATAGCCGCAAATACTTTTTTCTTTGAGATTGATATGCTCAATCCGGTCAACCATCAAAAATGGTTCTCTATGAGGAAGAATCTGCTTAATTTGGTCTTGGCCGAAATCTACTTTCTCTGAAGTCTCACCGGGAATAAACAAACTCCGTCTTCTACCAGATCTTAAAAGATCTTCAACCACTGTTGACCTCTATTATTTCTCTTTATTTGAGACCAAAATAGCATAAATTAGTGAAAATTAGGAGTTTATGGGCATACCCGCGCTTAATTCCCTCAACAAATCCCCAAAAATGCCGATAAATCAATGAAATCTTATACTTACAGAAAACAATCACCACCCCAATGATACATCCTGAGTTCGAAAACGGGGTAGGAAATAGACTATCCACGGATGGAAAAAGAAGAAAAAAAATCAAAGGGAAAACTGTGGTTTCTGATCCTGATTCTCTCAGGTTTGGCATATCTTTTTTTTACCCAAGAACCTCGGAAAGATTTTAAAGGTCTACTGGACAGCCCTCCCAAATCCGCCCAACCTCCCCATTTCACAAAAACGCATTACCAACCAAAAAGCAAAGTTTCGGCCCTGGGTCGGCTCGAACCCCAGGGAGAGATAATCGATTTATCTTCCTCAGAAAAAGACCTGGTAGCAAAGCTCTTGGTTAAAGAAGGTGCAAAAGTTAAAAAAGGCCAAGAACTGGCTCGACTGGAACTTTATTCAGAACGATTTGCAGATATACAAAAGATCAATGCCCAATTGGAAGAGGCCCGCGAACAATTAGATGCTGAAACCAAATTTGGATTAAACCAGATTCAAGAAGATGAGGTTCGGCTAAAAAGATTGGAAGAAATTTTACCTTTGCAAATTGCATCTCAAGAAGCTGAAGTTAGAAAATTAAAGGCTGAATTAAAAAACGCTAAATTGGAATTGGACAGGCTCAAAAAACTCAAAGATCGCAAAGTTGTTTCACAACAACAACTGGACCGACAATCACTTGAAGTAACAACTACAGAAGAAAGCTTAACTGCTGCTAACGTTAGGTGGGAGGAATTAAAAAAATCAAAAGTACTGGATATACAATTAGCATATTCTGAATTGGAAACCTCACAGACTGAGCTCATTAAACTTCAAGCAGGCATCCAAATAGATTCATTGGAAAAGGAGCTTAATGTAGCAAAAAGCCGGCTTGAACGAACAATCATACGAGCTCCTCAAAATGGGGAAGTCTTAGAATTAATTACCCGGGAAGGGGAGATGGTGGATAGCAAGCCTATCCTGAAATTAGGAAACACTCAACAAATGTACGTTGTCGCGGAAGTTTATGAATCGGATGTGCAATGGATAAAACTCGGACAGTCTGCATCTATTACCAGCCCAGCCTTTCAAGAACCTATAACTGGGAAGGTAGATCATGTTGGGCGATTTGTTTCAAAAAATGACGTCTTAGATGTTGATCCGGCTTCTGACACAGATGCTCGTGTAGTAGAAGTAAAAATTAAACTGGCTAAGAGCAAAACAGTATCAGGACTCAGCAATATGCAGGTCGATGTCCAAATCAGTGTTGAATAATATGATTCCTCTTGCTTGGAAAAATGTGATCCATAAAAAATTGCGGACTGCTGTAGCAGTAGCGGGAGTCGCGTTTTCTATTTTGATGATTTTTCTTCAGCTAGGATTTTTCGGGTCCGTTAAAAATACGGCAAACAGTTTGTTCAATCAATTTGATTTTGATTTGGTTTTAGTTTCTCCCAATTATAGATGGGTAGCTGAAACCAGCCATTTCCCAAGAACGAGAATATTTCAAGGTGAAGCTCTTGGTGCAATTAAAAAAATTGAACCTATATATACAGAATATAGCAAATGGAAAAATACTGAGACTGGAGTATTGAGCAAGTTGCTGATAATTGGGTTTGATCCAAGAGGGTATCCCTTTAAAAGTCAGGAAATAAAAAAAAGTCTGTCAAAAATTCAAAAGCCCGACACATTATTGATTGACAAGCTTTCTCTTCCGCTGTTTGGTCCTAAAGATATAGGCTTATCTACGGAAATAGAGAACAGAAAAATTACGATAAGAGGACAATTCACCTGGGGAATTGGATTTTCAGCTGATGGCGCTGTCGTAATGTCAGACCAAAACTTTTTACGCCTGTTTCCAGAAAAATCCCTGGATAAAATTGGTTTGGCACTGGTAACGCTGGAAGATGGAATATCTTTAGAAATAGGTAAAAAAAATCTATTAGAAACCCTCCCAGAAGATGTGAAGGTTTACACGCGCTCTGAGATTGGAGAAAAGGAATTTGATTTCTGGCTAAACGTAACAGCCACGGGCCCAATGTTTGGTGCGGGTGTAATCATAACGTTTATAGTTGGAATGGTCGTGCTTTACCAGATTCTTTCGAATGAAATCATGGATAACATAAAGGAGTATGCAACTCTCAAAGCAATGGGATATAAAAATTCTTACTTCACACAAACCGTTCTAAAGCATGGAGCATTTATTGCTGTTCTTGGTTACTTACCTGCATTCGGTTTGTCATTCTTGCTTTATGATGTAACCAGGTCTGCAACAAACCTTCCTATTTACATGACAGAAGCCCGAGCTCTATTTGTATTAATACTTTCTGTGTTTATGTGTGCTATTTCTGGCTACTTGTCTCTTGGAAAAATCCGAATGGCTGATCCGGGAGAATTATTCTAATGAGAAATTACCTGGATTCCGTTCCCATAGCCTGGGCAAATTTAACTCATAACCGAAAAACTCTTACGAATTCTTTAGCCGGAATTACCTTTGCAGTATTGTTAATGTTTATGCAAATTGGATTTTTGAATGCATTGTTAGACAGCACAATACAATTACTAGAAATAATGGATGCCGATATTTTTCTTGTAAGCAAAATGACTCGTTCAGTTATTGATAATCAAGAACCTTTTCCAAAAATACGAATTTCCCAGGCCCAAGGGTTTCCCGGAATTGAAAAAGCGGACTTTCTTCATATAGATAATAAAGTTTGGAAAAATCCTACATCAGGTTATGAAAAAATGATGAGGATAGTAGCTTTTGATCCTAAATCCTCTGTTTTTTTAATACCAGAGATTAATTCCCATTTGGAGGGACTGAGAAAAAATGACACTGTGATGGTGGATCTATTGTCCAAAAACCTCTTTGGCTCCATACTTGAAGGGGTTGATACCGAAATTGAAGGGAAAGCCATTCATGTGACCGGGAACTTCACTCTTGGAACAGACTTTGCCGCTCGCGGCACCGCTATTATGAGCGATACTAATTATTTAAATATATTTCGAGATAAAGATAAGGTGAAATCTGAAAGAGCAAAAATAGAAATTGGGTTATTGAAAATAGAGCCCGGCCAAGACATATCCCAAATTGCCAATTTTTTAAAGCAGGAATTTTCGCATGATTTACATGTTTTCACCAAAAAAGAAATAATTCAAAAGGAAAAAAATTATTGGTTGGAAGGTACTCCGGTTGGATTTGTTTTTGGATTGGGCACCGTAATGGGATTTATAGTTGGCACTATTATTTGCTATCAAATACTTTTTACAGACATTATGAAGCGGATTGAACAATTCGCTACAATCAAAGCAATTGGGTATTCTAATTCATATTTAACTGGAACGGTTATTCGTCAATCGCTCATACTTGCCAGCTTAGGATTTATCCCAGGGCTTGCGTTTAGTTATGCGATTTATCATTTCGTTTCAGACTGGCTCCATCTACCCATGGTTATGAGTCCTATACAAGTTTCTTTGGTATTTGTTTTAACACTGATCATGAGTTCGGTGTCGGGATGGATTGCCTCCCGAAAAGTATTAACAGCTGATCCCGCGGAGCTTTTTTAATGGAAAATTTAAAACCTGCAGATCTACCTGCAGAAAGTTCTCTGGTATACGATCAGGCACCTGTATTCGGAATGGATCCGAACCCTGCAATTCAGTTGCATAACGTCTCACATTTTTATGGATCTGGAGAAAATCGAAAACAAATTCTATTCGATATCGACCTTGACATTTATCCTGGAGAACTTGTCATCATGACCGGTCCATCTGGGTCAGGAAAATCGACTCTTGTCTCTTTAATAGGAGCCCTACGTAGCGTTCAGGAAGGTCAAATGAGAGTTGGTGAACAAGAACTGAATATATTAAATTCCACAGAGTTGGTGAAATATCGTCAAGATATTGGATTTATTTTTCAAATGCATAATTTATTTGAATCGTTAACGGCCACAGAAAATGTGAAAATGGCCCTTCAATTAAGGCCATATTCTAAATCAGAAAAGAATAATAAAGCCCAAGAAATCCTCACCAAATTGGGATTAGGGGAGCGATTAAATTATAAGCCTGAATCTCTTTCTGGGGGACAAAGACAACGGGTTGCCGTTGCACGTGCTTTAGTAAATCGTCCCAAAATAGTTTTAGCCGACGAACCCACTGCTGCACTAGACAAAGAATCCGGAAAGATCGTTGTTGAGATGCTAAGAGAACTTTGCGAAACCGAAGATTCGACAGTGATTCTAATCACACATGACAACCGGATTCTGGACTATGCAGATCGGCTTGTTAACATGGTAGATGGAAGAATTGTATCGAACACATTAATGGAAGAAGAAATTGAACTCATTAAATTCCTTAAACAATGTAATGTGTTTTCAAATTTATCGGCTAACGAGTTAACCATGGTCGCTCGGAAGCTAAAGAAACAAAATTTCAAAGCAGGAAACACAATAATTCGACAAGGTGACCCCGGTGAAAACTATTATATGATTCACAGTGGTTCGGTCGATGTAAAAATAGATGATGGAGAAAAATGGAATAAGGTAGCAACCCTTAATCAAGGTGACACTTTTGGAGAAGCATCATTACTTACAGGAAATCCCTGTAATGCAACGGTGTATACAAATGTTTCCAGCTTCTTCTACGTACTAGACAAAGAAAGCTTTAAAGAAGCTATTGAAAAAAGCCCGACCCTGGAAGAAGAGTTGCGCGGAATATTCTTCCAAAGGCAATAATTAAAAAATTTATAACTTTGGTTTTAACAGTATGGCTTTCGTTTATGGTATAAAAAGTCGTTATTCTCTCTTTTATACTATTTAGATTTCATTCATGGAAAAACTCAGAAGATTGATTGTCGAAGATTCAGAGGTCCAACGCTATGCCCTTAAAGATTTATTAGAGTCTGACAAAGAAATTGAAATTGTTGGCATGTCAGATAATGGGAAGGAAGCCATAGCACTGGTTGCAACTCTAAAACCCGATTTTATAACTACGGATCTTCAGATGCCAGGCATGGATGGACTACAAGCTACCAGGAAAATCTTAAAATCCCACTCCATTCCCATTTTTGTTGTTTCTGCATCAGAAAATGATGAAATAGTCTTCAAGGCTCTATCGCTTGGAGCAAATGAGGTAATTTCTAAAGCGGATATATCTTCTGACAATGCAGATCATCTAATTAAAAGAATCAAAAATGTTTTGAAATAATAAAAAGATTGACTAGGCTTGAGGGTTGGAATTTACAATATGAACATTTGCTCCCGGAAATACTGCACCAGAGCCCCGCAGAACCAAATCCACTTGAGGATTTAATTGTTTGGTAAAATCATGTATTTCTACAAGATCATTTCTTTCCTTAAAGGCGCGCACAGGAACCAAATGTGCTTTCCCCTCTCTCACAACATAAACAACGGTTCCTTTTTCTGATATGACCAGTGCTACGGAAGGAACATGCAAGACCTTTTTACGCTTTCCCAAAAAAAGATCAGCCTCAAAAGTCAGGCCCGCGAACAGATTGGAATCCTGCTTTGGCAAATCAATCCAAAAATTGAAGTTCCCAGAGTTTATATTTGCAACCGGAATTACCTGAACTCGCTTGCAGTGCTCTCTGTTCAATCGAATTTTTTTGTTAAGCTCTTTAAACGTTATTTCTATTCCTTCCAAACTTTTCAATTTATTTCGGTAGCTTTGAGGTAGAGTCATTCCCGCAATTACGCTGGGAGACATGATCATTTCAACGATTGGAACATTAGGACCAACAAACCCTCCTTGGTCAATTTTTTTCTTAATAATTGTTCCCTCAAAAGGAGATTTTATTGTTGTTTTACTTAATTCGAGCTGCGCCTGATCATATTGCGTTTTTATTCCTTCTATTTGAGCAATAAGTTTTTCTATATCTTCTTCTCTTCCCTTGGCAGCTGCTTTCATATTGGCTTTGCTAGCAATCAAACTCTCCTTTGCTTGATCAACTTCATTGACAGCTGTATCAAGAGATGCTTTTGCCATAACTCCATCTTCAACTAAAGCTTTGACCCTGTCATAATTTTTCGAAGCTAAGTCAAGATTGCTTTGGGCAGCATTTTCTTTTGCCTTAAGCTGCTCTTTCATTTCTGAGCGTTTTCCCGATTTTGCGATTTCTAAATCTATAGTTGCAGAATCAAGTACATGTTTCAATCTTTCAACTTCAAGTTGATAGTCCGTTGGATCTATCTGGGCCAAAACATCATTTGCCCTAACCACCATTCCTTCTTCAGCAAAATTATTTGTTAAT
>CAZECX010000129.1:0-9449 GCA_964510965.1 uncultured Nitrospina sp. | reverse complement strand
TCAGCTCAAGGTGGATATAGGAACAGAAACGCGGCAAATTCTGGCAGGCATCGCCGAAAACTATGAACCACAAGATTTGATCGGACGCACTGTGATAATTGTAGCCAATCTCAAACCGGCAAAGTTGATGGGAATCGAATCGCAGGGAATGGTGCTTGCGGCCAGCGGGGATGGCACTATCTTACTCGCAGGTTTCGACCAGGAACCCGGTCAAGGGATACAAGTACGATGATTATCGATACACATGCGCATATAGATGTTGCCGATTACGAGGAAGATCGAGAAGCTGTAATCGATCGCGCTCGAGAAGCCGGAGTCCAATATATGTTGAATATCGGCTGCGATGTTGAAAGCAGCTACCGATCCATGGAACTTTCTGAGCAATACGATTTTATATACGCTACCGCTGGCATCCATCCGCACGATGTTAAGTCAATCGATGACAACACCTACTCCCATCTGCGGCAATTATTGACTCATCCAAAAGTGGTGGCTCTTGGGGAAATTGGTCTCGATTATTTTAAAAACTATTCTCCACAGGATTTGCAACGAACCCATTTCCGCAACCAGGTTCAACTGGCTCGCGACATGAACAAGCCCATTGTCATTCACAGCCGCGACGCAAAGGAAGACATCATCTCAATTTTATCGGAGTTTTATCCCAAAAACCCAACAGCGCATTCTGGGATCTTCCATTGTTTTTCAGGGGATCAAGAATTAGCCGATGCCGCCCTGGAAATGGGATTCTATATTTCCTTTTCCGGCTCGGTAACTTTTAAAAAAGCAGAGGAGCTCCGTGAAGTCGCCAAAAATGTTCCGGCAGACCGTTTGTTTGCAGAAACCGACTGCCCTTACCTCACACCCGTTCCGCATCGCGGCAAGCGCAACGAACCGGCTTATGTAAATTTTACAGCAGAAAAACTTGCGGAGATTAGGGGATTAAAAATCGCCGATGTCGAACGCACCATGGCGCTGAACTTTTTCGAATTGTTTGGAATTGGCGAACAAGCTAAAACAGGGACGGTTTCTTATAAAATACGTAACTCACTTTATCTCAACCTGACACAACGTTGCACCGCCGATTGCGTGTTTTGCACCCGACTCACCAAACCCGTTGTTCAAGGATACAACTTGAAACTCGATCGGGAGCCCACTTCCAAAGAAGTTTGGGAATCGATTGACGATGCAACGAAATACGATGAAGTTGTTTTTTGTGGATTTGGAGAACCGACCCTCCGGCTGGATGTTATCAAGGAAGTGGCCAAAAAGGTAAAGGATGCCGGGGGCCGCGTACGACTCAATACCAACGGTCACGGAAACGTAATAAACAAACGTAACATCCTGCCCGAATTATCAGGCCTAATAGATGAAGTTTCTGTAAGCCTCAATGCCGATTCTTCTGAAGCCTACGATGAGATTTGCCAACCTCTACCTATGTTTCGAAATGGCATTTACGATAAGATAAAAGAATTTATTGAGGAAGCAAAAAAGCATATCCCCGAAGTACAAGCTTCTATCGTCACCCACCAACGCGGGGTCGATGAAGCACAATGCGAAGACATTGCCAACAAAGAGTTCGGAGTAAAATATCGAGCCCGAAGATACAATATCGTCGGCTAAAGGAAAGTAGCATGGAAGACACCAGCACAGATTCCCAGGAAAGCATCTCTCCCAAGGCAGGATTGGGTTGGGCATCTTTAGGGGCTGGACTTGCGGGGTTAAGCGTTATGCTCGGTGCTTTTGGAGCGCACTCACTAAAAGCTCGCTTAACAGAAAAAAAACTCGCCACCTTTCACACTGCCAACGATTACCTTGGTTATCACGCATTAGGATTGATCGTCATTGGCCTTCTTATTTACTTGGTCAAAGAGGAAACTGGGCGCAAACTTAAGCGATCCGCAATTTGGATCAGCGTAGGTATCGTTTTCTTTTGCGGCAGCCTATATGGGTTGGTTTTTGAGGGGCCACGGTTTTTGGGTCCTATCACCCCTTTGGGCGGGCTTTGCTTTATGATTGGCTGGTTCACAATGGCCGCCACATTGTATAAACATCGGAAAACCTAAATTTTCTTTCATTTACCCTCCTAATCTTCTAAAATTTAATTAGTTACTTTTTCTCCATTCCAAAAGTTATGGTTTTCCTAAAAACCAACCAAAACCCACTTCTTTGCCCATCAAAAATAGTGGCTGCAGCTTCAAAAATAAAATTAAAATAATTTCCCAAATATAGAAAATTTACCTTTACTTTTGCTTTCAAGTAGAGAACCATGGGAAATAGCCTACCGTTAGCAGGACATCTCCTAAGGCCTTAATGGTTGTTTAATCAATAGAAAATGCGGATTAAAAATTTACAATGAATTCTATTGTTTATATAAAACACAATAAATAGGGGTAATTAAATGGAACAGAGTAAAACCAGATGGAGTATCAAAAAAAAAGTAATCGGCATTTTGTGCGGCACAAGCCTTTTATCGCTTGGAGTTTTCGCATGGATTACAATGAGCAAGGTTTCAGATGAAATATTGAGCATTAATAAAGACCGCTTGATTTCATTGCGGGAAGGAAAGAAATTGCAAATTGAAGATTATTTCAAGGGCATTGCTTCCCAAGCCAAGACTTATTCAAAAAGTTTTATGTTGGTAGATGCAATGGATAAGTTCACCGCTGCCTTTAACCAGGTAGAGCAACAAACTGTTGGAGAAGAAGCAGAAAAGTTGGTAAGCAAACTTTCGGATCGATATCGCTACCAGCAGGAAAATACGCCTGGGGCCACCAGCGATGCAATCGACAGATGGACACCAAAAGACAAAGTATCAAAATTATTACAGGGGCTTTATATTTCTGAAAACACCCACCCAATAGGTGAAAAACAAAAATTGGTCAACCCCGGCGACAGAACCTTGTATAGCCAGATTCACGAACAATACCACCCACAAATCCGCCAGTTTCTTGAAGAGTTTGGATACTATGATATTTTCCTGGTCGATGCCGATAGTGGTTTCATTGTATATAGCGTATTCAAGGAAGTTGATTATGCGACCAATCTTAAAACAGGTCCCTATAAAGATTCAGGAATAGGTAAAGTTTTCCAAAAAACCCTGGCTGCAACCAACGTTGATGATGTATTCGTTGAAGACTTTTTTCCTTATGAACCTTCGTATAATGCAGCGGCCTCTTTCATTGCCTCACCAATTTATGATATGGGAGAGATGACAGGAGTTTTGATTTTCCAGGCACCGGTAGACAAAATCGATACGGTAATGACGAGTGGAAAAGCGTGGAAAAAAGTAGGGCTAGGGGATTCGGGTGAAGTTTATCTGGTAGGACCTGATTCCAAAATGCGGAATAATTCACGGTTTCTCATTGAAGATCCTAAAAATTATTTCAAAGCTTTGTCAAATATGGGTACAGACCCCAAAATTATTAAAATGTCGAAGGATTTAAACACATCCATTGGAACTTCAAAAATTCTTACTCATGGAACTAAAAATGCTTTAACTGGAAAAACAGGATTCGAAATCTATCCTGACTATCGTGGAGAACCGGTATTGGGTGCTTACACTACAGTTGAAGTTCTGGGGCTCAAATGGGCTTTACTTGCAGAGATAGATGAAGCCGAAGCCTATGCCAACCGAGATGGATTATTACGATCAACTTTCATTTTCCTGGGAATAGTGGTCTTCGCTTTAGTTGGTTTCGCAATCTATGTGGGAAATTGGTTTGCCAAACCCATTCTTTCACTTGTTGACAGGGCAAATAGTATTGCTGAGGGAAATTTAAAACAACAACCCTTACAAATTGGATCTTCTGATGAGTTGGGGCTACTGGGAAACACTTTTAATAATATGACAGGGGGACTTCAGGGTTTCCTCAAATATTCAGGAGAAATTCTAGAAGGAAAAATTGAGCGTGAAAACTTTGGTTTGAAAGGGGACTTTGAAGAATCATTGCAGGGAATGCTGAATCAAGCCAAAGAAAAAGTCGAGAATGAAAGATTAGTCCAAGAAAAGGAAGAGCAACAAAAACGCATTGAAGCGGAGCAAGAAGAGAGGGAGAAAAAACTAGCCGCTGAACAAGTTGAAAAAGAGCGCATCCAGGCTGAAAAAGAAAGAAAAGAAGCAGAGGAACTAAAAAATAAAGTTAACACCATGTTAAAGGTTGTTCAGGCTGCAGCTGCGGGAGACCTTACCCAAAACGTTCCTTTTAACGGGCAAGATCCTATCGGACAGATGGGTGCAGGCCTTACAAAATTTCTTTCAGGGTTACGAAATGATATGGGAAGTATAAGTCAAAACGCGGAGTCGGTTAGTGCCGCTGCTGAACAACTCACCGCAACGAGCACAACCATGTCTGCCAATGCAGAAGAAACCTCTGCACAGGCCGGAGTGGTAGCAACAGCTAGTGAAGAAGTAGGTAGTAATGTTCAGACAGTTGCAACCGGTGCTGAAGAAATGACCTCCAGCATTAGTGAAATTGCGAACAACTCAACGCAAGCAGCGAAAATATCCATGGAAGCAGTTGAAGTTGCCAAAAAAACAAATGAAACGATCAGCACTCTGGGTGAAAGCTCTAAAGAGATTGGCGAGGTGGTAAAGGTTATCACATCCATTGCAGAGCAAACCAACCTCCTCGCATTAAATGCAACGATTGAAGCCGCTCGAGCTGGTGAAGCAGGCAAAGGTTTTGCTGTCGTCGCTAATGAAGTAAAAGAGTTGGCAAATCAAACCGCTAAAGCAACGGATGAAATTGGCGGAAAAGTTCAAACAATTCAAGGAGACACGGGTCGAGCAGTTGAAGCCATAGGTGAGATTGGTGAAATCATCAATCGAATCAATGACATTTCCAGCACCATTGCCAGTGCCGTTGAAGAACAAAGCGCAACTACCAACGAGATGTCTCGTAATGTTCAACAGGCAGCTATGGGAGTCAGCGAAATCACACAAAACATCAATGGAGTGTCCACTGCATCTATTGAAACTACGCAAGGTTCCAGCCAGACCAAGGATGCAGCTAATGAGCTTTCAAAACTAGCTGTTGACTTGCAAGGTTTGGTAGGCAGATTTAAAATTTAAAAGGTTTAAAAACTAAAAAGCCCCTGGAATAATCCAGGGGCTTTTTATAATATTTAATTACTAAGGTAGGTCTGGGAAAACAACTTTGATGGGCTCGCCATCGAGAGCTATTAAGAATTCAACCAGGTCTTTTTTCTCTTGTCCACTCAGCCCAAGTGGGGTGATGAACGGACTCAAGTTTTCTTTCGCATCCCCGCCCCGATCATAAAACTCAATCACCTCTTCCAGGGTAGCTTCGGTACCATTGTGCATATAAGGAGCAGACTGACTGATACTGCGTAACCCTGGTGTTTTAAAAGCACCTTTATCAAAACCTTCTTTAGTTTCATTATAACGACCGAGATCCACCTTCAAAGGTCCCGCAGCCTTAACACCAATGTTATGGAATCCACTATCCGTAAAAACAGGACCGTTGTGACAGATGGAACATTTGGCTTTTCCAAAAAACAAATTCATACCATTCACTGCCGATTTAGACATGGCTGATTTATTTCCCGCCCAGTATTTGTCATAGGGGGAATTTTTTGAAACAACCGTTCTTTCAAAAGTTGCAATGGCCTTGGCAATGTTGTCCATCGTCAGGGAATTTTTCCCAAAAACTACAGCAAACCGTTTGACATAACCGGGAAGGGCTTTCAATTCTCGAATTAATTCATCATAATCCTGATTCATTTCAACTGCTGCTCCGATAGGACCTTTTGCCTGGTCTTCCAGCGTTTTTTTTCTTCCATCCCACATCTGTATTTCAAAATAACCACTGTTTATAACGGTCGGAGCATGCCTGCCCAATTCCTTCTGACCATCTCCAATTGTACGCTTAAGCCCATCCCCCCACCCCAACCCAGGATTGTGACATGTGGCACAACTGATCCAGTTGCTTCCCGATAAACGCGGATCAAAATATAGCATCTTACCCAACGCTTCTTTTTCTTTAGACCACTTATTGTCAGCTGGATGTTTCATTTCCGGAACCGCCTCATAAACAGATTCTTCTGCCCACGCAGTCGAAGATGAAATAACCACAATCATAATCGCAAAAATTAGTTGTCGCATAAACTTCCTCATTCCATTTAATGACAGTTTTCCAATCCTCTTTTTTGCAGATATTTCTGATGATAGTCCTCTGCTATATAATACTTCGATGCGGTCGTGATTTCCGTGACAATAGGGTTTGGAAATCGCCCTGCATTATTTTCTTTGGACTGAGTTGCCAAGGCTTCCTGTTCCGAATCCTTAAAATAAATAGCTGACCGATACTGCGTACCTCTATCGGGACCCTGGCGGTTCAATGTCGTGGGATCGTGACAACCCCAAAACACATCAAGCAGTTCTTCATAAGAAACGGATGAATGATCAAACTCAACCCACACCACCTCCGCATGACCGGAGTTACCCGTGCACACTTGCTCGTAAGTTGGGTTTTCTGTGATACCCCCTGTATAACCTACAGAAGTGGCAGTCACACCCTTCACCCTTCCGAAAGCGACCTCGATACCCCAAAAACACCCTGCTCCAAAAATTGCAGTTGCCATAACTTCTCCTATTAACTTCGGCTGGTGATCTCAATCAAGTGGTACCCGAATTGAGTTTTAACCGGACCATGGACTTTCCCTACATCATCATTAAAAACTACCGTATCAAATTCAGGAACCATTTGACCAGGGCTGAACTCGCCCAAATTGCCTCCCTCATTTCCAGATGGGCATTCTGAATGTTTTTTTGCCATATCCGCAAAATCCGCTCCTTCATCAATCTTAGTTTTCAAATCAACACAGGCCTCTTCGGTTTTTACAAGGATGTGTCGAGCACTTGCTCTAGCCATTTGTATTTCCTTTCTTCTTTAAATTTAAATTGTAAAATCTAAAATATAATCCAATCAATATCAACCCCATTACAGCTAAAGCTGTAAAATGCCACAAATATTTAACAGAATACCAGGAGGGAGAAAATTGAATGATTCCTTTTATCTCCCCAGAATAATGCTTTAGCATTTCCCCATATTCTACCATCAGGCGAACCGGAAAACGATCTTCATCCAATTCGGAACCTCGGTTAACCGTCACCTCAAAACTTTTTTCCTCGCTTCCCCTTAGAGTAAAACCCATCATCCCATCAAATTTTACTGCGATCATTCCAGGAGGCAGAAGCAACATAATCCTTATATTTTTTAGAGAGTCTGACTGATTTTTTAGCAAAATTTTTAAAATTGATGACTCGGATCCGCTGGAAGATTGAATACTGCCTTCAACTTGTGATTGCACAGGTTCTTTAAAATAAAAAGAATCTGTATGTAATACCGTTTTACTGTCTCCTCCTTCAGGAAGCGTTTCATAGTTCACCATAGCCGTAATAGGATAGGTGCCAACCCGAAGCACCGGGGGATGCTTATCATTCTCAAAAGTAATGCTGTGCCCAGGCCGGATCTCCCTAATTGCAGTCATCATAGACATTGAGTGGTGAAAATGAAACATAGGATGAACATGAAAAACAGGCTGCGAGCCTGTATTTTCTATTGTTAAGGCTAGAGAGACTTTACCATTTTCATTCACATCACTGTCTATAGAGACCTTAATCGGCTGCCCCAATGCCATATCTGGGAAAATAATAAACCCTATCAATATAAAAAGAATCCGCATGAAATTTGCCCTCATTTACTTTTGCCTTGTGCTATCCATTCTAAAACAATTGCTAAAACAGAACAATGAAATGCTATTCCATATTAGTAAGACTTGGCCTGCAAAAATTGTTATCATTGGAGTAACAGTCGAAACCTTTTGGGAGAATCGTTATGGATGCCCTGCTGACCTTTTTCATCTTACTCGGAATATTGTTATTCAGCACTTTCAAGGTATTGAGAGAGTATGAACGAGGGGTCATATTTTTACTAGGAAGATTCTGGAAAGTAAAAGGCCCAGGTATCATTATTGTGGTTCCAGGAATACAGAAAATGGTCAAGGTAAGCTTGCGCACAGTGGTTATGGATGTTCCTCCTCAGGACATCATCACCAAAGACAACGTTACAGTCAAGGTCAATGCGGTAATCTACTTTCGCGTTGTCGACTCACAAAAAGCAATCATTGAAGTCGAAGACTTTTTATACGCCACCTCCCAACTAGCACAAACCACATTGCGGAGCATATTAGGACAAAGCAACCTGGATGACTTGTTATCGAATCGGGAAGAAATTAATTCTCATCTACAAAAAGTAATAGACGAACAAACCGAACCCTGGGGTGTCAAGGTTGCCAATGTTGAAGTCAAAAATGTTGACCTACCACAAGAGATGCAAAGAGCCCTGGCGAAACAGGCAGAGGCAGAGCGTGAACGACGCGCGAAAGTCATTAATGCCCAGGGCGAATTTGAAGCGGCTCAAAAAACTTGTGATGCTGCAGACTTGATCGGCGCCCACCCGCCGGCTTTACAATTACGATTTTTTCAAACCCTGCTTGATCTTTCCAGTGGGGAAGGAGCCCATACATATATTCCTATCCCGCTGGAACTATTTGACTCAATTAGAAACAAGGGCAAAGAATAAATGCCTGAGCAATAATTGCAGCAGCTATAAAAGAATTTAGTATTGTTTTACAATTTTTCTCTAAAATTCGTATGGACGAAATTTCCCAAATAAACCAATTCCTTCTTCGCATCCAGAAAAACTGGAATCGAATACGGTTTATATTGGGAACCTATTTAGCTGTTACTTTTCTGACTGGGATAGTACTAGCAGCAGCACTCTTCTATTATTTTCAACAAACGAGCACAGGTTATCTCGCGCCCATCGTTCTTTTATTAATTTTAGGGAAATATCTCTATTCCAACCTTCGTTCAAATTCGTTCAAAAAAATTGATCTTGACGATGCCGCACTACTCACCGAAAAAAAATATCCAGAACTAAACAATTCACTTATCAACTCTGCACAATTGGGAGAATATATTGACGATCCCGATCGGGAAAATTTATTTTCTTCGGCAATGATTCGAGAACTTCTGGCTCGCACCCAGAAACAACTCACCCACCTGGACGCAAACTCGGTTCTGGAAAATGGGAAAACAACTCCCGCACGGAATTTATTTTTTGCCACCCTTGCAGTTGGCTTAGGTGCAACACTATGGCTTCCCAATTTTTGGCAAAAGGCTTTAATAAATAGCAACGGCCCAGCCAACACATCCCACATTGAGATAGCAGGCAAGGATATTCAAAATAAGAAAGCCCCGGAAATAGAGAATAATTACAACATCACCGATCTGGGTCTAACACTAAACTATCCCTCATATACCCGCTTAACCTCAAAGATAATTAAACCCTCTGATGGGACTGTGAAATCATTGCCCGGAACAGAGGTAATCATAGAAGGACAAACTGATGAGGGTATCCAGG
>CAZECX010000128.1:0-9492 GCA_964510965.1 uncultured Nitrospina sp. | reverse complement strand
TGTGGCTAGCTGAAAAATTGTTTGCGGGAGTGGTCGATTCTCCAATCACATTTCTTTTGGTCATCGCCCTGTTATCTACATTATTAACTACCTTCATGAGCAATTCGGCTGTCATCGCAATTCTTTTACCAACAGCTATCAGTATGAGTCCGGCCTATGACATACATCCCGCTTTAGCAACCATGACCGTAATTTTGCCGAGCAACTTTGCTTTCATATTGCCCATTGCAACACCCGCTTCGGCATTGGCTTATTCATCAAGGTTTCTGACCTTGAAAGAAATGGTCTGGTCAGGTTCCCTTCTCAGCCTATTCGGGTTGGGCTGTTTTTTAATCCTGCTGATTTTTTACTGGCCGATAATGGGCTTCCATTAGCCGATGATCGGTTGCAAATAACTCGGATATTTCATGAGAAAAAATTTTAACATTAGTAAAAACAAATCCCCCCAACCCCCTTCAATGAAGGGGGAGCTAAAATGATCCCCTCTTTCTCAAAGAGGGGCTGGGGTGATTTAGAACCTTTCATACAATATCCAAGTTAACGGATACCTGACTATCCATAGGCCCATGAACACTGTCAAACAACTGCAGCCCCTTGAGCTGAAAAAGAAATTGGATGCCGGAGAAGATATCTTTTTACTTGATGTGCGCGAAGACTGGGAATTTTCCCTCGCCTCCATTGAAGGATCAGAAAACTTCCCGCTGGGAGAAGTCGTCGACCGTCAACAGGAGTTTGCTTTTGAAGAAGAGATCGTGGTCATCTGCCACTACGGCGAACGCTCACAAAGAGCAGCGCAAGAACTTGCGGAATGCGGATTCAATGTTTACAACCTGATCGGCGGCATCGATGCCTGGTCGCAAGTGGTCGACCCCAATGTCCCCCGTTACGGCCCCAACGGTTAGCCCCCTCGTACCCCCTTAAATCCACTTTGATATGAAAGGGCTTAGTTGATTTGACTGGGCCCTTTTGCTTTTTGATTGCATGGAAATTATGTCGGGGGAATTTAAAGGCTGGTATAATTTATTTGAATTCGAAAAATTGGATAATAGTTCGGATAGAGATGACAATGACTAGAAAAACAAATGATGGGGCTTTTTCTGGAGTAGATTATCCAAATATCCCGCAACATATCTTGGAGCAATGGCAAGAAATAACTAATTTGGTTGCTAGTTTATGTCACGTCCCTTCAGCTCTAATAATGCGGATGAATCAAGAAACAATAGAGGTCATGTCTGGTTCCCAGAACCCAGGTTCACCGTATGAACCTTTTGAAACGGCACCCTTAAATGGAGATTTGTACTGTGAGACTGTGATCAAGACACAGCAACCCCTACATATTCCCAACGCGCTTGAAGATCCTGAATGGGACCATAACCCAGATATAGAACTAGGGATGATTTCTTACTATGGGGTGCCGGTAAATTGGCCAGATAAGTCACCCTTCGGAACATTATGCATACTTGATAAAGTCGAAAAGTCAACGACCACTGAAGAAAAAAATCTTTTAAAGCGGTTTACCCACATACTCGAGATGACACTCGAGTTAACAGTTTCCAATCAAAAATTAGAAATTAAGAACATTCAGCATGAGAAAGATTGTGTTGAATTGCGTAATGCTCGCACCAAAGCGGAGGAAGCCTCTCAGGCTAAGGCCGATTTTCTTGCCAACATGAGCCATGAAATTCGCACACCCATGAATGCCATCATCGGTATGAGTCATTTGGCGATGAAAACCGAATTGAACTCAAAACAATATAACTATGTAAGTAAAATTCGGTTATCGGCAAATGCATTACTCAGCCTCATTAATGACATTTTGGATTTTTCCAAGATAGAAGCGGGAAAGCTGGACATGGAAGTGATGGATTTCCAATTGGATGAAGTGCTGGATAATCTGTCTACTGTTATTGCCGACAAGGCACATAGCAAAGGTCTTGAATTGCTGTTTAGGGTCAATAAAGATGTTCCTCACTTTTTAATAGGAGATTCCCTGCGGCTTGGACAAATTCTCATCAACCTTTGCAATAACGCTGTCAAGTTCACCGAAAAAGGCGAAATCATCGCTTCAGTTAAAACCATTGAAAAGAGCGTTGAGCAAGTGACCCTTCAATTTTCGGTGAAAGATACGGGAATAGGACTCACCGAGGAACAGATAGGCAAGCTGTTTAAAGAGTTCAGTCAGGCCGATTCTTCCACCAGCCGAAAATATGGAGGAACGGGTTTGGGTCTAACCATATCCAAAAAGCTTGTTGAAATGATGAACGGCGAAATATGGGTAGAAAGTGAACCAGGTCAAGGAAGCAGCTTTATCTTTACAGCTACTTTTGGACTGGCATCCCAGTCTGAATTAAAAACCACGATATCCGATCTTCAGGGCATGCGGGTGCTGATTGTTGATGATAATGAAGCGGCACGTAATATTCTTCAAGATACCCTCGAGTCATTTTCTTTCAATGTCTCTGTTGCCGGTTCAGGAAAAGAGGGAATAGCCGAGTTGGAACAAGCTGCCAAAGACAACCCGTACGAACTTGTATTGATGGATTGGAATATGCCAGAAATGGATGGAATCTATGCATCAAAACTTATTAAAAATAATGAAAAACTCTCTAAAATTCCTACCATTATTATGGTGACAGCATATGGACGTGTGGAGATCATGGAAAAAGCTGAAAGAACCGGAATAGATAGGTTTTTGATCAAACCGGTAAATCCCTCCACTCTGCTGGACTCCATAATGGAGGTTTTCGGAGAAGAGGTTCTTAAACATGTTCGGGCTGATGTGGTTTCCCATGAAGGCACTGAGAAACTGGAAGCGATTCGGGGAGCAAAAATTTTATTGGTGGAAGATAATGAGATTAACCAGGAGATTGCCAATGAAATTTTGGAACAAGCGGGGTTCAATGTTTCCATTGCTAATAATGGTGCCGAGGGAGTCGAAATGGTCTCGCAAGCGGATTACGACTGCGTTCTCATGGATTGTCAGATGCCGGTGATGGATGGCTATGAAGCGACCCGCACCATTCGCCAGGAAAAACGTTTCTCCTCCCTTCCAATTGTTGCAATGACAGCCAATGCCATGAAGGGGGATCGTGAGAAATGCCTCGATGCAGGGATGAATGATCATGTGTCCAAACCCATCGATACCAAGGAATTGTTTGCGGCTCTAGCAAATTGGATTGAGCCCAGTGAACGCAGTGGGTATGAAGTAGTTACCTCTCCCACAACCTCCCAAGAAGCAGGCCCTCTGCCTGAACTGGAAGGTATCGATACCACCGCCGGATTGGCAATTGTAAGCGGCAATGAAAAGCTCTACCGAAAGTTGCTCATTAAATTTCATCAGGATAACTCCAACGCCATAGCAGAGATTCAAAAGGCCTTGGATATTGGTGATGCTAAACTGGCTGAGCGACTGACCCATACGATCAAGGGAGTTGCCGCCAACGTAGGAGCAAAGAAACTGGCAGCGGTTGCGGAGCCTCTTGAAGCAGCTATTGGTAAAAACCAAAGCGACTTATATAATTCCCTGCTGAATGATTTCTCAAAAAGTTTGAGCCAGGTAATGGGCTCTTTAAAAATATTGGCGGCGGATGAAACCAAAGAACCAAAACAAGAACTGGATTACTCAAAAATCAAAGTCCCTCAGGAACTTATTGATGAGTTAAAAAGAATGGTGCAAATGGGAGACCTTATGGGGTTAGATGAACATTTCCCCGAGTTGGAGAAATTTGAGCCATATGGAAAACAATTGATAGAAAATTTAAAAGAACTGGCTGATCAGTTCGACGATCAGGAAATACTAAAAGTTTTAGATCAATTGCAATGAATTGAGCCCATTATACAGGTAATACGGAGAAACCAGGTATGACGAATCATGATGAGAGAAGAAAGCGTCCTCGTATTCAATTGAAATTAACCTTTTCGATGGTCTATGAAAATACGGTTGTCACAGGTGACCTTATTGATCTGAGTCCAGGAGGAATCTGCTTCACTTCGAAAATTGAATTTTCACAGGATTCAAGATTTTTCCTGACTTTACCGGGTAATGATGAAATGGAGATTGGGGTCCAGGTGGTGAGGTGCGATCAGTTGCCCTATGCCTCTTACAAGATCGCCGCTAAATTTGTGGAAGGCGAGCTACCGTTTTTGGATAGCATCATAAAATCCACTAAAGGTGGAATGCCAGATACAAAGGACTAACACATATTTAAAATACTTTTTTTGGTTATTACCTGGTAAAAAAATAGATCAGAAAACTTCCCTTTGGGAGAAGTCGTCGACCGTCAGCAGGAGTTTGCATTTGAAGAAGAGATCGTGGTGATCTGCCACTATGGAGAACGCTCACAAAGAGCAGCGCAAGAACTGCTCGAATGCGGATTCAATTTTTATAACCTGATCGGCGGCATCGATGCCTGGTCGCAAGTGGTCGACCCCAAGGTCCCCCGTTACGGCCCCAACGGTTAGCCCTCTAACGAGGCAGCTATTTGACCAATAGTAATGGTTGGTCTGCTACCGACATTGGCCAATAATGGACGGTGGAAACCACTGAAATTACCCCGACCCTTTAGAATTTTACGATCATTCTGAAAAAGTATTTTCTAACTCATCCCTTTCAACTTTTCCAAAGTGAATAGTAATTCTTTTCCTTTAGAGAAATAAATCACAAGGCGATAAAATTTTAGTGGAATGGGAAAGTGTTTACCACTCCTTGCTAAGGGGATAGTCCCAAGAGATATAGAGCCCCTGTTTCGAATGAGAAAGGCTGGCCCTTAAAAATTTAGGGACCGACTTTTTACCGTATCCTGCGATAAGAAGTCACGAATCCTATCTTTATATTCCCCTTACTCTTTTATAAAGACCTGTTATTTTGCCAGCGCTAATTTATTGAATTAGCAGGACTAATTATGATTTGAACCTGCTGGGACACAAGGAAAAGTTTATATTTGACATTAAATTAATGTTCCGGAACACTGGATCTATATGAAGTTTTCTCATAAAAAGCCTTTCCTTATCCTTTTTTAAGGAAATGCCCAGAAAATTGGCAGTTTTATATTTTAAAACGTGACTTATTTTTTTCCACTTGGCAATGGATTTTAGTTTTTTATGACTATTTCAATCCCTACAGAACCGATTGGCTCCATCCCTCGTCCGGTCCATCTTATCGAAGCTTATGATAATTATAGTAAGGGAAAAATAAGCAAAGAAGATTTAGATAAAATAGCACTTGAAGCAACCATCGATACCATCCGGAGATTCGAAGACACCGGATCTCCTTGTATTAGCGATGGTGAACAATTAAAGTTTGAAGGTTTCGCTTCTTATTGTTTCCATGGAGCGAAAGATCTTAAGCCAGGATCAGCGAGCCTTATTTTCACAGATGGTCATAAACGGATAATACCTCATCTTTCTAAGGGGCCTTTCAGGTATCAACTTTCTGCGGACCAGTTTCTGAAGCGGGCTTTGAAGTATGCCAAGGTGCCTGTGAAACAAGCGGTTATTTCTCCTTCAATGATAAGCTTTGCCTACCCGAATTCTGGAATTCCTAACTATAATCGACGGGAGTTTATTAGAGACTTGCTTTCAGATCATGTTTCAGAGTTGGAACATTGTTTGGAGCTTGGTGCCCATACTGTTCAAATTGATTTTACGGAAGCAAGGTATTCTCTGAAACTCGACCCAAGCAGAGAGCTTCTCTCAAATATGGTAGATCTTATTAATAGCGGGTTAGAGTTGTTATCTGAGGAACAGCGAAAGAGAATTGGAATTCATACCTGCCCGGGAAGCGATAGAGATACCACCCACAGCCAGGATATAGATTACAAAGAGCTACTTCCCACTCTCTTTAAAATTGATGCAGGTAAATTCTTTGTAGCGATGGTTGGTGAAGAAGAACCAGAGAGGGCTTTACGCATTATCAAATTCCTCCTGCGCCCAGGAATTCGGGTGTTCATTGGGGTAATTAATCCTATCGATCCAAACATCGAAACACCTGAAATAGTGCGGGATCGGGTTTTGCAGGCCGCAAAATTTATTCCGGTAAATCAACTTGGAACAACAGATGATTGTGGTTTTTCACCTTTCGTTGACGATTATTCAACATCGCGAGACATCGCTTTTTCTAAAATCGAAGCACGGGTGAAAGGAACGAAATTAGCCGAAATCGAATTGAATGGGCAACTCGTTCATTCGAAATAAAAAATATTCGTCTTTAACAAAAAAACATCAAATTTTATCTTCAAATTTAACAACCGGAGATAGATGTCAAAGAACAACACCATCAATTTTAGCTCGGAAATTGACGATCTCAAATTTCAGTTAATCCGCTCAGAATGGGAAATAAGAGAACTTCGCCTTCTGCTAGCACAAATGCGCGAGCATCAGGAGCAGTTCCAAAGGGTCCGGAAAATGGCGTCGGTCCTTAGTTGGGAAGCCAATATCCTGACTGGAAAATTAACGGTTTCAGAGGAAGCTGCTGACCTTTTTTCTGACGAGCTTCTTAGTTCAATCTCCCTTGATGATTTGATTGACCGCATCCACCCTGATGACCAACTGGAATTTCAAACGGCTTATGAACATTCCCTCAAAAATGGAGGGTCGTTCGAATTAACTCATCGTCTCGTTTTTCCTGCAGGTGAGGTTTGGACGGTTTCTCATCATTTCATCACCTTTCTGGCAACAAATGGAATGCCTCTAAGGTCGTCCGGATTAATTCAGGACATCACGCAACAAAAAGAATCTCACGATGAATTGGAAGCCCGAGTTAAAGAAAGAACTGAGGAACTAAAACGGGCAAAGGATTTTGCCGAAAAAGCTAATAAGGCTAAATCTGAATTTTTATCAAGGATGAGCCACGAGTTGAGAACTCCAATGAATGCTATTCTTGGTTTTAGTCAATTGCTGGAATTGGATAATCAGTACCCATTGCTTCCTCATCAAAAACAAAATCTGAACCAAATATCCTCCGCAGGAAAGCATCTTTTGGCACTTATAAATGATGTGCTGAATTTATCGCAAATTGAATCTGGCAAGTTAGAGATCTCGCTCGAGACTGTTGATATCGTCCCAATTGTGCACGATGTAATATCATTGTGCCAACCCTTAGCAAGTCAAAATAACATAGCGATTGAGTGTCAGAAAAGCTCAGATAATAATTTTTTTTTAGATGTCGATCTGCTTAGGTTCAGGCAAGTCCTTTTTAATTTGGTTTCAAATGCAATCAAATATAATAATGTAAATGGTTCTGTGGTGGTTTCGATTGAAGAGCAAAATGAGGATATGTTGCGGCTGGGAATCAAAGATTCAGGGAGAGGTATTTCTGATGATATGAAAAGAAAAATATTTTTGCCTTTTGAGCGTTTTGATTCTCAAGCTGAAAGAATTGAGGGTACGGGAATCGGATTGAACATTTCCAAGCACCTCGTTGAAATGATGAATGGAATTATCGGATTTGAAAGTGATTTGAGTAAAGGAAGTTTTTTCTATATTGAATTTCCTCTTTCCAAGGGAGCACCTAATTCTTTCGATATGAAAAAGTTGCAGAATTCGGTTACCTATTCATTGAGTGGAACATGTACGAAAAAAATTCTTTATATTGAGGATACGCCAGCAAATATTGAGCTGGTGAAACAGATCATAAGCCTAAAACCCCACCTGGAATTAATATCGGCACTCAAAACGCAAGAAGGAATTGAGCTCGCAAAAACCGAATCCCCAGATTTAATTTTAATGGATATTAATATGCCGGAGATAGATGGATTGACAGCTTTCAAAAAACTGCAAATTATAAATGAGACCAAGAGAATTCCTGTTATTGCCTTGACCGCAGATGCTATGGATAGAGAGGTTACCATGGCGATGGATTTGGGATTCAGTGGTTACATTACTAAGCCGATTGATGTGGCCATGTTTTTAAAAAAGATTGATGATATTTTAATTTGATTTCAGCCAAAAGTAACGAAGTAGGAAGCTTTTAAAATTTCCGCTGCCTTTAGATTCGTACGATCACCCTGGAAAAAGTATTTTCTAACTCATCCCTTTCAACTTTTCCATCAGCACTTCGCGCATGGCTTCGATAGGAGCTGGATGACCTGTCCAAAGCTCGAATTGTCGCGCCGCCTGATTGATGAACAACTCGCTCCCTTGAATGACGGTGCACCCTGCTGCTTTAGCTTCGCGCAATAATCGGGTCTCCAGTGGGTTGTAGACTGAGTCAAAAACAACCATCCCCTCTTTAATATCTCTCGAAAGAAAAGGTGTCTCATTTATATTGGGGCTCATTCCAACGGGAGAACAATTGATGAGAATGTCTATGGTTCGAGTGCCTGCGTCTCTGCAATGGATCAATTCGCAGCCCAACTCTTTGGCGAGGCTTTCACCTCTTTCTTTATTCCGGTTATAAGTGACCGTCAACCTTCCGCCTTTTTCTTTGACTCCAAAACCGATGGCTTTTGCGGTGCCGCCTGAACCCAGTATCAAGACATTTTTATCTTTTAAAGAAGTATTTGCTTCAAGGGCCGCAATGGCACCAGAACAATCAGTGTTGTAGCCCATCCATCCCGCATCTTCTTTTACTACCGTATTGACCGCTCCAATTTTTTGGGCCGCTGCATCAACCTTATCCAACAATGGCATGATGCTTTCTTTTGCGGGCATGGTTACACTCAGTCCTGAAAAGAAATCTTTGAAGGCGATGAAAAACTTTTCTACATTTTCCACCAGAAACGAAACATATATATCTGACGAACCTGTTTCACGAAATGCACGGTTATGAATCAGGTAGCCCATACTTTTCGAAACGGGATTACCAATGACTCCATAGATTTTAAAGTTTTGGCGCGCATCGTTCACGCGGTAAATATTTTTCAGAGCCTGTGCGGGAATTTGACCGGGTGCGCTTTCCTGCCCTGTTTCCAGACTGCCAAAGGTGAGGAATCCTCCATACAGTGGAGAAAGCACCCGACTGATTTCCCCCAGATCTCCCATACAAAGCCCTACCAACTTTATATTTTCCTTTTTTGCGCGTTCGAGAAGCTGGAACATTTTCAGGTTATCGCCGAGGTCACGGGCATAAGTGACAATTTTTATAATCCCTCCCGGTAAAGCATTCATTGCATCGTAAAGCGGATTCAAATCTTCGGGGGTATGTGAAAAGTCATGATAAGAAAGAATGATGCGTGAGGTTTCGTGTCCTTCTAAAAAAGGCTGCAAAATTTCTCGCGGAGTCGAAACCTCGATGTCGACATAGTCAGCACCCGCTGCCAGGGCATCGCGTAAGGCTTGCACGCGTTCTTCATCGTTGCCTTTAAATTGTCCACCATCCAGTTTACTGCGGTTGGTGACAATAACGGGTCTAGTAACCGAATTCAGCAGTTCCTTGAGATCAGAGGAGTCGATCAGATCGAGTCGCAATTCCAGAATATCAGCAATTTTTTCAGCTGCAGCGATTTGCTCCAATGCTTTGGGCATGGAGGCACCGACGATGGGAATACAAATCAT
>CAZECX010000127.1:0-9538 GCA_964510965.1 uncultured Nitrospina sp. | reverse complement strand
TGTGGGTAATGCAGCAATGACCATGGTTGAAGAAATCCGTAGACAGTTCCGCGAAATTCCAGGATTGATGGAAGGCACGGGCAAACCCGATAGTGCACGTTGTATCGACATCAGCACCCAGGCAGCATTGAAAGAAATGATTGCGCCAGGGGTAGTGGCTTTCTTAACTCCTATCATAGTGGGTTGGATGCTCGGTGCCGAGGCATTGGGTGGAATGCTGATGGGTGCAACCCTGGTTGGGGTTTTACTGGCGTTGTTCATGTCGAACGGTGGCGGAGCCTGGGATAATGCAAAAAAATATGTGGAAGCGGGAAATCTGGGTGGTAAGGGTTCTGATGCTCACCACGCAACAGTAGTTGGAGATACGGTGGGTGATCCATTGAAAGACACCTCCGGTCCGGCGATGAACATTCTCATCAAATTGATGTCTATTGTTTCGCTGGTTATGGCACCGTTTTTTCTCTAGTAGTTTTAGTTTTAATTTTAAGGGATGGGGGGCTTCCCCCATCCCTTTTTGTTTTTCAGGAGATTCTAATTGTTAAAATTTGGCATTCACGATTTCATCAATGCCCAGCCGATATTGGCTTCGTTGAAGGAAATGGGAGAGTGGATCAAGCTGGAAATTTATACGGCAAGCCCCGCTCACCTTGCGGACCAACTCAACGAGGGAAAGTTGGATTTTGCCATGATCCCTGCAATCGAATATCTGAAGCGAGCAGATAGTTTGCGCTTGTTGCCGGGAATTTCCATTGCATCGAGAGATCAAGTAGGAACCGTTTTGCTGGTATCCAAATACCCACTAAAGGCAATTGAATCTTTGGCAATTGATAATCGGTCACGAACTTCGGTGGCTTTATTGAAATTGATGTTTAAAGACGAGTTGTCACCTGATCTGAAATGGGTAGACTGTGATCCCAACCCCGAAAAAATGTTGCAGGAACACGATGCTGCACTCATCATTGGCGACCCTGCTTTAGGATTTAAAAAAGAAGGAACGACAATATATGATCTCAGCGAAGAGTGGTATCAAAGAACTGGAAAAACTTTTGTGCATGCAGTGATTGTTGCAAGAGAGGGAGTTGAGATTGGAGAGCGAATTGTCGAGATTTTTCGTGTGGCAAAGCAGGAGGGATTGATGAAAATCACCACTATCGCCCGAACTCAGGCCCGTCAAACCGGCTTTCCCGAACCCTTATTGATTGATTATCTTAAAAATAAAATTCGCTACAATTTGGGAGCTGAAGAATTAGACGGATTGAGTTATTTTCAATCTCTTTGTCAGTCCAGCGGATTGATTGAAAAAAAGTTTCCCTTTGAATTCGCCTTCGATGAGGGAACCAACTAAAGTGCATTCAGCTCAAATATTTCATTAGAAAATCTTTTCCTTTGGCAAACCCTGTTTTAATCAACTCTCCTATTTTCACCAGGGTCTCTTCAAAAAAATCTAGATAAGCCTGCACAGCTTGGTTTCTTTCTTCCTTTTTTGGTTGGGCAGGTTCTTCGGAAAAATTTTGCCGAGGTTTCTCGACATATGGAGCAGGTTGCAGTGGGGCTATCACGACAGGGGCAGAATCCACGATTGTTTCCTTGACCTGAACTTCTTCTACAGGCTCTTCCATTAAAGTTTCTTGTTCAACAAATGTAGAGTTGCCAGATATATTAGCGGGATAATCTGAATCGGTTTCTGTAACTTCAGGAACGGATTCAGTTTGCGAGCCACTCATATGCTCTTCGTTTGAAGCCTGGGGATTTGTTGCAATTGCCGACTTTTCTTCAACCACTGGAATCTCTTTGTGGATGGTGGAGGCTATATTTTTTTCTTCAACCTGAGACACCCGTTTTTCAGAAGAACGAGGTGCGAGACCAGGTGCCACTTTGGCGAGTTGCTGCTCTAAGGGTTTTATTAGTGGTTCAACCCATTCTCTGATTTGTGGTGGAATTTGATGGGTGTAATAAAGGTACCCGCTTCCACCCGTTAATAGCAAAAAAATGAAAATGAAAAATCCGCAGCCACTGCCTTTTTTCTTTTCAGGGGGGAGGACTTCTCCTTCATGCTCCTCAAAATGTGGATTGGTTTCAGGGGAGCCAGTGGACTCAGAAGTGGTTTTTTCATCAGGTACTTCCTCTTGGTTTTCAGGAATCTCTGAGTCTTCTGGTTTTTCCGATTCAGTGTTTTCTTGCATGGAAGGAAATACCTGGAATTATCTCTAGAAGGGCAAAGACTATGGTCTGCATTAAAAATGCCACGACCCATTGCCTGTGGCCGCCCACTACGTGGGAGGAAATATTATAGTTAAAGGCTATACAATAGTTGTGAGGCCGACGAGAACCGACCCACTGAGTCCAGCATAATGCTGGCCACTAGTGGATGATTTTGTTTAAGGGATATTCAACTATATCTTCGGAACCGGCTTTTTTAAGATCGGGAACTATATCTCTAACTAATTTTTCTTCGAGAATCACATTGATGGCCACCCAATCTGAATTATTAAGTTCGGACACCGTGGGTTTTTTACCCGGCGGAAAAATCTTAACGATTTCGTCCAACTTGGTTTTGGGGGCATTGAGCATCAGGCCTACCTTGCCGTTTGCAGCCATGGCGCCCTGTAGCATCAATACAAGACGGTCGACTTTGTTGCGTTTCCATGTATCCTTACTGGCTGTCTTATTCATTATGAAGCGGGTTGTAGATTCCATTAATGTATCGACAATTCTCAAATTGTTTGCTTTGAGGGAAGACCCGGTTTCTGTAACTTCAACTATGGCATCGACTAACTTAGGGGCTTTTACTTCTGTAGCTCCCCAGGAAAATTCAACATTGGCGGTGACTCCATGTCCTTTCAACCAATCTGTTGTCAGGTTAACGACTTCGGTGGCAATTCGTTTTCCTTGCAGGTCTTTTGCGTTTTGGATAGATGAATCGTTGGGCACAGCCAAAACCCATCGGACGGGCCTTGCAGAAACTTTCGAATATACCAATGGGGCAATTTCTTCAACATCGGCGCGATTTTCCATGATCCAGTCTTTTCCGGTGAGCCCAGCATCGAGAACTCCGTCTGCAACATAGCGAGCAATTTCCTGAGCACGTATCAACATGCATTCAATTTCAACATCATCAATGCTGGGGAAATAGGATCGGCTTTTGATTCTAATGTTATATCCAGCGCGTCCAAAAAGTTTGACTGTGGCTTCTTCCAGACTGCCTTTGGGAATTCCTAGTTTTAATACATTGCCGCTCATGGATTGACTTCTTTCTTCTAAATTAGATTTAAAATTTCGGTTTATTTTTTATAAACTTTTTCTGGGTCGAAGACTTTCTCTTCTACGATTTCCACGTCACCGTCAACTTTTCTAAAAAAACAACTGGTGTACCCTTTATGGCAAGCTGCTTTACCTACCTGCTCAACTTTCAGAAGTACGGTATCGTCATCGCAATCTACAAACACTTCCTTTACAATTTGGACGTTGCCGCTTTCTTCTCCCTTCATCCATTGTTTGTCCCTTGACCGGCTATAGAACCATGCTTTTCCAGTTTCCAGGGTCTTTTCCCAGGCAATGGTATTCATATAGGCGAGCATTAATACTTTCCCGGTCTCTGCATCTTGAATTATTGCCGGAACCAACCCCCCCATTTTGTCAAAATCCAGTTTCATACCCTTGCCCCTTTATCAAAGCGATCTGCAAATTATAAGAATATTGTTGTTCCCTGCTGTTATCCGTCTTACCAAATGGCGGACACACCAAAGCATTGAGTGAAACTCTGAAATCTAAAATATAATTGATTTTCTGTCAACCTTATAATAGCCTGTTTGCAATCGAATTAGTTCTTTTTGTTGGTTTTTTTTAATCAATATTTATAGCCTTTAGAGTGTTAATTTCATATTTTTTAAGGGTTAACGCTATTCCAAAAATATAAGGGGTCCAAATGCCATCAATCACTCATTTTGAAATATATAAACCTGCCGAACCCTGTAGTTTGACAGGCGACAAACTACGCGAAACCATGGATAAGGTTGTTGAAGAAACCTTGAGTACAGACGGTAAAGAATTGAACCTGAAAGGTTATTGTGTCGGTCCCAATGGAATGACCCTTATTACTCGTGATGAACGTGTGGCAAAAGTGCGGAGACTTAATTTAGGGGGAAACCGTATAGGCGATGATGGAGTAAAAATGCTTGCAGAATCTGACCTGTTTGCCAAGGTCAATTGGATAGAGTTGGGTGGCAATGATATTGGTCCGGAAGGGGTGCGCCATCTAATAAAATCCAAAGTTTTTAAAAAGGTGAAATCACTCAACCTGTACCGGAATTATATTAAGGATGAAGGCGCGAAAATCATGGCCAAGGAAAATGAATTAGATAAACTAGAAGATTTGGATCTGGCCCAGAACGAAATTGGTGATGAAGGAATTCTGGCATTGGCCACCTCAAAAATGTTTCCCGAACTCGTTAGCATTGCTCTCGATAATAATTTTGCATCTACAGAAGGAAAAGAAGAGGCAAAGGTCGGACGTAATTTTAAAAAACTTCAATCCTTAAATTTGTAATAGCAGCTATGCCAGAGCCATCCAATGAAGAATATGGTAAAGGGTATTTCCTGATTGCCAACCCGGTGTTGCCTGACCCCAACTTTTCCCGCACGGTGGTTCTGTTGTGCAACCACGATGACGAGGGTTCTTTTGGGCTTGTGATAAATCGATCCGCCCCTATAGATTCCAAAGAAGTTTTTGCGGAAATGGGAATGTCTGGGTTTCCTTCAGGAAAAATATATGTGGGTGGACCGGTCTCGCCCTCACAGGTGTTTTATCTTTGTCGATCTGAAGAACCTATGCCAGAACTGGAAACCATTTGCGACGGTGTCTATCTGGGAATGAGTTGGGAACTGCTTGATAATTTAATGACCCGTATTAAGAATCCCGAAAAAAATATACGTTTTTATTTGGGCTACTCCGGTTGGGGTGCCGGTCAACTGGCAGGTGAAATGACTCGACTTAGCTGGTTGACTTCCCCGGCTTGTAGTGAATTTGTTTTTCAGGAAAATGAAGACGGCATCTGGGCAAATGTAGTGCGTTCCCTCGGCAAAGATTACGAATACCTGGTTCAAGCTCCCGTAAACCCTCAATGGAACTAAGCCACTAGGCGTGAGGCCAACTGGTCTAGGCCCGAAAAGCAGGCATAGGTTTTCTAGCTTGTTACTATAGCTATTTTCCTCCCACGGGAGTGGGCGAACCGCCGCTTGTAATAGGCCAATTCCTGTCCTGCAACACAATTACCCAAGGGCTTCTGGATTGAAGTTTTTTAAATTTTTCTTTAAAAAAGTATCTTGCAAATATGTCTGAGCCATTTTGTTTAGAAATGATGAATAGACCTGCTGGCCCTACGCCGAGTAACTTATATCAACCTCCGGCCAGCCAGCAGATTTATCAATCTTCACCCTCGCCCCAGTATTGTGGGCTTCCCATTGAAGAATATTTTGCCAAGCGTTTTCCGTATCAGTCCAAAAAAGCTTGGATTGCTCAAATGAATAATGGAGATATTTCGGTAAATGGTGTGACTGCAAAGATAGGTTATGTTCTGCAAGAAGGGGATCGCATTATTACCCACGCGGGCATGCGACAGGAGCCCCCTGCCAATCGAAGCTTAAAAGTTGTTTATCAGGATTCTCATATACGGGTTTTCAATAAACCTGCTCCGATCCCGGTTCACCCCAGTGGGCGTTATTTCCAAAACAGCATGACAGAAATTTTGAAACAATTGTACCCGAAAGAAACTCCAAGACCGGTGCAAAGATTGGATGCGACAACAACAGGTGTTATCGTTTTTGCCAGGACGCGTGATGCAGCAGGTGTCCTGATGAATGAGTTCAAGAGCCATAGAATAAAAAAGGAATACCTCGCTTTGGTGGAAGGGGAGCCTGAGAATAAAAATTTTTGTATCGATGCACCCATTGGTGTTTTAAACGGATCGCATAGAGGTGTAGGAGATCAGATTAAGAAGGCAAAAGCAGCAAAAACAGAAGTTCAATGGCTCGCTTCAAAAAACGGACTATCCCTTTTAAAAGTTATCCCTCTTTCAGGAAGAACAAATCAAATTCGTGTTCATCTTTCAAGTTGTGGGTTGCCCGTTTATAATGATCAGGTTTATGGGCAAGGAAGTGAAGAAAACTATCAATATGGATTGCACGCGTGGAGTCTCGAATTTCAGTGCTTTGATCGGACTATGGAATTCAGGGTGGAACCTCCTTCACATTTTGAACCTTTATTAAAAGCAGCAAAAAACAAATGAATTCTATAGCAACCCCCGTTTTGGAAAACCCAATTCAAGAGGCCGAGGGCCTCTTTGCCAGGGCTCGAAGCGCCTTCTGGCTGGCACCCATGGCGGGTATCACCGATGTTTGTTTCCGGCAGTTGATGGATGAAATGAATGCAGGGGTTTTAATTTCAGAACTGGTTTCAGCAAAAGGGCTATTTTATAACTCTGAAAAAACCCGAAAAATGATGCGGGTACATCCAGAGAGCAAATCTATTACGGGTATTCAGTTATTCGGAGAATCGGCAGAAGATATTGTTCGTGCGTCTGAATTCGTGGAATCTACAGGAGCGCATTTCGTTGATATCAACCTTGGCTGTCCTGTAAAAAAAGTAGTTAAAAAAGGTTGTGGTGCTGCTCTTTTACGTGATCCTGTTTATTTGGAAAAATTTCTTTCTGAAATCAAAAAGGGAATCCGACTTCCACTTACAGTGAAAATGCGCACCGGTTGGAACGAAGAAGAACTGACGATACATGAATGTGTCAAGGCGGCCTACAACTCAGGGTGTGAATGGGTAGCGATTCATGGGCGGACTCGAGCCCAGGGCTACGAAGGTAAAGCCAATTGGAACATGATTGCCGAAGTTAAAGAAAAGGCCAAAATTCCAATCATTGGTAATGGAGATATCCGTAGTTCTGAGCAGGCTATGCAGAGGCTGGAAGAATCAAAAGTCGATGCGGTCATGATAGGAAGGGGTGCTTTACGTAATCCCGGAATTTTTAATGAATGTATTGGATTGAATAACGACAGCTCTTGCCTGAATATAATCCGTCGCTACCAGAATAGTTTGCAAGAATATTACGACACGCGTTTTTCACTCATCCTGCTTAGAAAATTCTCAGCATGGCTTGCGTTCGGAAATCCGGGAGCCGCAAAATTCAGAAAGAATATGTTTGAGTGCAGCACAACCACCGAAGTAATGGAAAAAGTTGAAGAGTTTTTCCAGAACGAGAGTCCCCTCCGATTCGATGACAACGAAGAGTTCATGATGGGCGGTCACGGCTAGCGGCGAACCGCCGCTGGTAATTGGTCAGAGGTTTGTTGGATTTCACAATCGCCATGCTTCTAGATGGAATCGTTTTTGAATTCAAAAATAAAAAAATATCTAGTTATCATGCTTTAATAATTTTGTCTCGAGACAAGGAAAAGACCTTTAGGCCCTATGCCAAATAGAGAACCCAAAACATTTAAGAAAACCCATTCCGATCGGGACCGGGCCAAGCACAAGAAGCAGGAAGAGTTCACTCTTTATGGTTGGAACGCCTGCATGAGTGCGTTTAAAAAACGTCCCGAAAGTTTATTGCGCTTATTTTTCAGCCGAAGCCGTGCAACCGAATTGAAAGCGGTGAAATCTTGGTGTGCTGAAAAGAAACTTCCATTTCGTCAGTTGGATCAGGAATCGCTAAATAAAGTGGCCTCGGGAACACATCATGAAGGCGTTGTTATGGTGGTCCGCCCTCGTCCTTGTGATTCAGTGCACAAATTGATTCGTGGCAGCATTCCTGAAAACGGAATAGTGGTTGCCCTTGATGGAATCGAAAATCCTCATAACCAAGGGGCCATCCTTAGAAGCTGTGCGTATTTTTCTGCTAAAGGTTTGATAGTCCCTGGCACCGGAACGGTAACGGGCATCACACCTTCCGCTGCAAGAATGGCCGAAGGAGGTTGGGAATCCGTTCCCGTTTATAATAGCAGCGACTTGTCTTCTTCTTTAAGAGATTGTCGTGAGCAGGGTTGGTGGGTGGTTGGCGCCGACCCGAGTGGGAAAGAATCCCTTCGCTCGGCAAAAATTACTTTTCCCGCTGTCCTTGTACTTGGAAATGAACAAGAGGGACTTTCGGATCGGGTGAAACGACGCTGTGATACCCTCGTCAACATTCCGGGAAAAGGGGAAATGCAGTCCTTAAATGTTTCGGTTGCGGCGGGCATTATGTTGGCAGAATTGGATCTGCGCAGAAACACGGGTAAAAAATCTACGAAATCCAAATGACCTTTTTTGCGAAGTTGCATCCTTTAATTGTTCATTTCCCTGTTGCCTTGCTAACCAGTGGGGTCGTGTTTGAAATTTATGGCAGCCTGAAAAAAGAAGAGATTGTTGAATCGGCGGGTCGGTTCAACATTCGGTTGGGGTTCTGGTGTATCTTCCCGGTTTTGATTGTAGGTTTTCTGGGGATGTTGAGTTTGGAAAGCACTGAAAAATTTAAAGACTTTCTTTCCAGCCATCTACGTTTTGCTTTTCTCACAGCGGGTACGTTCCTCGTCGCGATGCTGGTTTCCCGCTACTTCCGCAACACACTCGGCCGAGTGGTTTACTTTCTGGCGTTGGTAGCCGGACTTTATTGCATACTCAACACAGGGTATTACGGCGGCGAACTGGTTCATCGGTTCGATGTTCCCCACTCTGCGTGGGGCAAATAAGTCTATGCCCAAAAAGCTTAAGCCATAGTCAGGCTTTTTACGCTCGGTTTATAAATGCTTCCTCCCCTGTAAGGGGTACCCTTTCTAAAAAACTAATTGGTATCCGGTAAAAAGGCAAATGCACATGGTCACCAATCCGACGATATAAAAACCTTGAGCGGTTTTAGAAAAAGCTTTGGTATAAGAATAGCCCACAGCAAAACCATAGAGAATGGTAAACAGGAAGGAATAGCCCTGGTGTCCTTCCACATCAACGGTGGTTCGTAGGCTGATATCGACCGACATCATTCCCGAAAAACTAGCGACCACTGCAGCCAGCAGTCCCAAACTCAAATTAAAACTCGCGGCGGAATTTAGTTTCGGGTCGTTTCTCTTTTTGGCCAGATACAGCAATGCCAGCCCCGCAACAAACAAAGCAGGTGGAAAATGGGAAATGAAGGGATGAAATGAAACCGAACTAATCATGCGCTATTAGGCGCCAGCGTGACGCTGGACTCAAAAGGTGGACGCTATACGGTAATTGTTTTGGCAAGATATTTTTCTCGTGGGGAGGATAACAAGAGCCAGGAGCTTGAGGGTACTGTTCGCTCAAAAAGGTTTTGACCTATATGCCTCCGGCGGCTCGCCGGCCTGCTAGACGTCTTTTTTGATATCGCCGGAGATATCCAGATCCATTTCGGAGAGGTTGACATCGACATCGATTTTGGTGGCCGCGCCTATATCCTGTTCCAGGGCATCGACGTTGACCGATTGTTTCAGGCCTTCGGCTTCGTCCATTACGTCCTGTTTTAGTCCGCTGAAAGTTTGCTGA
>CAZECX010000126.1:0-9621 GCA_964510965.1 uncultured Nitrospina sp. | reverse complement strand
CTTGACAAAAAAGCTCCTAACTCTACATCAGATACCATCTGCCTCTCGACCGCTTGCTTAAGCAGTCTCTTGAATTCTTCACGGAGTTCGTTGTCAGAACCATTTAATTTTGAAACAGAAAGAGGAAGATCCCAGTATTTTTTAAATATTTTTTTTCCATGTTCAATCAGTAAAAACTCACCAGGCAATAATTGTTTAATATTCTTATAAGCTGTCATGGGTGCAGGAACATAACCAAAGGTAAAAAACGAGTCCATTCCGAAAGGGTCATATTCTTTGGGAAATCCAGGGAAATGGAAAAGAGAGGGGATCTCCGATCCAAAAATAATTTTATCTTTCCAGTCAGAAAAAAATAGCGGTTTAACACCAAAAGGATCTCGAACCAGCCATAGTCTTGCTTTTGGTTTATCCCAGATTGCAAAAGCAAAAATACCGTTTAACTTTTGGAGACATTCCAATCCCCACTCTAGATAGGCATGAAGAAGCACTTCGGTATCAGAAGTGGTATTAAAGTTATGCCCGAGCGTCGCAAGCTCCTTTTTCAGCTCACGATAGTTATAAATTTCACCATTATAAGTTAACCAAACCCCATGTCCTTGAGCAGCCATAGGTTGACCAGCACGGTCGCCATCAATATCCAAAATCGCCAATCGCCGATGCCCAAGGCCTATACCAGGTTCTTGATAGCATCCTCTTCCATCCGGACCACGATGGAACATGGAGTCTATCATCTGGTTAAATTTTTTGGATGATAACTGAAAGCCTAACTTCTGGTAGTCAAAGTATCCAACAATTCCACACATAGTGTTATGAGTTAAGGATTTATCAATACAAAATCAGTTGGAAGTTTCGAATTGAGGTTGCAGGCTACTTCTACTCAAAGGAAGGTAATTTTGCAAGTCTCCTAAAGTCAGGAATCAACCTTTAAAAGGTTATTATAACAATTCCAATACAAATTACTACTAAGCCGACAATCTTAGATAAAGTTACCTGTTCTTGGAAAAAATATACTCCAGCAAGAAAAGCAAAAATGTAAGCTGAAGCCGTTAACGGATAAAAATGAGAAAGCTCATATTTCCCTAGAAGGTAGAAATAAAATATTGCTCCTACGGCGCACACCACTATACTTGCTATTAAATAGGGATTCTGAAACCACAATATGGAATTGGATAAGATGCTGAGATCCTTCTTCCAAAGACCATCGTTCCTCTGCAAACTATATTTGATAAGCACCTGCCCTATGACACCAATCAGACTGCATAACGTTACCAAAACTATTGCCTTCATTTTTTTTATATCCTATTTAATATGAGAATATTTTATAGAAGCAGCCATCCCAATGAAAATCAGGTAAGTTAATAATAATTTTATCTCGACATGCTACTGGCGAATACTTTGAACATGAGATGACTAAGGAATTAAAAGATCTGATAGACTACGCAGACAAAAACAGAGTTCATCAAGGCAACCATACGTCAATAACTATTCATCAAATATTCGCTAAACAACATGCAAAAATTTAAAATAGAATTATTTTTCAAGACGCTCTTTTCTAAGTTCTGTTATCTGGTCACAGATAAGTCCCATAAAAAAAGTCAGCACTCCGGAAATTATCAGGGTTGATGCAAAAACTGAAAATCCACCACTACTGAGATGCCATAAACCCCAAAATAACCCGAGAGTGACTTGCAGGAAACCCAATATTGAAAAAAAAGGTAACGCATTAAAAAGAATGAGAATCCGGACAATAAGCACCAAGGTACCCAGCCCGTCATAGACTATGTTAACCTTGGATTCCCCTTCCCTCTTGTTGGATATTATATTCACAAACTCCATGCGGTACCCTCGCTTTTTCATAAGGAGCGTCGAAGTAGTCGACGCAGAAAAACCTTCAGGAAGTAGATGTAGATAACGTTTTATAACTTCAGACTTAAAACATCTGAGCCCAGAGTTCAAGTCTGGAATAGACTCGCCGACTATTAATTCCGCAACGAATTTCAATAGTAATTTTCCTGGCACACGATCCGGTCTTATGTCCGACCCTTCCCCTCTAGCACCAATAACCATATCCATCTCACCTAGCAAAATTGGTTGAATGATTTTCTCCAAATCATTAGGTCGGTGTTGGCCATCAGCATCGAACCAAGCTATGACTGCTCCCCTAGAACTTCGAATGGCAGTTTTCAGGGATGCTCCGTAACCACGATTTCGGTTATGAGACAACACAACGACGCCTTCCACAGACCTTGCTAGACCATAGGTTTCATCCGTAGAACCATCATTAACCACGATAATTTCGGCATCAGGAAATTTTTCTCTTAATCCCTCTAAGGTAGTTTTGATTCCAGAGGCTTCATTGTAGGCGGGTACACAAATTGTCAGGTCATTATATTTCAACTAGTTTTCCTCAGGGTTTTATTTTTACCGCATGTTATAAGCTCAAACAATTAAAATCGGTTTGAGCATTAATTTTTCTTTGCAATAACAGTCCAAGAGTAACTGTGCCTATGAACTATATCTACAATCGAAAAACCAGCATTCTTCAATAGGCTCTCGACTTCATCCCTTTTGTAGTACTTTGCAAATGAGGGGTTGAGCTGATCAAAAATCACGTAATTTCTCTTTTCCCAAGAGTCTTTTTGAAAGTCCTTTAGCATATATTCTTTTAGTGGAAGAGGAAAAACTTTTACCAAAATAATGTAAAAAGAACAAAACAAATTTAAAATCGAGCACAAAATTCGAAGCATAGAATCTGGAAGGATCCGCGTAATCCGTCTTAAATTATTAAAAATTGCTAGATAAATTTCGTTTCCCTCATGGCCGTATACCCATAAAACAAATTCCCCCCCTGTTTTAAGCGCACGATAGATGTTTCTAACTGCGATATCAGCATTTGGTATGTGATGAAGAACACCTATTGAAAAACAGAAGTCAATCTCATATCTCCTATCAATATCCTCAGCTTTAATATTGTCGAATTCAACTTTTTCTAATGCGTCTACATTATTTCTCTTCGCAACATCAATTGCGACAGAGGGTTCAACAGCGATAATTTTTTCGGGTTCACACTCGAGCAGATTTTTGAGTATCCTTCCACTTCCACACCCTACTTCCATAACCGCTTTCCCTTTAATTCTTCTTAAGTCAAATGGGTAAATGATATCTCTCAGCATTTCTTGTGAGCCAAAATATCCATCAATTTTTGAGTCAACTAAAAACTGTTCCCCAAAATCTTTGTAGGATTCAGCGTGGTCAATTCGCATAATCAATTCCCTTCCGCACAAATAAGATCCCAAAAAATAGAACACTCATTACTAAAATTTTCAAGAAGCAAATCAGCAAAAATTGACTTTGAAGTTTTTATGCTCCTCGAATTTAACCCTAAATCCCTATAAGGAGGTTTTAATTCTTGTGACATCATTGTAGGCGGGAACACAAATGGTCAATTCACTATATTTCAATTAGTTTTCCTTGGGAATGTAGTTATAGTACAAAATTATTAGAAAAAATTTTATCATAATTGTATTCAAGGTTACAATAACACAAGGGTAGTACTTGCTCATTATCTATGGAGTATATAGCAAAGTCTTGAAGTTAGAGTTTAACTTACTCTTATATAAATTCGTTAACCTTTCACAATTAAAAGCTAAGTAGCCTCATAATCATTCCAAAAAATAGCAACATTATTTTGAGAGTTAATTGACTACGCAAATTAAAAAAGAAATAGATCTTGGTCTTGAAGGAAACTCCATAGATTATATGGATCCCTCGGAGCTCCATGAAAAAGTTGAGCGAGTTCGGATAGTTTCCCAACTAGAATGGATCAACGAACGAAGCCAGTTTTACCAAAATCATATAGGAAAAAAAGAATTGACGGCAGCCTCCAAGGCCGGGTCTGTATCAGAGCTTCCTTTTACAACAAAGATGGATCTTTTGACCGACCAGAAAAATTATCCTCCTTTTGGGAGTAATGTTTGCGTTGAGTTAAATGAAATCAACCGGGTTCACAAAACATCAGGAACTACTAGTAAGCCCCTTACCATTCTTTTAACAAAAAGAGATATAAAAGATGCGGTCAATAGCGGTGGTAGAGCCTTCCAAGCGGCAGGACTCAAGCCAGATGATATTGTTGTTCATTGCCTAAATTATTGTATGTGGTCAGGCGGCCTCACGGACCATCAATGCTTAGAGGCTACCGGAGCTTCGGTAGTGCCTTATGGTGTAGGAAACTCTAATGCATTGATAGAAATGATTATTTCCCTTGGAGTCACAGCCATTCATTGCACACCATCCTACTTGACTAAGTTATGGGATATTGTAACCGTGGAGTTTGGCCTGAACCCCAAAGATTTACCTCTGAAGCTGGGTCTTTTTGGAGCAGAGCCTGGACTTCAATACCCGGGAAAACGGGCACGTATAGAGCAGGATTGGGGAATTAAGGCTATGAATGCCAACTACGGCCTTTCAGAAGTTCTCAGCATTATGGGTTCCGAGTGTGAAGCCCGTGATGGTTTTCATCTTATGGTAGGAGGGTCCCTGTTTGTAGAGCTGTACGATTTCTCTTCGGACAAAAATGTCCCTTTAGAGTCAGGAGCAATTGGCGAATTGGTCCTCACAAATATTTTTAAAGAAACGCAACCACTAATCCGGTATCGAACCGGAGACACAATTGAAGTTGTTGGCACTAACCCCTGTATTTGTGGACGTCGAGGGTTGCGGATTAATGTTCAAGGCCGATCTGACGATATGATCGTTGTAGGAGGTGTCAATGTATTCCCTTCAGCTATTGAAGAAATTTTATCTGAATTCCTAGGTCAATTGAATGGCGAATTTCAAATTATTTTAAAAACACCTCCTCCGCACGATAGCCTTTTTCTTAAGGCGGAGCACCGCTTAGATTTAAATAAGGCGTTATTGAAACAATTAAAATTAAACTTGGAAAAAGTTTTTCGAAATAAACTTGGATTTCGGCCTATAATTGAATTACTTAACGAAGGGAGCCTTCCAAGAGTAAAGGGAAAAACTCAACGTGTTAAAAAGATTTACTAAAACTTTTTGGGATCATGTATAAAAAAAAGACAGAAGCCATTTATGCTGAAGAAATTGCAAATTTTCTAAACTTGGAGTTTAAGGGACGAAACTGTCCAATTTATGGCCCTGCTAGAACCAAGAAGTTAGAAGAAAATACCATGATTTTTTGTACTACCCTTGAAGAGGTTGAGTCTTCGAAACTAGAAAATTACTCGGAATTGCTGGTCTTTGTGCCCATTGGGGCAGGTGGAGAAATATCTTGCACAGTCATTGAATCTCAAAACCCACAAGAGGACTTTATAAGGATTTTAAATAAATTTTTTGTGGCAGAATTTTCCGTTGAAATTCATGAAAAAGCCGTGTTGCATCCAGATGCTGAAGTTGAAGAAAACGTTTCCGTAGGGCCTCATTCAATTATTGGGGCGGAGGTAAAAATTGGTCAAGGAACCAAGATCATGGCTAATGTCGTATTGGCTGGCAGAGTGGTTGTTGGAGAAAATTGCGTTGTTAAAAGTAATACTACCATTGGGAGTGAGGGCTTTAAGTTTATTAATGTCGAAGATGATATAGTACATTTTCCTCCGCTCGGTTCAATTTATATTGGTGACCGTGTTTGGATTGGGTCTAATTGCACTATCGAACGACCAGGACTAGGTGCGACTTCGATCGAAAATGATGTAAAGTTAGATGATCTCGTACATGTAGGACAAAATAGTCAAGTACAAGAAAAGACACTAATAGCAGCCGGATCTATATTATGCCAAAATTGTTTTATAGGATCTAAGGTATGGATCTCTCCCAACTCAACAATTAATTCCGATATTAATATAGGTGAAAACGCAATAATTGGGCTGGGCTCGGTTATTCTGAAAGATGTCTCTCCAGATACAACTGTGGCAGGAAACCCTGGTAACGTAATCAAAAAATCAAGGTGATCATATAATGGCCGGACTTAAAGACGGAATTTTTGTTGAAAAATTAGGCTCTTTTTTGCAAAAGAAACTCGAAGAAGCCCATCAAACCAATAACAAGTCTCTCATTCATATTATAGAAAGCCAATATCTCATTGATTCAAGAGAAGGAGACAACACTCCGGAAAATAATCGACGCCACTATGAAGCAGAAACATTTCCTCTTTTTGAAGGTAAACCATTAAAGGGTTTGGAGCGGCTATATCGTAGAAGTATTGCAGTTGAGCCCACTACCATTTGCGCTGCTCATTGCCGATGGTGCCTAAGAAGCAACTACGATAAGTTAAATTTGAGAGTAGAGGATTTAGAGTTAATCGCCCGTTTTATCGGCTCGGGCGAGCGAAAGGATAACGTCAGAGAGGTTCTTATAACTGGTGGGGATCCTTTTATGGTGGTAGACCGGCTAAAGATTTTAATTGACTTGATTATCCAGTATGCCCCACAAATAAGGGTCATCAGAGTCGGGACAAGGATTCCTCTTCAAGATCCTCCAAGGATTAACAAGGAATTGATTCGAGCCATCACTCCTAGAAATGGAGTGAGTATTGAAATGGCAACCCAAGTAAATCATATTGATGAGTTATTTCCCGAATCACGTGACGCTCTTAAACGAATTAATGAAGCAGGAGTGAGAATTTACAATCAAACTGTCGTTTTAAAGGATTTCAATGACGAGGCAAATATTCTCATTGAACTTTTCAATGAGCTTCGATACTTGAATATAGAGTGCCATTATCTCTTCCATTGTATTCCTTTGATTGGTATGGCTCATTTTCGTACAAGCGTAGATACCGGATTAAGACTTACTAAAGAGGTAGTTCATAGTGGAGAAATTTCTGGCAGAGCAAAACCGCTCTACACCGCTCTCACTGATATTGGTAAAATATCTTTTTACGAAGGAACTATAATTAAGAGAGAGCAAAACAGAATACTACTACAGTCAAATTTTTCTTTGAAAGACAGGCTAAAATGGAACCCAGATTGGGAAGTTCCTGATACTGTTGAATTGGACGAAAAAGGAAACATGTGTGTTTGGTATTTAGATACAAATGACGATTGAAACCCAAATCCAGGGTTTAACCTATCGATTACTTCAGAAACCAGCTGACTTGGATAAGTTAGAGGGATTATTTAAGGAATCTTTTCCTGAAGAGGATTTTCAGGGCGTTTTTAACCGACTTGCACATTGGATTGAAACTAGCCCCTCAGGCCCAGGGGTTCAACTAGTCGTTTGTGACGGAAAAAAAATCATCAGTTCTCTTAGCTTTTTAAGACAAACTATTGATGGTTTTAATAAAAAATATACTGGTTTCTTAGCTAGCACTGCCATGACAACGACAGCGTATCGTGGTAAGGGAATTTATAAAAATCTGACCAGATTAGCTTTTAAAGAACTTCCTAAGTATGGTGGTCATTTTATTTTTGGTTATACCGTTCGCGAGTCGGTATTAAAAACCGAAATGAAATTAGGTTATACTTTAGTTGGTGACTCCCCAGTACTTGCACTCCCATTAAACCCAGGGAAAATACTTCAAAAAATTCCATGTCTGAGTTGGGCCAGTATCTGGACAACAGGAATTGGGAAATGGACAAGCAAACTATACCTAAGGCTGAATTCCTATAAAATAAGATATGATTCTTCTATTGTCGTGCATGATGTCGATGAGTTTCCCCAAGAAATAGAAGTTATCGCTGAAGTAAAAAAAAGATTCTCCAAATATGAGGTCTTAAAAGATTCAGCTCATTTGAATTGGAAATATCGTGGTTTTTTTAAAGCCAAGGAACAACATCACTTTGTAATTGCAAAAAAAGAAAGTCAGATAGTTGGATGGGGTATATGTGGAAAGATGAATATGCAGGGGTTAAATGGATTAGCTATTTTAGACGCATCAACACTTCCCGAATTCGAAGACGAAACTCTTTCTGCCATCGTAAAGCATCAAATTCTTTTGGCTAATAAAATGGATATGGAAATCATTGGTTGTATGGTGGATAAGAATTCAAAGCTTTTTGCAGTTTTAAGAGCTTTTGGGTTTTTACAAACTACTCACCGGTTTAAAACTATTTTTTTTCCTCTGGTAGATAATTTACCCAGCTTTATTTTCAAAGCTAACAACTGGCGACACACCTGGGGCAGTTCAGATACTTTATAAGCATTTCTTTTATATTGGACGCTGAACTATAAGATAAGTCTAAAATAGATATCAAAATCTGCATTGAAGTTCGAAATTGGCCCTCTTTTATTTTAATGGCAGCCTCGTCGGTTTATCGGGCATAAACACATCAGTTAATAATTGGCGAGAAAAACTAAATTTAACTTCGAATCTTTTTCTTCCATGAAAGAAAACAACCAAACTAAAAAAATACAAAGCGTTAGTATCATCCTAGCAGGAATAATTTGGGCTTTTTGGATACTTAAGAAAGGTGTCAAGTTTTCTCCCGATTCAGGCTCATACTCTTATCTTGGCGACCTTCTTATAAAATATGACTTTAATTATTTTAATTTTTTGGCAAACACAGAAGATGTAGCCCCTATTGCTCTATATTCTGCATGGGTATCTATTGTAGCAATATCGAAAGTAATACTTAGCGATAAATGGGGTATCGGAATTGTAGTGATAAACTATATTGCAGCTGTATATATTTTAGTACTAACTTTAAAAATTACTAATCTTGTTAATCGAAATTTTGTTTCCATCATTTTTGCAAGCTTAGCACTCATCTGTTGTTACGAATTCTTCATGTGGACACGCTACGTACTCTCTGACATATTGTTTACGGCTATTTGTTTTTCAATGATTTTTCTTTCAATAAGTCTTTTTCAAGAACCTACAAGACCACAGAAACGAATTGCTATTGGATTAATATTGTTGGCTATAACCTTATTTTTTAGGCCCGCCTCCCCACCTTTAGTAGTTTTCATATTTCTTGCAATATTGTTTGGTTTCTTTTTTAAACTCGGTAGCAGCGATGAAAACAAAAGAAACCGTCTGATTTTTGGGCTCACTCTTTTTTCCTGCATCGCAATAATATCCGTTTTATTTTTTCACTCCCATATAATGCTGGAACCTGAAAATTGGCCTTTTTCCTTTTTTAAGACTTGGATTGCTATTTTAGCTAATGACTATAAATTGGGGGTTGTGGTTGCTGATCGGCCAGAAACATTTCTTTCTATTCCAACTAACATCTTTGATTATCTATTCATCACACTCTGTAAATTTATTTCATTCTTTTCCATAACCTTTAATGGATATAGTAAAATCCACTCGTTTTTTAATTATCTATTTTTCGCACCAATTTATTTGCTATCTCTATTTTCAATAGTCTTGCTTTATAAAAAACACAGTGGACTTTCAACAATAAAGTGGTGGACTATTTTTTTATGCTTTATATTTATTGTGTTGTTTGCTTTTTTTCATTCACTAAATCAAATCGATTATGATCTTCGATACAGAGTTCCATGTTTGCCTCCCTTGGTATTACTTGCAACCATTGGTTTCAATGAACTCATGACGCGTTTTTTCAAAAAAGCTTCGAATAAAGAGATGCATTTATTATGAAAATTTTAGTTACCGGAGCCGCAGGTTTTATCGGTTTCCACACTTCCAAGCAATTGCTC
>CAZECX010000125.1:0-9773 GCA_964510965.1 uncultured Nitrospina sp. | reverse complement strand
TAGTTGGAATTACATCAACATACCACCGTTTACATTTATTACCTGCCCTGTAATGTAACTGGCATTCTCTGAAACTAAAAATGAAACACAACGCGCTACATCTTCCGGCTGCCCTAATCGTGCAAGCGGAATTTGCTCTATTAATTTTTCTCTAACCGACTCTTCTAAAACTCGAGTCATCTCTGTATCAATAAATCCAGGGGCTACGGCGTTGGCTCGAATGCCTCGAGGTGCAACCTCCCTGGCCAGTGTTTTGGTAAAGCCAATTAATCCAGCCTTGGAAGCCGAATAATTTGCCTGGCCAAAATTTCCCATGACTCCCACAATGGATGCGATATTGACAATTGCACCGCTTTTCTGCTTCATCATTTGTTTGGCAGCTTGCTGACTACAAAGAAAACTACCTTTCAAATTTATATTTAATACAAGGTCCCAGTCGACTTCTTTCATTCGCACCAGCAATCCATCTCGAGTGATGCCAGCATTATTAACAACAATGTCGACCGGTTTATATTCTTTTACAATCGAATTGAAAACACTTTGCACATCCGCAGCACTTGAAACGTCAATACGGACTGCAGAGGCTTTTCCTCCAGCTCCCTTTATTTCCTCAGCTGTTTTTTCCGCGCCTTCCAAGTTGACATCCCCCAAAATAACATGGGCACCCTGCTTCGCCAACTCTTCACTGATGATTCTTCCTATTCCCTGCGCGCCACCCGTTATCAGAGCAATTTTTCCATTTAGTTCCATTTTATCTCCAGGCTACCTATTTTAATGCCGTAAGCGTTTGCGATAACGATTCTCTATCGCCCACCTGATAGCAATCAATGCTTTTATCAAATCTTCTCATTAATCCGCTCAAAACTTTTCCAGAGCCTAACTCCACAACCGTATTAATTTTATGGTCTGCAATTGATTGCATTGTTTCAGACCAGCGAACCGGAGAACATACCTGTTTCACTAAAGATTCTCTTGCATCAATTCCTTTGGTAATGGGTTTTGCCTCGATATTATTGATAACAGGAAAGGACAGGTCGTAAAATTCAGTATCTTCCAACTCTTTTTGAAGCTTGATTTCTGCCGGCTTCATAAGCGCACTATGAAAGGGTGCGCTCACAGGTAGCACAACGGCTTTTTTCGCCCCTGCCGCTAAAGCATCTTGTGAAACTTGGTCAACGGCTTCCTTGTGCCCGGCAATTACAGTCTGAACAGGACTATTTAAATTAGCGGGTTGGACAAGGTTGGATTCGCTGGAAACCTTATCACATAATTCCTGAATGGATTCGACAGGCAGTCCGATAATTGCAGCCATAGAACCCACACCCACAGGAACCGCCTCCTGCATAAATTTTCCTCGCAATCTCACCAGGCGGACAGCATCCTTAAACTTCAGCGCTCCTGCAGCGACCAATGCCGAAAATTCACCGAGGCTGTGGCCAGCAGCAAGTACGGAATTAATACCATTTTCTCTTAGCATTTTCAAGGCCATTGTACTATGGATCAACAAAGCAGGCTGTGTATTTTCAGTCAATTTGAGAGTCTCATCCGGGCCATTAAAACAAATACTTGCAAGGTCATATCCAAGCACCTCATTCGCCTCTTCAAACATTAGTCTGGCCTCTGGCGCATGGTCATAAAAATCCTTACCCATACCAATGAATTGGGATCCCTGCCCCGGAAATACAAAAGCTATTTTCACCATTTGATCACCGCAGCCCCCCAGGTCAAACCTGCACCAACAACACTCAAAACCGAAACATCCCCCGGATTAATTTTTCCTTCGCTTTTAGCATCTGCAATCCCTATTGGAATGGATGCGGCAGAAGTGTTTCCGTATTTTTGAATTGTCATGTGAATTTTTTCCTCAGGAAAATTTAATTTTTCAGCTACGGCGCTAATAATTCTTTTGTTGGCTTGATGTGGAATAAGATGATCAACATCTTCTACTTTCATACCGTTGTAATCCAAAGCCTCTTGAATTACATTTGTCATTCTTTTTACGGCTACTTTAAAAGTCGCATTGCCCGACATTTTTATAAAATAATTTTTATCATCAATATCTTCTTTGTTAATTCCAGTCGTACCAATCCCACCAGGAACAGCGATGAGGTCCGTCAAGGCACCGTCTGAATAAATATGTGAAGATAAAATTCCAACAGGTTCTTGCTGTTCCGTTCTCTTCAACAAAACCGCCCCTGCCCCATCACCAAAAAGAATACAGGTGGACCTGTCAGACCAATCCACAATTCTTGAGTTCACTTCACTTCCAATTACCAGAATATGCTCATAGCGCCCTGCTTTAAGATATTGTTCGGCAATTGACAATCCGAAAACAAAACCCGAACAAACCGCAGAAACATCGTACGCCGCTGAATTAAACGCTTTCAATTCTTTTTGAACAAAACAGGCGGTAGCCGGAAACAATACGTCTGGACTGGACGTGCAAACAATGATCATATCCACCAGATCCGGACTCACACTGGCAGAATCTAATGCCTTGCTTGCGGCTTTGGCAGCCAGGGTAGAAGCAGACTCATTTTCTGCGGCAATCCTTCGCTCTTTGATTCCAGTACGAGTTGTAATCCACTCATCAGAGGTGGCGAGAGAACTTTCCAAATCCTGATTGGTTAAAATTTTCTCCGGCACATAAGACCCGGTTCCCGCAACTGCGGCTTTAAAAATTGAAGTAGGATTCATTTAGGAAAAGTATCAGGTTTCTTTAGGTTTTGAGTCTGTGGATGGAGGGACGTCTTCTCCCTTTTTTTCTGTGTCTTCACTTCCAAAAGCAATATTTTTTATCTGTTTCCAGATGGTTCCTTTTGGACTCTCAACATCAGAAAGATTCAATTCAATATCTCGTTTGATATGATCGATAATATTTTTTTCGTTCAATTCATGAGCGCGGTTAATGGCATTCTTGATAGCTTTTGGAGAAGAGCTGCCATGAGCAATAATAACCACTCCATTCACTCCTAATAAAGGAGCTCCCCCTGTTTCTGAATGATCCACCTTTTTTTTGAAATCCACCAGCTGCGGTTTTAAAAGCAAGTAACCCAGTTTGCTCAGCCAATTACTCTGGAACATAAGCTTGAGGTTGGTGCCTATCATTTCCGCAAGGCTTTCACTGATTTTAAGAGCCACGTTCCCGGTAAAACCATCGCAGACAATAACATCTGCATTGCCGCGATAAACCTCTTTGCCTTCCAGATTGCCTATAAAATTAATATGACTGTTTTTCAGCATTTGAAATGTTTCTTTGACGATTTCATTGCCCTTGCCATCTTCCTCGCCGATACTCAAAAGCCCGACACTGGGCTTTTCTTTATCTAGAATGTATTCTGCAAAAACGTGACCCATTATTCCAAACTGGAAAAGTTGATTGGTTTTACAATCAACATTTGCTCCAGCATCCAAGAGAATTGAGGTTCCTTTTAATGTAGGCAGTTGAATGGCTATGGCTGGGCGATCCACTCCTTTTACAGGTCGGAGGATTACCGTGGAGTACGCGAGAACCGCACCCGTGTTCCCCGCACTGACAAAGGCTGCACCCTCCCCCTGTTTTAAAAGATCCAAACCAATCTTCATCGAAGATTTTCGTTTTGACCGAAGAACCTTGCCAGGGATGTCATGCATCTCGACAACTTCTTCTGCATGAACTATCTCGATGGGCAATTCATGGTCGGGGTCGTGCTTATCTAATTCCGCTTGAATCCGTTCAGATAAACCAGTGAGGATGATCTTAGTATTGTATTCACGGGCTGCCAGCACAGCGCCTTCAACTATGGCCTCCGGGGCATGGTCGCCTCCCATGGCATCAACCACGATTTTCATCCCAGGCTCCTTCCTTTCAACTGGACTACAGAGAAATCTTTAGTGAGGATTTTGAAATAACCGCAGAAACTTAAACCGCTTCTACTTCCATTATTTCTTTGCCCTTATAATAACCACAATGAGCACAAATATGGTGAGGCCGCGCCATTTCATGGCACTGAGGGCACTCCATATAGGACGGGGTGCTGAGACTCAAGTGGGACCTTCTTTTTCCCTGTTTGGACTTCGATGTCTTTTTCTTTGGGACTGCCATTTTTTCTCCCTATTTCAACTTGTCTTTTAATTTTAACAATTCTGCAAAACGAGGATCTATCTGCCCCTCGTTTTTACAATCACAATGCTTCGAGTTGAGATCAATGCCGCATTCAGAGCAAATGCCTTTGCAGTCCTCCTGACACAACCGAATCAAAGGCACTTCCAACAATATTTGATCTCGAATAGGACCGCTTAAATCAACCAGGTCTTCTTCGTAAACTTCCTGTTCAATATCTGTTTCTCTAATTTCAACTTCACTGCCCGGTGAAGGTTCTTTCACACGCGGAACAAAGTGAACCTGAATTTTACTTTTAACTGAAAACGGAAACGGTTTTAAACACCGTGTGCAAGTGACCTGAAGCGATGCCTGCAAATCACCTGCAAAACAAATATCCCGTTCTATCCTTGTCAGTTTCCCCTTAACCTTCACATCATCGGTTAAGGAACAATCCGACTGTTCAATTCCATACTGCTCTTTACCTGCGAGCATATCAAAATTTAATCCCCCTTCAGGGATTTCCTCAATATCAAAAATCATCGTTGACCTTTGAATTCAAACCCTTAAAAAATCTGGAAACCAAGATCAGAAGGAAGGATAGTAAAGCAGAATGGTATCTTTTATGACAAAACCAGTCAAGCAAATAATGGCACGGTATTTAAATCACCCGCTACCCGCCCCAGAGATGCAGGGGTTTATATAACCTCCCCTTCCTCGATAGAGAATCACCCCACCCCCTTGTGATATTTAATCCTATTTCTTAATGCCCCGAAGGGGTACTTTGAAAAAGAGGGGATCAATTGACTCTCTCCCTTTTACAAAAGATAATCACCCCAGCCCTTTGTGGTGAATCACCCCAGCCCCTCTTTGGAAAAGAGGGGTCCATTAAAGTTCCCCCTTTTACAAAGGGGGTTAGGGGGATTTGGTTTTTTCAATAAACCTTTCAATTTCCACCATTACAGCCTCTAAACTTTTCTCAACCTCCGAATTGGAAAAACGAAGCACGGTCAACCCCTGCGATTGCAAAAACCGGGTCCGCTCAATATCTTTATGTTGAGTAGCGACTTGCCCATGGCTATCGCCCTCAATTTCAACCACCAGTTGAATCCGATGGCAATAAAAATCGACAATGAAGTTTCCAATGGGTTTTTGTCGATTGAAGGTTAAAGATTCGTAAAATGGCATTTTCCTTAAACCATTCCAGAATCGTTTTTCTGCTGGAGTGGGCCGGTTACGCAATTCCCTTGCTTTTTCTTTAAGGTCTACAGCATAGGGAAGGAGCCGTTTTTTGGAGGGCATATATTTTAAATTTTAATTACTAAAAAATAAATCACCCCAGCCCCTCTTTAGAAAAGAGGGGATTCATTTAAGTTCCCCCTTTCACAAAGTACCCCTTCGGGGCATGAATGCTGAGGTTCATCACCACAGGAGTTGGGGGGATTTGGTTTTGCTTTTCATCTGTGGTTCCTGCTTGCAACCCAAAAATATCGGCGAGACATCCAAAGAAATATTACGAATTAACAACCGGCGTCTGTTGACGGAGCACTAAAACTTACTAGAAAAGCATCATCGCCCGCCTCGTCAGCTGCTACCACCAGGTCAGCCGTGGTGGTATCTACAGCTCCCGTTTCCGTTTTAGTGACCGTCCCGGAAGAAGCAGAAAAAGTTCCGGTCTCTGTGATAGCAACTGCGGTCACCTCAATGTTCCCGGTTGAAGAGGTCACCGTTCCCGAATTCAAATTAAAATTCCCAACTCCATTTTTGTCGTGATCCGCTTCTGCTAATAAATCACCGGTGCTGGTCACATTCACATTCACGTTGATGTCATTGTCCGCTTCGAGGGTCACCGCCCCGCCATGGTCCGAAGCCGTGGTGCTAAAATTAATATCATTGGATGCATACAAAGTCAGCAACCCGGTACCACCGCTGCCGATGGCGGCCAGCTCAGCACTGGTGACACCATTGACTGTCAGGTCGCCCGTGACGTTGATGGTCAACGCATTGGCAGTGATCTTTGAAACGTTAGTGCCGTCACCGGTGGTGTTTTTAGTGAAATTAAGAGTGGTTAAACCGGTTCCCGAATCGACCCCCATAGCAGTAGTGGTTAAGGAAAGATCGATGTCTGCACCTTGGAGTGTTACAGCGTTATTACTGCTGTCTACAGTCACACCACTTCCTACAGTCAAAGTCCCAGCTCCACTCTTATCTGAATCAGCATTGAGAGTGGTGGTTCCAGATGCAGTCAAATTTCCATTTACATCTAAATTGCCCGTTGCATTGAACGTTGCCGTCCCACTAATAGTAGAAGCCGTGAGTATCAGGTTATTGGTGTCGGTCACACTGACATTGTTACCTGTCGTAATCACGACCGTAGCAAAATCGTTCGATGCGTTGGTCAAGGTGATGTCATTCCCCGCGCCAATATCCAAAGTCGTTGAACCTACCGCGGTGATGGCCCCTGTTTGAGTGATAGCTCCTGTTCCTGAAATATTTACCTGATTTGCGCTGGTTATATTGTCGATAGAAAGATCACTTGCAATATCCAGGACAACGCTGTTGCTGTTGGTGTTATCAATATCTACAGACGCGACTGCCACCTCAAGAGCATTCGCAGACCCGACCCCCGAAAGCGCGTCGATCACCAACCGCCCATTGACCGCGCTGACATTTGTCGCCCCTGCATTATTATCGGTAATGTTTCCTACCGTGTTGCCTACGGTAAGAGTTACCGCAGCATTAGAAGAACTGGTGGTCGTCAACAGCGCCAGAAGAATGCTTCCTGAACTTGATCCCGTAGATGTTAATGTGATGGTACCACTTCCAGCATCGATGGAAGACCCGCTGGTCATATCGACGTTATCACTATTATTTCCATTTGAGGTGTTGGTATTGGCAGTGAGCGATACATCGCCCGCCCCGGTTGCGTTGAGTACTCCTGATGCTGAAAAAATGATTGCGTCATCGGCGGTGAGGGTGGCCGCTCCCGTTGTGATGGTTACTGTATCATTGATATTGACATCCCCACTGGTTCCATTGGCATCGAGAGTCAAAGCACCCGCCATCAAGGTGAAGCCATTAGTAATTGTAATAGAACCATCACTCGCATCATTGGTGGTGACTGAAAAACTTCCCGTACCCACATCAATATTTCCGGAAGTGAGGACCTCACCGGTATCGGTGGTCAGGCTGAAATTCAGGGCAGTGGCGGTGATGGTGCCGAGGTCAATATCAGCAGTGGAATCGGTCATGGTGAATGCGGTGATGTTGGTCGCATTGAGGGCATAGGTGGATGTGTTGGCCGGGTCCACCGTAATAGTCACATCCGTCAAGGTGGAGGTGGTATCGACATCAAAACTGCCGTTCGTGTCTATGGTCAAGTTGCTGCCAAGATCATTGGTTCCTGTATTCATAGTAATAGTCCCAGTCGTGGTCGTGAAGCTGGTAGTTCCCCCAACCGTAATCGCTGCCGTCTGTGAAATAGTGCCGCCGGCTACTACAGCCAGATTGTTGGTGATGGTGCTGGCAACAGAGTTGAACACCACGTTTGAACCCGAGGTCAAGGTCAGCGTTGTAATATTGCTATTGCCGCTAAGACCATTGAAATTAATAATGCTGGCGGTGGCGTCACCGATATTGACATTCTGCCCGGTGATATTATTCAGTTCGGTATCGGTGATGCTCATCGTGCCGCTGGTGCCGCCGATGCCAATGGTGCCCCCGTTGGACTGGATAATCGTCATATTTCCTGTTCCCGAATTCAGCGCACCTGAGGTGTTCAAGTTCAGGTCGACGGCAGTAATATTCATAGCAGTGTTTGTAGTATTAAAAGTGAACCCATCGCCAACACTGAACGTTCCTATACCATTGTTATCCAAATCCGCATCAATGGTCGATGCAGCCGTTGTCGTAACATTTCTGTTCATCACAATGCCGGCATCAGCATTGAGGATCAACCCTTGAAAAGCAGAATCGCTGCCTGTGAAAGAGATGAATTTATTTGCCGCAGAGGCTTCCAACCTGACAGTGCTGATGTTAGCAACGTTTGCTGCGATCACGCCATCGACAAATACATTGTCGGTACTGCTGCTTGTGTCACCCACTAATAGAGTTGAGGCGGTGATGGTTGCCAGTTTGGCACCAGTGATGGTGAAGCCACAACTGCCGCCACAGTCGGCATCGCCGAGACCAATGGTGCCTGCCGCGGTTCCCGGAACGGTGACCGTTCCCGCCGCCGCGGAAAGACTGATCACCTTGGCATCATTGAAAAACGCCATCGAGTCGGTGTTGAAAGTAATGTTTCCCGCGGTGGTGTTCATGGTCACTGCCGATACACTGGAATCAATATCAGTAGTCAATACTGTTTGAATAAAAATACTGCCGGCGCCGCCGATGTTCAGGTTGGTGGTTTTGATTCTTTGTATATTTGCGTTGTTTTGAAGAGTCGTACAAGTTCCACCACAGGTCGCAACCCCAAGACCAATGGTATTGCCTGCCGAGGCCTGCAAATTAACCGTACCCGTACCGACAATATCTTGCGATATAAAAGTATCCGCATCTTCAATGGTCAGGGTCGTGTTGGTGGTGAAGGTACCCACACTAAAATTCACCGTCCCCGTCCCCGTTATTGATGTGCCATCGAAAGTCCGACTGGCCCCAAAAACCAATGCTCCGGTACCGGTAAGGGCATAACTCCCCGTATCATCAGCAGTCGCTGCGGCAGATAAAGTAAAATTTCCTGAATTGGATAGATTGACCGTGCCCGAGTTGTTAAACACCGGAGCCAGGGTTAAGTTCGAAGTTGAATTGTGGGTGAAGGTGCCGGAGTTGTTGATCGTGCCTGTGCCGTTGATGTTTTGGGAACCGGTATAGCTAACGGTGCCGGCATTGGTCCAGGCGACGTCGTTCAAAGTAACAGCCGCCACGGTGTTATTGATCGTTCCCGCGGTCACGCCGGAGGTGGTGGTGAAGGTGCTGCCCGCTGTTCCCTGAATGGTTCCCCGAGTCCAGGAGAAACTGCTGTCAACCGTCAGGTCTACCGTGGCGCCGTTCAGGTTCAGGAATCCAGCGCCTGAGCCGGAAAAAGTCAGGTCTGAAATAGTGGCATCGTTATTCAAATTCCAGGTCGTGTTTAAAATCGAATAGCTGATGGAAGAGCCGAAGCTCGAAGTATTGATGGTTTGCGTGCCATTATTCCATTGCACATTGCCGGTGCCGGTGAAATCGGTGGTCGAGGCAAAACTCCGCGTAGCGTTGAAGGTGAGGGTTCCTGTCGTCATCGCATAGTCCCCCGTATCCGCACCGGTGGAATTGATTTGAAAAATGGATCCACCGGTAACATTGACCTGACCGTCATTATTGAAGGTCGTGATGGTCATGGTGTTATTGGTACTTGCAGATTTAATAAAAGTACCGCCAGACAGGTTGTTGAACGTGCCCGCACCATCGATATTTCCACTGGTGTTATTGCTGGCATTATCGAACGTGCCACTATTATTAAATATTGTGGAGGTGGAAATTATAAAATCATTCGTGCCGGCCCCCCCAAAGGTAAGCGTGCCCTGGTTGTTCCAGGTGGTGGTGGTCAAGGTCAAATCATTGCTGCTGTTGTCCAACGTTCCCGCGGTCACCCCCGAGGTGGTGGTGAGCGTGCTGCCTGCCGTTCCCTGAATGGTTCCGGCAGTCCAGGAGA
>CAZECX010000124.1:0-9817 GCA_964510965.1 uncultured Nitrospina sp. | reverse complement strand
TTCCGAATCGAATCAGTTCATCAACAATTCGTTTGGCATCGTCAATGGGGATAGCGAAACCTATGCCCTCTGCTTTCTGGTAAATGGCTGTATTGATGCCAATCAAAGACCCATTGATGTTTAAAAGAGGACCCCCGCTGTTCCCCGGATTAATTGAGGCATCTACCTGGATAAAATCGCTGTATACTTTATTTTTACCCGCTCTTATATTTCTATTTAAAGCACTGATTATTCCCGTAGTCACGGTATGGCGCAAACCAAAAGGGTTTCCAATGGCAAGAACCTGTTCGCCGATCATCAAATCGTCAGAACGGCCCATGGGAACAAAAGGTAAAAACTGGTCGGAATCAATTTTAATAATTGCAAGATCCGATTTAATATCTGCACCGATCACCCTTGCTTTAAACTCTCGCTTATCACTCAAAGCAACCCGAATTTCTGATGCCCGCGCAACCACATGTTCGTTGGTAATTATATATCCTTCCTTATCTATAAGGACTCCTGAGCCCAGGCTTTTTTTGTTGTTTTGATTTTTGGAATAAAAGTCATTGAAGAACTGGTCGAAAAATTTGTTGCCAAAATTTCTGAAGGGATTGCGAGGAGACCGGCCTGTCTCGGAGGTATAAATATTTACAACTGCGGGACTGACTTTTTCCACAGCAAGAACAAGGGGTGTTCTACGCCGATTAAGTTCTGTTGCCAGACCGGAGGACGCATCAAGCAAAACGAAGCATAGAAAAAACCAAAGCCAATGGATGCGCACGAAAATTTTTAAATGAAATTGTTAGTTAGGTATAGGGGGATGCCTGATGTTTTGGCTTCCCCCCATTTTCATCTAAGACAAGAAACCCACTAGCCAACCTTAACGGCTATATAAATAGTGGTGCCGCCCCTTTTAACGAGGAATAGAATCGAAGCACCCTTCTGCAAAGAACCCAATAAACGCTGATAATCCTGCATATTGTTTATCGGGGCACGATTCATCTCCGCAATAACATCTCCGCGGCGAATTCCAGACTCCGCAGCGGAATTTCCGGGTATCACATCTGAGACCAGCACACCCTTTGTATCTTCCAGTTGCAGGCTTTGCGCCAGTTCTTTTGTAATATCCTGAACCTGCATTCCCAGAGGGTCTGCTTTGGCAACTACCGTTCCTTGCGTGTCTTTCAGAACTTCAATTTTCACATGTAAGGTTTTAGGCGAACCTTCTCGAATAACTTCTACATCCACCATAGAGTTGGGAGTGGTTGCCGCAACAATTTTCGGCAGGTCTTCCATATCTTTCACATCTTTACCATTAAACCTGACAATAACATCGCCACGTTTGACCCCGCCCTTAAATGCAGGCCCGTCTGGAATGACGTCACCCACCAAGGCTCCTTCACTCTGGTTCAGCCCAAAGGATTTTGCCAGTTCGGGGGTGATTTTTTGAATCATAACTCCCAACCAACCACGGGTTACTGAACCTTTTTCTTTCAGGTCCTGCAAAATTCCCTTGGCAATATTGATAGGGATGGCAAATCCGATACCGACATTACCACCGGTATTGCCGGAAATAATTGCGGTATTGATGCCGATCACATCTCCTTCGATATTGATCAAAGGACCGCCGCTATTTCCTGGGTTGATGGATGCATCGGTCTGGATGAATTCATCATAGGGGCCTGCACCAATGCTTCTTCCTAAAGCGCTGACCACGCCAACAGTAACCGTATGACTGAGACCAAAGGGGTTTCCAATGGCTACTACCCATTCGCCCACCTCAAGGTTTTCGGAACTTCCCAATCTCAAAAATGGAAACTCTTTGGGAGTATTCTGATCGCGATTAATTTTGATTAAAGCAATATCCGTTTTCGAATCAGAACCGATCAAGGTAGCGGTATATTCTTTTTCACTGCCCTTATCCTCAAGCATGACAACGATCTCATCCGCATCTTCTATTACGTGATAATTAGTAAGGATATGACCCTCTTTATCTATTACAAATCCTGACCCCATACCCCGCTTGGGTTTTTGGTTGGGTCGCTCGCCAAAAAACTTGTCATAAAAATCACGGAAAGGGTCAGGTGAACGTCCCTGGCCCGGACCCGGTCTTGGGCCGCCTCCAGGAGGGCGAAAATTGTTGTGCGCTTTTTCTGTTTTTGCTTTTGTACTGACATTTACCACAGCGGGATTCAGTTTTTTCGCAATATCCACAAACAAGTTGCTCGAGAGTGGCTGCGCGGCACTGCTCAATGCAAATGAATAATCAGGGGTGGTAACCACAGAAAAAATAAAAAGGAAAATTGCGCCGCATGAACGAAATAGAAGATGAAAAGATTTGTACATTTTTATTTACCCTCAATTCTTGAGCTTAAAATTTGTTTTCGTATTTAAATCATCTGTGTTTAGAAAATCCGCCTTAAAAAACACACATGCAATGAACAACTCTATTCGGTTGATATTAAACTGTAGTTAAATGGAAATTAAATAATTTTAATCCAGGCAATCATTACCCTAAGTTAATAATCCAATTGAAAAAGCGGACATTTGAAGGGAAAAAGAGAATTCCCATTGATTATATAATGCTTTTTTTACCATTTACAACCTCAAAACCTTTCTGTGAAACCGACCCGCTCCTACTTTAATTTTCCCATTTAGATATTGACTCAAAATAGCAGATAAATGATAATCGGGTTGAATACAGGCCCTCCTAATGACCGCTACCATCGGTTAATACGAGTCCGTCATACAAACCAAGTTTATTATGGGTCAACGTTTTACGTTTATTTAAATGTGAAAAACAAATTCTTGCCCAATATATGAGTTTTTTTCTTTCCGCATTAGGTCTAATGATGGTTTTCGAAGGCATTCCCTACTTTTGTTTCCCTCAGAAAGTAAAGTCGTTTGCACAAAAACTGCCTGAGATACCGGATACTACATTGAGAGTAATTGGTTTTTTTTTAATGATGATGGGATTACTGGTGGTGTATTTAGGAGGGGAAAATAATGCTTAAACCTGCAGCGGTGTATTTATTCTTTTTATTGTTCTTTTCCGGGTGTGCAGAATGGGATTTGGGAGTAGACGCAAAAAACGATCCTCCCCCTCCACCTCCCACTCTGGAAACGGCCTACCCTTTTTCTGACATACCCGTCCCTTTTGATTTTTCCCGGGATAACTCCAAGTCGTTCATTTATGAATCGGGTTCAGGTACAGTTAAAGTTGGAAGGTTTATTTATTCGGGCTGGACAAACCTGGATGACATCATTACTTTTTACCAGAATGAAATGCTGAACAAAGGTTGGAACCTGGTCAACTCGATCAAGGCTGAAAATCATATCATGAATTATGAAAAAGAAGGCTGGGTCAGCACTGTTATACTTAATTCCAATCTGGGAAGAACCATTATAGAAATTCAGGCCGGCCCCAAATAACCGGGCATTTTATGGCGAACAATTAACCATGCCCGATCAATCCTCAAAACAACTACTACTCAATTTTCCTGCCCGTCCAGAATTTGATTTTTCTAATTTTGTAATCTCCCAGGGGTCGCGATTTGCTTTTGATACCGCCAGGAATTTTTGCACTCAAAGCCAAACGCTTTACCATTCTCTTTTTCTATTCGGCCAGAAAAATCTAGGCAAAACCCATTTACTACTTTCAATTGGGAACCTTGTAGCAGAAAGAGGTGCCCGAGCCATTTACATTAAAGGTGCCGACTTTTCAGAAAAAATTGGCGAAGGAAAATCACCGCAAGAACAGCAAACACAATTAATGGATGTGGATTATTTTTTACTAGACGACGTTGAAGAGATGGCATCATCCACCGCCGCCCAGGAAAAGCTTTACAACATTTACAATACCGTTATAGAAAAGGGAGGGAAAGTTGCTTTTGCAAGCAGTGTTTCTCCAGAAAAAATTGAGAATGCGGAAAGTTATCTGACATCCCGGTTTCAATGGGGCATGCTGGCAGAAATAAAACCCATCGATGATGACACAACCTCTAAAATTATACAGAAGCTAGCCAATGATATTAGCCTGACATTGCCAGAAAATATTGTAAATTTCCTGTTGTCACGAATTCCACGGGACTTCATTTCTATTCAAGATGCAGTATCGGCCATCAATCAGGAATCTTATATCCAGAAAAAAAAGGTGACCTTACCTCTGGTAAAAGCAGCCCTCAAACTACCTTGACTAAAATAGAAAATATTTCCTCTCGACTGGCGAGGTGGGCGAATGAAAAACCCGATTTCCCTGCAATCGTAGAAATATCCAGTGAAAAGCAAAAGACGTTTAAAGAGCTCGAGCATGAAAGCAATCGCCTTGCTTCGGGGCTGATCCAATCCGGAATGAAACCTGGAGACCTGGTTTTGTTAATGGTTCCCTATGGAATCGATTTTGTAATGTTGACCTTTGCCATGTTCAAGGCAGGTCTGGTTCCAGTTCTAATCGATCCGGGTCTGGGGAAAAAAAATGTTCTGAAATGTATCCAACAAACACAGCCTCAGGGGATGATCGCTATCCCCCTCGCGCATGCCATCAGAAAAATTTTTCCAAGCCCTTTTAAATCCATCAAGCATCCTGTGACCGTGGGGAAAAAATGGTTCTGGGGCGGCAAAACCCTGAGGCAGATAAAAGAATCAGGACAAACGGACTTTAAAATATCCCTCATGAATGAAGAAGACCCTGCGGCCATCCTGTTCACCAGTGGCAGCACGGGTCCGGCAAAAGGGGTTTTATACACTCATGGAATATTCAATCATCAGGTAAAAGTTCTTCAAGAACAATTTAATATTCAGTCCAATGAAACAGACCTCCCGACCTTTCCTCTTTTTGGTTTATTCAGTTGTGGATTGGGAACGACAAGCATCATTCCTGACATGGATGCCACCCGGCCCGCACGGGTGAACCCGGAAAACATAATCGGCCCCATAAAGGATTTTAAAATTTCCAGTAGTTTTGGTTCACCGGCTTTGTGGGATACGGTCAGTCAATATTGCCTGGATAAAAACATTCGGCTTCCTACTTTAAAACGCATCATTATGGCCGGAGCTCCTGTTTCTGGCGAACTACTCAGGCGATTCGAAAACATCGTTAATGAGAATTGTAAAATTTACACTCCCTATGGTGCCACCGAAGCCCTGCCCGTAGCTTTAATAGACCGGCGAGAAATTTTGGACCAAACCTGGCCTTTGTCCAACAAAGGCCAGGGAACTTGCGTGGGGCGTGCGGTACCCGGAGTTGAAATTAAAATCATAGAGATATCCGACGATCCGATCTTGAAATGGGAAGAAGCAAAGCAACTTGCCCCTAACACCGTGGGAGAAATAGTCATCAAGGCTCCATGGGCAACCCGAGCTTACTTTAATCGAGAAGACCTGACGCAACTTGCCAAGATTGAAGAGGGAAATTCATTCTGGCATCGCATGGGTGATTTGGGCAGACTCGATGAAAAAAATCGACTTTGGTTTTATGGTAGAAAAAATCAGAGCGTGATCACCGAAACAGAAACGCTTTACACAATTCCCTGCGAAGCTATTTTCAATCAACATCCTGATGTTAAACGTTCGGCACTGGTGGGGACAGGCCCTCGCAACCGGCAGGAGCCGGTAATAATTATCGAACCTACGAACGCGGACAGAATAAACTCGCAAGCGGCACGGCAAAAGTTCACCGAAGAACTGTTAGAACGTGGAGCAACGACTGCTTTTACACAACCCATAGCAAAAATACTTTTTCATCCCGAGTTTCCGGTGGATGTACGGCACAATGCCAAAATCTTCCGTGAGAAACTTTCACTCTGGGCAGAAAAGCAGTAAGTGGAGATTATAAGGATTCTTAAGGTTTGGAAAGAGTAATCGCCCCCCTCATCCCAGCCTTCTCCCTCCAGGGGAGAAGGAGTTTTTTAATAATTCCTCTCCCCTTGTGGGAGAGGATTAAGGTGAGGGGTAATTAAAAAGGGATGGCTGTTTGCACAGCCATCCCTCAAAGTGAAAATAAATAATGTCCAGCCTCTAATCAGAAGTGTGCCAGACATCGTTTTGAGAACTTGATGTATATCCTCCCAAAACGAAAATTTTATTTTTAAATTCCACCACTCCCGATTCTAAACGATCGGACCAACTGGCATTTGCGGTGGCCTGTGTCCAGGTAATTCCATCTGTTGAAGACCAGACTTCGTTGTGTACCGCTGGACCACCCCCTATTGCCCACATTTTTCCATCATAGACAATAGCGGTAGCAGTTTTTGCAAAGCCGCCATCAGCCGTAGCCTGCGTCCAAGTTGAACCATCCGTGCTGTACCAAACATCACTCCCATAGTTAGATCCAACAACCCACATTTTATTATCAAAAACCACAACGTTCGGCATGCTTGGACTCCATCTGCTTCCGGTGACAGTCGTTTGGGTCCAGGTCACGCCATCATCTTCAGAATACCAAACTTCATTATTCATAGTGCTAAGTGAGCAATAGTAACCACAACCTCCCATAATCCATAACTTTCCATCATAAGAAACCAAGGCAGCCCCATGGCGCCCGGACCAAGGAGGACTGGTTGTTTTCGTTTCCCAGGTCACACCATCAGTGGATGCATACATGTCGGCATAATAAGTCCCAGATGCTCCTGCACCTCCGCCCAGCCCCGAGCCTATATACATTTTGCCATTATGAACGGTAGCTCCATCTATTATTCTTCGACCTGAAAAATTCAAATTGCTGTTCACTTGCGTCCAACTGGTGCCATCAGGTGAAGACCAGACATCATTATGATAACTACCAGTAGCTCCTGTAGAACCAGTAATAACCCAAAGCTTGTCATCATAATTTAGTACTCCCATAGCATATCTTGTTCCCCAAGGGGCACTAGCGGTTGCCTGTGTCCAGGTGCTGCCATCGTGAAGAGCGATTTCATTTAAGGGTATGAAAACTTCCGAATCGCCTTGGGTATTGGATAGTTTTAATTTGTAGCTACCCGCAAGTAATGAAGCGGGCATATCAATCACCACCTGCTGCAATTGTGGGGTTGTGTTTGGAATATCGCCGGAAGCCAACACCGTTCGCGCCTGTCCACCCAGCGTAACGGTGGGTTCGGTGGGATTTATTTTCAATGCGGTTCCGTTGATGTCGATCGCGTCAACGGCTCCGGTTCCTGGATCGTATTGAAACTCACGCGTAAAAGTGATCTCGACTCCATCGGCATCGTCTTTACCACTTTCACCATCCACACCGTCAGTGCCATTGGTGCCGTTGGTTCCATTCGTACCATTAGTTCCATCCTGTCCATCAGTACCATTGGTGCCGTTGGTTCCATTCGTTCCATCTTGGCCATCTGTACCATTCGTACCGTTGGTGCCATTTGTGCCATCATTGCCAGGAAGACCTTGATCTCCAGTGTCGCCTTTATCGCCTTTGGGACCGATCAAAGCCACTTCCAGTTCCATAGGGTTCGTTGGGCCCCGGTCTTCTTTACTGCTGAATTGAACATTGACATTATCGGGGATCAAAGCAATACCAAAATTGTTTGCAGGAGTGTCTATCCAACTCTTCAATTCATTGGTGATGTCTAAAATTATAAAATCTTCTTCATCGCTGGAGGCCAAAGCCACATCAGCAGCGAAGGGGGTTGCATTGAAAGTAGGACTATTATTAAAACTCAGGGTCTCCTCATCCCAGGCACTGGTGACCAAATGAAGATCGACATTTCCGGGAGAGGAAACATTGCGAACATATAAACGCAAGGATGCTTTATCAACATCTGCGCTGGTTATGCCGACGGGTAATGTTGAAAGATCGAATTGGGCAAACCCCTGACGGGTAGAACCCATGGTGTCACGAACATTAACTTCGGCTCTCGATCCATCGATACGGTTGACCTGATTCGAGCGGTTGTAGCTATCGCCTACAACGTGCAAGGTGTGGGCATGGGCATAGGGAACCCATGGCAATAGAAATAGCAGGAGTAATAGAATGGGGTATTTTTGAGATAACTTCATTTTTGATCCCTCTAAATGTTAATGTAAGTTTAGTTGGGGGATTTTATCCGTAGAAGTAAATTAGAACAAGCGATTTATTAGGCAGGGAAAATAAGGTTAATTAAATGTGGCTTATCAATGGTTTTCGAGGAGGAGGGAAATTTTGCTCGCGACTGGCTCAGAGAGTTTTAGCGAGAAGTTAAAACCTTCTAGACAATTCGATGCCGCCGCCACGGCTATCGAGCCTGGGATAGATCGTAAAATGCTGACCTTTTTTATTGTGGTGTAATCGAAGGAGGGTTTTTGACGTGAAATAACCCAGGGCCGCCCCTAAAAACACATCCGAAGCCCAATGCTTTTCATCATTGATTCTGGAAAGGCCGGTTAGGGTAGCAAGACCATAGGAAATGGGTTTTATGTAAGGAGTTTTTTCATATTCGTTTGCAAAAACGGTTGCAATGGCAAACGCAGTGGAAGTATGTCCGGAAGGGAAAGATTTATGGTCTGTGGTGAACCCGTCAAAACTTGTTGAGGAATCTCCGGTTGAGGGTCGGTGACGTCCTGTTCCCACTTTGAGCACCGTTGCAAACAGCCCTGTAACAAGAAAACTTTCCGCTGCAATCAAAGCCGTTCGCTTGGCTTTGTCATTTTCATCATAGTGCCCATAAATATAAAATGCCGCCAAAGCGGGAAAGGTAATCGCGCCATCTCCAAATCGCTCGAAAAATTCCGACACATCATCTGTTGTTGAACTTCGATTGTCTTCAAAGCCGTCCCTTATCTCTTCATCCAGAGCTATGAACATGCCTGTTCCGCCCGCGACCAAACCTGCCGTTATCCAGTCATCGCGATCCCATCTAAAGGGAGAAGTAGCGGTATAAACCAGATCGGAATACATTCCCTCAAGGTAGTCATAATTCAACTCCAATTTATTTTGGGAATCTCTCAGGCTTTCTCTTTTTCTAGGGGATGAGGTATAGGGTCGGCTGTCTGATATTTTAAAATCACTCAAATTTGAGTTGAAAAATGGTTTTCTCTCTTCAAAAATTTTCCCATTGGGCTGACGGAACTCACTTTCAATTCCATCTTCGATTTCATTGCTTTCATCAAAAAAGCTATCTTCAGTCTCAAAGCTATCTTCAGCCTCATAGCTATCTCCAAAAAAATCGGATTCTGTAAGCTCATCTGCATGAGCCCATCCTCCCATCATTACAAAAATTGATAGAAAAATAGCTGCAGTCTTCAAAAAAGGTGGGTTTTCTGAATATTTGACAATAAACGGCATATCAAGATTAACGGCTTCTTAACCATTGATATTTAGACATTTCTGGAAGTTTTTGATCCTTAACCGGAGCACGCTGAAAAAACAAAAATTCCCTATCATTAATTTAGAGAATCCTGAAAAGGATTCTATGGGAATTTAAAAATCATTGAAAAGCCGTCATTAATCGCCTAAACGCATACAAACATTATGTTTTCGTCAATGGGTCCCGATAAGAAAGTGACTGATTAATGCACTCATCAAGGAGGATATTGTGCAAACTTTCCCGATTCGAAAATCACCGAAACCTAAAAACCAATACCTGTTTCCAGTGGTAATGCTTGCAATAACCGCTCTGATTATCAGCGCCGTTAGCAGCATGGCTATTCCAGATCCACTGGGCAATTCCATTCAAAAGCATATGGAAGAAAACAGTAAATCCCATAAAAAATAATAGCTACCCAGACCGTTTGATTTGTGGAGTTTTTTGATTGATTCAGGCAGGGGAGCCGAAGTAAACCATAAGCCGGGTTTTGTTCTTCATATAATGAAGCGGTGACCATCAATCTAGGCCTGCTGTTGCCAACAGGCTCAAGCAAT
>CAZECX010000123.1:0-9846 GCA_964510965.1 uncultured Nitrospina sp. | reverse complement strand
GTTAAGTTCTAGTGCCCCTGTTAAAATTTCACGAAGTCAGGTCAAAAGAATTTTGTTTGGAACTCCGTTAATTGCGTGGTCCAATTCCTTACTTAAACTTTCGTTCAACAGCACCCTTGGAAAAAAAGAATTTGGAAGTTATCCGGAATTTGATCTTAAAAGTCTGCATCAAAGATTGGATGAAATTTCAATGGAAAACATTTCCTCTAACATTCAAAACAACTAACTATGTCTGAAAAAGAAAGATTTATTGATAATCAAGACGGTACAATGACCGATTCTGCAACCGAACTTTTGTGGATGCGGGAAGATGCCTGGCAAAAAGAAGCAAAATGGTTCTCCTGGGATGAGGCCATAGACATGTCTCATTATTATAATGATATTAAATTGGGTGGTTTTCAGGACTGGCGACTTCCCACCGAGGATGAAATTCAATCCCTTTACCACGAAGAAGCATCCAATCAAGATAAATATGGCAAAGAAATGCATTTATGGCCGGCTTTTCCATCGGGCGGACTGGCTACTGTTTGGACGAAAAGTGAATCCGGACACGAAGGGACCCTGTTTGATTTTAAAAATGGTGAATTCAGACCTCTGTATAAAAGTAAAAGCGGTCGAATGACCGTTCGCCTGGTTCGAGGGGAAATGCTGAAATAAATCGGTTTGCTCAAAACAAAAGAAACTTTTAACCCTACACACCATCTAAACCGTAATTTTCGGGAGTTAAGCTTGAATAAAAAACGTCTAACTACAATTGCAGGAGGACTGTGGTGCATCATTGGCTTTGTTCTCGTTATCCGTGGATTGAGTTTATATCAACTCGCGGAAATCGAGCAACACGCAACAGAAATAGCGATCACCATTTCCGGAATCATTGCAGGTTTGATCGGTCTTGTTAAAGGAAAATTTGTATTGAGCAAAACAGCTCATCGAAACAAAAACCGCATTTATAATCTAGATGACCCGGTAGGTCTGCAGGATATATTTTCCAAACCCTTTTATTTTTTTATCCCCATGATGATGGGCCTGGGGGTGGTGCTTCGATCTTACAATGAATACCTTGGGGGCTACATAGTTGTTGCTGCCATTTATTGTGGAATTGGCATGGCATTAATTGTTTCCAGCCGAGTTTACTGGTTTACAGAATCCGAAATCCAGGAGCCCGAAAATCCTTAAACAACAAATTCAAATATGAAAAATTTCTTTCTTACTCTACATATGATTTCAATGTGCCTGGTCATTGGCACCCTGTTTCTTCAATCCCTCACTGTAGTATTTAGATTACGTCTTAAATCCACAGAAGAAGCGATGGGGCTCGAGAAAACCCAGTCCCGTATTCACAAGTTTATCTACTATCCTATACTCGGGGTTACCCTGATATCCGGAATTGTCCTCGCCGTTAAAACGGGGGCATTTTCAGAAGGCAAATGGATTCACGTAAAATTAGCTCTCCTTATGATCTTGATAGCACTGGGCGTTCAAAACGGAAAACAGATTAAAGAAACTGTACTCCCCAAAAAATACGCGATGATGGTTCATATCGCCATCTTCATCGTAGGGGCCTGCATGATTTATCTCGCCACCATCAAACCTTTTTAAATGGACATTCTTTTCACACTCGTTGCTAGCGTCGTTTTAATCATCGGATTTCTTGTCGTCTGTCGTGTCGTGGATGAAGAGGAAGATGAAGAGGAATCGGACGATGGCACCGAAAACCCCTGAACCAACCGCCGCTTTTAAACAGTTGGAAAAACAAGCTGGAAGTTGTCGGCTTTGTCCGGCCCTGGCAGACCAACCTGCAATATTGAGTTCAGCCAACGGCAACCTGAACGCAGCAATCGTTTTTGTGGCCGAAGCCCCAGGCCGCTATGGTGCCGGTCGCACAGGAATTCCTTTTCATGGCGACAAATCAGGAGACAACTTCGAAACCCTACTAAAACATATTGGTTTGACCCGTGCTGATGTTTTTATCACCAACGCCGCTTTGTGCAATCCGTTGGAAAACGGAAATAACCGGCGACCAAAAACAAGCGAAATCAAAAATTGCTCGCCATTTTTAAAAGAAACTCTCGATCTCATTTGTCCTCAGGTTGTTGTTACATTAGGTTCTGTTGGCCTACAGGCACTCAACCTCCTATTAGGGACACGATATCAACTCAAGGAAAAGGTAGCTAAACGCCTCTCCACTCCCGACTTCATCTTATTCCCTCTATACCATCCAAGTCCACGCGTCACCAATTGGATGCGCCCTCTGGCGCAACAAAAAAAGGACTTCAAAAAAATTCCCTCTACCGAGGGGGGAAATAGGTCAAATCCTTAAAAGCGAAACAATCCAAATAAGCTTCTGGAAGTAGATAAACTTAAGCAATAATTAAACAATGGTTTTTTCCCTTCGTTATGACCTTTTGTCTGCCACGCCATCACCTTGACAATGAGAAAAAGAGATTTTATATGTTTATAAGGAACAGGAGGTAAACCATGTATTACAACAATAATTTTCCAAATTCTATTTTCACCAAAGGACATCGTACTCTTACCTGGGGAACGGTTCTTTTGGGTATCGTATTATTTTTTCTAGCCCTTTTGATTTTTGCTTATCCTGCATTGATCGCTTACTTCATCGCTGCAATAATTTTATTTGCCGGTTTATCTACACTTGCAATCGGCTGGAAACTTTGGCAATTTCGAAACGAAATAACCAAGCTGGACCGGGTAGAGCCTTTTCACAATCAGTCACCTGGGACGGGTCGTAGCCATTTCACTTATATCAGATGGTGATGAATGAAATTTAGTCGTATTGCTGGCATTGAAAAAGACTGGAGCCGAATAACGCTGGGCTGTTGGCAAATTGCGCCCAGCGATGGTTGGGGGGATATTTGTTCACCCAAAGAAGCAGAAAAGATAGTACGCACAGCGCTCGATCAGGAAATCACTGCATTCGATACGGCAGAAGGTTATGGTGACGGTGAGTCCGAACGCCGTCTCGGCAAAGCATTGGGAACGCAAAAAGATTCCACCATCATCATTTCTAAAATCTGGCCCGAACCGGATCAAACACTCAAAGACTACCAAACAGCCCTGGACAATTCCCTCAAAGCTTTGGACAGAGAATACGTTGACCTTTACCTGATGCATTGGCCAGGAAATTATTTTAACAGCCACGAAAAAAGTGCCCGTCTCATAGAATATATGCTGGCTCTAAAGCAAAGCGGTAAAACAACAACCATAGGTCTTTCAAATTTCAAAGTGGATGATCTGGAGCTACTTGGAAACAGCATTAAAGAATTCTCCCTCAACGAAGTTCCATACAGCTTGCTGGACCGGGGCTACGAAGGAAAAACCCGAGACCTGTGCAAACGAAATGACATGCAGTACATGGCTTTTTCACCTACAGCGCAGGGCCTTCTGGCTCGAGCTATGAAAGCTGATGACTTGAAATTGCCTACTCGAAAAACGCACCATCTCTTCCAACCTTCCATCTATCCTGAAGCAAAAAAAGTTTGGGAAACCGTTCGCATCATCGCCAACGAATTGGATTGCAACCCGATTGAGGTTGCAGTTGCCTGGGTTCTTCAACAGGAAAATATTTTTACCGCCATCATTGGTTCCCGCAAACCCGAACAAGTAGCCGAGTTTGCCCCGGCAGGTGATCTGGAGTTGAGTCAGGATCACCTCTCACGCTTGACCGAAGCCAGCAACGCTTTTCCTGCTGTTAAAGTACGGAATTAGCCATTTCCTCCTTTCCCTATTCTCCCACAACCATTATTATTGAATAATGAGCGATGACGAAAGATGGGAAGAGCCACTTGAAGAAAACGGCCTGACCTTGGGTCCTGAAGAAACCTTGCAACGCGAAATAGAAAAATCTAAATCGCTCAAGGTGGACCGTTTGCGACTTAGAGATGAAATCGAACAGCTCAAAGCACAAAAAGAAGACCTGATAGAAAAAAACAGACAACTCCATGAAAGAGTCAATGCTTTGAACAATAAAACCTCTTCGCCCATACCCTCCGAACCCCATGGGCAAAAAAAGAGGGAAATACTTCCTTTCCTCATAGCCCTTTCCATATTTTTGGCTATGTACTTTCTCCAAAGAAACTAGCCCTGCCTCGCGACTTTCCTTTCCGAGATAATCCTACAGATAGAATTTTTTGGGTTTTTCTGCTAAAATTCCGCATAAGTGAAGAAATAGTTGAATCTTTTTTCTCTATTTTTCCATCCAATAAAAACGCTCCCGAACGGGGAACCCGATAGCTGTTACCCGAAAAATATCAACCAATGTATTGAGAGGAAAACCAAATGTGGGTATATGAATTTTTTCATGTGATCATCGGAATTTTGTGGATAGGCTTGTTATATTTCTTCAATCTGGTTCAAGTACAGTCCATGCCTAAAATGGTTGAAGCAGGCGCGGCAAAACCCTATACGCAGATCATTCTGCCAAAAGCCTTATTCCTTTTCCGCCACGCTGCATTGTGGACAGTTATCACAGGAATCGCCTATTACATGGCTGGTCGTGGAGTGGTACAGGGAATTCCCAGCGGAGAAATCATGATCGGCATGTTGCTCGGCATCATCATGGCGGGTAACGTCTGGTTCATCATCTGGCCGAACCAGAAAAAAATCATTGCCGGTGAGCTCGAAGGCGACGCACTGAATAAAGCAAAAAGAATGGCGTTTCTCGCAAGCCGCACCAACGCTTGGCTCTCCATTCCCATGCTGATCGGAATGATCGCAGCCAACCACGGCGGCATCATGTTCTAGCGGAGTACCTCCGCTGGTAGTAGATCGGTATGTTTTAAGCGAACAATTGCCGTTGCGCTTCTGTAAATAGTTTTGGGGTTTGTCCCAGGGTCAAGGGGGACGAGCCCCTTTTCTTTTAGCCTCCCCCTGATAAGGGGGATTGAGGGGGTTGCTTAAGCTTCTCAACTTGCCTCTTAAGATCTTCGTAAACGCCATCAATATTTTTCATCACCTCTTCGTTAGTGTAACGAATCACTGTAATACCTAAAGCGTTGAGTTTTTCAGTACGTTTCGTGTCATATTCTATTTGTTTCCCGTGGCTATCTCCGTCAATCTCTATAGCCAGCAACAACTCACTGCAATAAAAATCGACAATAAATTCGCCTAAAGGTTTCTGGCGGGAAAACTTCAATCCCATAAGTTTCTTTCCCTGCAATACCTCCTCCCACATTTTTTGTTCTGCAGGCGTAGGTGTTTTGCGGTTTTCCCGAGCTCTTTTTGCTAGTGACTTTTTATAAGGAATATAAACCAATTTATGAGGAACCCCCCTCGCCCCCCTTATCAGGGGGGAATACTTAACTAACATTAGGTCAGATTTCTACTTTCATTTTAACATCTTCAAAACACCTCTCATTTGACATTTTCGGATTGCTGAATTAGGCTAAGCACTCCGAATTAAACGAGAAGAGATATGGGCTATATAAAAAGAAATTTATTACCGGATGAAGAGGTTGAATATAGTACAAACTTACACTGGATAATTTTTGTCGGCCCTCTTTTTATTTTGGCAATTGCCGCCGTATTTAATGGAATAAGTGATAATGCACAAGACCAAGATACAAAAAGTACTTTTGCTATTTTAAACTTAATCTTACTATTCGGTTCACTAATCTCGGGTCTTTCTGCCATAGTTGCATACTTCACCTCAGAGTTTGGAGTTACAAATCAAAGGGTATTAATCAAAGTTGGTTTAATCCGTAGAGACACATTTGAATTGCTTTTGAATAAAGTTGAAAGTTTTCAAGTTAACCAATCCATTTTAGGTCGTATCTTAGGTTATGGAACAATCATAATCTCAGGTACTGGAGGAGGCAAAAATACCTTCCACAACATAGACGACCCTCTTTTTCTTAAAAATCATGTACAGCAATCAGCCAAGGAATACGAACAACGTTTTTCTCCAAATCACCCTCCCGCCTTGGGCAAAAACAAAACAGTTACTAGCGTTGCAGACGAACTTCATAAGCTTTCAAATTTAATGGAACAGGGGATATTGACTGAAGATGAATTCGAAGAACAAAAAAGAAAACTTTTAGAGCATTGATGTTACCAATCTAAAGAGAGGGTAAATTGAAGCAAATCATTTTATTCATCACTATCTTATGTTTATTACAATCTCTATCCTATGCGGATATTGTTGAATTAAAAGATGGTAGAAAAGTAGATTTAAAAACAGATGGAACCTATAGGATATTAAATTCACAAATAAATGAGTTGGATTCTTGGGTGACGGTGGTTGGTCGGGTTTTGGAAACTCACACAACCGAATATAAGCAAAATTCAATAAGGTATATTCCACTTTTTAAAAATGGCACTCAAAAAACAATTATTGGAATTAAATTTTTAGTAGATTTCAAAAATGCATTTGGAGATTCAATACTCGGAACCCCTTTCTCTGGAACAATTGAACAAACAATTGAACCCGGTTCCGAAACCAACGGCCATATGTTTTATAAATTTGAAGACAATCCGTTTATTCCCGAGCAGGTTTACGACAAACTACTACCATCTGTCATCGGTGGAACCTTAAAGGATAAAGTTGAAATCAAACAAATTGTTTTTAAAGACATGTAAAAAGGGTTGAAACGAAATTTCTCAGCTTTACCGGAATCGACCTATTACCTGCGGCGGTACGCCGCTATTCTATGGTTAAGGCTTCCATGGGGTCGAGTTTGGAGGCTTTGATAGCTGGGAAAACGCCGAAGACAACACCGATCAATGCGCACACCCAGCTGGCGGTCCATATCGAATCTTGATCGAGCAGCAATGTCCAATCCCCCCAATGAGTCAGGCCCAACGTCAGCCCAACACCGAGGGCAATTCCGATAGCACCTCCCAAAAATCCTATTATTAATGACTCATACAAAAACTGACGGATGATGTCCTGTCTGGTGGCACCCACCGCTCTCCTTATCCCAATCTCCTTCGTTCTTTCTTTAACAGAAATCAACATAACAGCGAGGATTCCGATACCCCCGACGAGAAGAGAAATAGCCGCAACACCCACAATCAGTTTCGTAAACAGTTCTGATGTTTCGCGTTTCATTTCTTCCAGATCCAACTGGCTGACCATGGTGAAATCATCCTCCCGCTCGTCATTCAACTTATGGTTTTCACGAAGAAGTTCGCGGATTTTTTCAGATGCTTTTTCAATATTTTCGCGACTGGAAATCTTCACAAAGATACGACTGACATGGGTCTGATTGACAATGCGCCTCATCAAAGTCGGTAAGGGAATGAGGATCAAATCATCCTGATCCAATCCATTGGTATCCACACCTTTTGCTTCAAAAACACCAATAATTTTAAAGGGTATAAAATGAACCTTGACCACTTGCCCAACAGGATCTTCTTCACCGAAGAGGTTTTTTACAGCGGTTTTTCCTATAACCGCTACCCGGCCGGCCGTTTTAATATCCTGCTCTGAAAACATTTCTCCTTTTTCTATTTGGTATCCTCGGATCAATGGAAAGTCAAGAGTAGAGCCAGTAATACTTGTTTCAGCAGCATTGTTATCAAATTTGGCGTTCATGCGTTTTTCTTCAAACGGCGCAACCAATTCCACCTCATCAATTTCATCCGCGATGCGTTCGGCATCACGTGGTGAAAGGGTAATTACGTTTCCTGATAATCGCAACCTGCCACCGCGCCGCTTCATTTCTCCTGCATTGATGGTGACCATGTTTTCACCCATACCAGCGATAACATCCATCACCTCTTGCTGCGAACCTTTTCCGATGGCCACCATAACAATGACCGAAGCTATTCCAATTAATATTCCCAACGAGGCAAGCAACGTGCGGGTCTTATGCGCGAGGAGTGCGGTTACTGCAATTGAAAATGATGAAAAAAGATTCATAATAAATTCAGGAGCGAATGGATTCTTCTGGACTCATTAAAGCGGCTTTGCGCGCAGGATGAATTCCAAAAATCAAACCGATCAAGGTGCAAAACACAAACGAAAGCACAAAGGGTTCCCAGGTAACCTGAGTAGGAATAATGTCAAACCGTTTTAACCCAAAGGATATACTCAGTCCCAACCCTATTCCAAGGACTCCTCCAAGCAATGAAACCAGAACCGATTCAAATAAAAACTGTAGGGTAATGTCGGATTTCCTGGCTCCAAAACAGCGGCGAATTCCAATTTCCCGAACTCGTTCACGAATTGAAACCAATAGAATATTCATGATCACAACCCCACCCACCAGAAGCGATACAGTAGAAATTAGTATCAGCATGCGGTTCATGGCTTGCGCCGATTCGGTCACCCATTCCATTATTCCCTCTGGAGTTATAAAGCGAAAATCATCTTCAGACAAAATGGAGAGATTATGATTGCGCCGTAAAACCTGTTTCACCGCTTCCATTGTTTCAGGAACCTGCGACGCATCCAACGTAACAACTTTGATGCTGTGCAGATGAGTCTCATGGGTCAATCGAGATATGGAGGTAGTGAGAGGGATTAAAGCCCGGTCATCAGGGTCATAGCCACTCTCCGTTAAACCCTTTTCCTCCAAGAGCCCAATGACCTCATAGTAATTATTCTGCAACCGAACCATTTTACCGATAGGGTCTGCAACTTTAAATATTTTCCGTACAGGTGTTGCGCCTAGTACCACCACCTTCTTTTTTCTATCGAGATCCGAATCGGATAAAAATACTCCGTCTACGACGTGCCAACCACGAGCGCGTTGCCAATCAGGGGTTACTCCATAAACACGCGTACTGGTAAATTCTTTTTTATTGATGATCTGCATCCGTTTTCTTTGACGTGGAACCACGAGCCTCACCGTTGGCAATGCAAGCAGATCTTCCGCGTCCTCCAACGACATGCTGGTCGTGTTTTTAGATCGACTGAAAAACATTTTTCCGCCTCCTGCAATGACCGAGAACGACTCCGGCCCAAACCCCAGATTTGCTATCCGATCCAAAACTTTAACTTTGATTCCAAACCCTATCGCAACAATGACCGTAAGAGAAGCGATGCCTATCATAACTCCTATCGTCATAAGCAAAGTGTTGCCGCGATTTAGTTTTAAGCCTCTCAGTGCCTGCCTCAGGTTTTTAAAAATTCTCATTATGGTTTTCCTGATCAGCTCGCATGGCTTTCAGAAGGTTGCCGTTTAGTATCGGAAGCTATCTCTCCATCCCGAATAGAAATTATACGGTCTGCATGTTCGGCTACTTCTGAATCATGAGTGATAAGAACAATGGTTTTTCCTTCTTTCACCAGTTTGTCAAAAGTTTTCATTGTTTCGATTCCGTTCTTTGAGTCAAGATTACCGGTAGGCTCATCTGCAAGAATAATAGCCGGATTATTGATGAGAGATCGAGCAATGGTTACCCGTTGCTGTTCGCCACCTGAGAGTTGCCCAGGGGTATGATGCAGTCGATGCTCTAATCCGACCTTGGCAAGAACTTCACGCGCGCGATCTTTTATATCTGATGGCGTTTTTCGCGAATAAACAAGAGGGAGGGTCACATTGTCCAAGGCCGTCACACCCGGCAGCAAGTGGAAAGCCTGGAACACAAATCCGATTTTCTCGTTACGGACGCGTGAAAGTTTTCGGTCACTCAGCTTCCCAACTTCTTCCCCGTCGAGAATATATTCGCCGCTGCTCGGTTGCGATAGGCAACCTGCAATGGCCATGAGTGTACTTTTTCCAGCACCAGAGGGCCCGATGATACTTACATAATCGCCTTCGTTGATATGAAGGGTGATGTCTTTTAAAACCTGCGTCTCAAAACCAATATTTCGGTAGCTCTTGCAAATGGAATTCATTTCAATGAGACTCACCGGCGCCGTCTCCTCTTTTTCTTTTT
>CAZECX010000122.1:0-9849 GCA_964510965.1 uncultured Nitrospina sp. | reverse complement strand
TCAAAATCCATTATCAGGGTGCATGCGGCAGTTGTCCCAGTTCCACCACCGGAACTCTACAATACATCGAAACTTTCCTAAAAGAAGCCATCAGCCCCGACCTCGAAGTCCAAGCCAACTAACTGGGCCACGCCCAGTGGGAATAGGTCAATACCCGTAAATCTGACTGAATTATTTTGGGCCTTTTACCCTGGCGTATTTCTGCTACTTACAAGAAGGCCATTATGAAATGGATGTATTTCACAATTTTGCTTACGCCTAAAAATTTTTGAAAAAAATCTTTCCAGATTTATATTTTCATCAATTCCAAATTCAGGGTCGAACTGAGTTCATCAGGAATTTTTTAAAAACAACTAAAATTTGGGGTCGGTTTTTCTTCTATGGGGTTTGATCGGAGTTGTAAGATCAATTTTAGAAACATCTTGAATTATTTTAACAAGTTCTTTATCGGGCTTGATTTCCTGATATACATATTGTGTGCCGTTTTCAAGAATTCTTATAAGAATATTTTCTTCTTCTTCGCGCTGTAACTGAATATTAACCGATTTAGTTCTATCAATTGAAGTTTTAGAAGGTTCTGATCTGCGTTCCCCCACATAAACCGAGTTATTTCCCTTTAAACCGCCGAGTGTTTTTTCATCCGAGCTTAAGTTTGGGAAATTCTCCTTTTTTTGTTGATTATATAGCGCCAGAGCAAGGGCTTGCCCAATCAAAAAAGCGTTTTTTTCATCCTTTTTAGAAAACTTTTCCTGATTTATCCGGTTCACAAATTGAATCACCCCCTGAATTTTATCCTTATGAATTAGAGGGAAAGCCAGCATAGACTTAGTTCTTATTCCTGACAGCTTATCCCAAGTATCATCAAAGGTAACTTTAGGATAAAACTTTTTTATATCTTCCAATTTTCTCACATCCAAAATATTGAGAGGCTTTTTGATCATTGCAATATATCCAGCTATACTTCTTGGAGAAATTGCAACACGAATGTCTTTCAATCTGCCTCCGTATATGGCTTTCGAATAAATTTCATTTCGCTCTAAATCAGCTGCGTAAATAGTTACTGCTTCCACCTTAAAATAATTTAATAGTGGTCTTTGCAGTTTCTTGATTAAATCCTCAAAATTTTCTGAAGAATGAATCATTTGAGACAAAATATGTATATTTTCTTCTTGTGGAAATTTACTAACAGACTGATCGGCACCTATGGCTTCTAGCTCATTTAGTTTGGCTAATGCCAATCCCATAATAGGCGATAGAACTCTTGCCTTAAAAAAGTCCTCGGAACCAAACCCGTTTATCCCTGTTTTATTGATCAATTCTAAAATACCATTTAGTTTATTTTTATAAACCAACGGCACGACGATAATGGAGCGAGTATCAAAGTTGAGTTTTTTATCCCAATTTGAGTCGTAGGATAGCTGAGGATGAATTTGAGAAACTTCTTTTTGATCCTTAACATTGTTTACATTAACCGGTTTTCCAGTAGCAGCAACATAACCCGCCAGGCTTTTTACCGAAATATCCAATCTTATCTCAGGAAAGCCTTTTTTGCTGAAGTTACGAGTAAATAGTTGCCTTTTTGATTCATCCACTGAAAAAAGTGTGGCAGCTTCACACGCAAATAAGTGCTGCAAGTTCTTAGTTAAGGAAAGTAGACTGTCCTTGCCGAAATTTGCGCTTTTAACTTGAACGGAAAAATCTTCCAAATCACGTAATTTTTTATTATCTAATTTTTGCATAGACCATCCAATCCAATATTGCGCAATTATCTGCACATAATCCTACGAACTTGCCAAGGATTTTAAAAGGAAATTGAATTTAGCTGTAAATTATTATCTCAAAAATTTAATTCGATTTAGCGAGATTTATCTCTCATATCTCTATAATAAAAAAATGTATTCGATTGTAATCAGGTTGTTTATAAATGATACCTCTGTTTGGCCTATTCGGCAACTTGAATTAGCATTAGACATTCCAAAATCAAGGAGGTGAGCTATGAAGAAACTCATTCAACGATTACATGGGAGAAGAGAATTTTCAGGAACTGGAATAGGACTTGCTGTTTGCCAAAAAATCATTGCTCGCCATAGTGGTTCTATAAAAGTTAAAAGCATGCCTAACAAGGGCTCAACTTTTATAATTAATTTTCAGATTAGCGAATCTGCCTGAATAAAAATTCTCTTATTGATCCAACTTCCTTATTTTGGTTCCCAGCACATAATCCCACTAACTGCTGTTAAAGTTTAGAGGCAGAAAGAAGAATTTAATATGTAACGGTAACGTCCCCTATTGACCCAGACTGTGTGAAAACTCGGACAGCAAGACTCCTTACAGAAAACCGACTTCACCAGAAGCTCGTAGAGCAACGATCAGCATGTTAGGAAGGGGTCAGGGACCCCCTATTAAGAGGTAGTTTTGAGTTTACACACAGTCTGGGCCGAAAGTAGGCCTTTATAGCAATGGCCGCCCCCTAGTCTCTCTTGTCAGGGAGGGTTAAAAGAATACGTGTTCATCTGTGGCAAATAAAAATGAAGTAACTAGGATTCCAAAAACAAAAAAGGGAGGTTATGTATAGATGAATGATAAGACTGGTGGAATTCACTGGAGTTTCTGGGTAATTTGCGTGGTCACACTTATCTTTAATGTTATGGGCGTAATCAATTATTTCGTGCAGATGAATGCAGACTCGCTCGCCACATTTCCTGAGCAGTATCGTCCAATAATCGAAGGCCGCCCCGCATGGGCCACCGCTGCTTTTGCGATAGCCGTTTTCGGCGGTTCCCTTGGCTGCCTTTTACTTTTACTCAGGAAATCGGTTGCGTTCTTTGTATTATGCGCGTCTCTACTTGGCGTGATTGCGTCAATGATGCATATATTTGGTGTGGCTGGGTATAATAACTTCGAGGTTTGGATTGGCGTTCTAATGCAGCTGGTAGTAACAGCGTTTTTGATCTGGTATTCCAAACTAGCTGAGTGTAAGGGTTGGATCAGCTAGGAAGAATTAAAAATATATTCAAGTGCGCTAGTGGGGTTGGAGGTCATGGCGAACATGTTGCGGATATTTTCTTTGACAAATTCTTGTTCGATCATTGAAGAAAAAGTTTCGTTGAGCTTGTCGTAGAATCCATCGGTGTTTATAAACACCAGCGGTTTGTTGGAAAGTTTTAGTTGCCGCATCGAAAGAATTTCTATCGCTTCTTCCAATGTTCCCACGGCTCCCTTCATGCATTTTCTTTTTTAAACTCCGGCAATATAAAAAGCTGATCTACTTATTAGATCTATTAGGAAAAATCCTACCCCCCCCCATTCGTGGGATTTTCATTTACATTTTCTTTTGTTAAGCTCCCCCTCAATTGAATTAACGCAAACACATTGAAATTCCGCTTTTTTTACCTTCTTAAGTTTTAAACAAAAAAAAATTTTCTCTGTAAATTTACACTGTAATCCTTAATTTTCTATTTCAATAATTCTTATGTGGCTAAAAATTTTAGCCTTCATTTTTTTCTATAAAGATTTATTTTTATTAACGGGGAGAACATTATGAAAAAAATAAAGTCGAGTTTGTTAAGTGCTTTAGCACTTACATTTCTAATTGTTGCGCCGCAATTCGCGAATGCAGCAAAAAACAACACCAGCTTTTTAAACGGAAAGCCTTTTGCCAACTTATCAGCGCAGATTCAAGCGAATGCCGATTCTATCTCAGCGCTTAACGCTTCAACCGCAGCCATTCGGGTTGATTTGGATGCGTTGACTGTGATCGTGAACGATCACGAGGGACGCATCACTGCCAATGAAGGCAATATCTCAACCTTGTTACAAAACTTCAGTGACCTGAGCACACAAGTTGCCTTGAACTCCAGTCAAATTGCCACCCTGTTCACCGACCTGGAAACACTTGAAGGTCAAGTGGCCGACAATAAAGCGGAACTCGAAGGACAAATTTCTGCTCTGGGTGTTCAACTTGTAGCGGCACGGACAGAATTGTTGGGTATGCTGGCGACCTTGAGTCAGGAAGTTCAAACTCAACGTCAGGAACTCGATGCCGTGGATGCGCAGATCAATGCAGCGATCACAACGATCAATGGCCAGATTCAGGCATTGAACGACCAAATTGCTAACGTTCGCGATGAAATTGCAGCGAATCAGCAAGTGACAACAGACGCCCTCGCTCTGGCGAACTTCCAAATCAACTCTTTGTTGGTTGACGTTACAACCCTGCAAGGGGCTGTCGGTACTTTGGAACAAACTTCAACTGATCTGGATGCAGCCATTCAAGTGAATGTGGATGCCATTGCCCAGCTTCAAGGTTCCATTGATGAGCTTGATCTCCGAATCGGTCAACTCGAAGGGTCTGGCTTGATTGACTCCATCACCTTTGAAGTTTTGAACACTGCGTGCGGCAGTTCATCCAACTACGAGTTTTCTCTTAATGGTCAAAGCCTGGGAGTAACATTGGCCGATCCGAGTCGTCAGTGTAGATGTGAGGGCTTAATTAATACCTATGCCTTCAATGATATCTCGGCCTGGAATTTTGCGGGAGACAACACACTACGATTTACTAAATCTGGTGGGGACACCGCATGGTCATGGGCTCGGGCTACCATAAGTAGAGGTACAGAGACTCAAAGTGTTTGTATCGCTGATCATAATGGTGGAACCTGTAATGTAACCAACCTTTGTAACGCCAGTTATACCTTTGGCAATGTGGACCAAAGCCTTGTTGTACCCAACACATTCACAGGTGGCGGTTTGGCTTCATTACAAGCCCAAATTGTTGATCTGAACAATGAGATTGCAAGTCTGCAAAGCCAGATTAACAGTAACGATGGCGATATCAGTGGACTTCAAACTCAACTCGCTGTGGCTGAGCAATCTTTAAGTGATTTGCAAACCCAGGTCGACAGCTTTCACCGTCCGGCATTGGAAACCTTTTTGGCCAACCTGAATGCCTCTTCTTCCACCATCGTAGCGGGTATTCCCAGCCGCTTTAATTTTTCTGACGGATTTACCGGATATCAGATAATTGATGGAGGCCGGGATATGTTTGATGGCGCCAACAGGATGAGTACCAACCATGCCGGCAATATTTCATACACCAACGGTGCTATTGTCGAGAATAATTCTTTCGGTGCCGGCAGCAGCTATTTTACTGCCAAGTACCCGGGCTTGTTTGTCATGGCGGCTGACAACATAGACATCACCCGTTTTCAATTGGATGGAAACCTCGGTGCTGATGGACAGGGTTTCACCAATGGGACACAGTTCACGTTGACAGTGGATGGTCAGGTCTATACCGTTTTTGCCAAGCGGACCACCGACAACCAGAACACACGTGATCCGTCTATCAACCAGATCATCATCGTTCCAGGAAACAGTGGAGCAAGCCACACCTGGGCAAGCTATACAAATGATGGTAATCAACGAGTTAATGGTTTGACCGGTGTCAATCGAGTTGTTTATCTATTGACAGCCACCTGGAACCCTTCCACGGTTCTGTCAAACAACAATATCGCTAATCTGGTCCGATCCGTTCTGGAAAACCAGTAAGGCGACGACTATTGCAATGTGCAAAGCTGGGGAAGCAACACGCTTCCCCGGCTACTGCATATGCATTGATTTATCCAATTTTTTGTTTTAAAAGGTGGTAGTGTTACCATCTTGACTGTTAGATAAACTCGATTGTGGAGGATCGAGATAGATGAAACGCTTTATTCAGACAGGGATAGTTTTAGGCCTGGCACTCATCGTGTGGCAGGTCTCTGCGGATGCCCGCTTCCTGGACTTGAAAAAACAAGAGCACTCCTCCACTCCTACAGCCTCTGAACCCTTTTCTGACCAAAAGATAAATCTTTCCGATCCATTGTATCGATCACAAGTCGAACCTCAAGGAATAAGCCTGAAATTTGAAAACCTGCCATTACTGGACGTGTTAAGAAATATTCAAATGGAAACGGGAATTTTAATTTCTATTGATCCGTCTTTGGAAGCAATACCTGTCAGCTTGAGTATTCAGGCCGACAATTGGGAAGGTGCCATCAAAAAATTACTCAAAGGGTTCAACCGTGTTGAAGTATGGACCGACAATCTTGAAACCAGCCGGGTCTGGTTGTTGTCACAAGCGGGTGCAAACCCGGTTGATGTTAAGTTACAAAAAAGGTCAGCACCTAGACCAAAGCCCGTTAAAATAGCTGCTGTGACCGATAAGGCCTTCTCTCAATTACCTTCCCATATTCAAAATGACCCTGAAGTCCTGAGATATTTGTATTCCAAAAGGGTCCGCTTTCCAACATCCATCACCGCAAAATATGGGGTAAACATGAAACATCTACCACCTCAGCGCCCCATGTACCCACATGTTAAAAACAATCCTAAATTTAAAAGATATTTAATCTCAGCCGGAATTTCCTTTCCCAAAGGGTGAATCCTTTAAAAAATTAGCAAAGACTATTCACATTGCCTCTTCCACTAGGGGGAGTTGAAGATATGTTCCATTGCACTTTGGGGATCAGGAGTCATGGCGAACATGTTGCGGATGTTTTCTTTGGCGAAGTTTTGCTCGATCATTGAAGAAAAAGTTTCGTTGAGTTTGTCGTAGAATCCATCAGTGTTGATAAACACCAAGGGTTTGTCGGTCAGTTTCAGTTGCCGCATGGAAAGAATTTCTATCGCTTCTTCCAACGTGCCGATGCCACCGGGTAAAACGATGAAGGCATCGCTCCTCTCATCCATTTTTGCTTTTCTCTCGCGCATGTCTTGGGTGACAATCAACTCATCCGCATCGAGGTAGCCGATATCTTTTGTGTGGAAAAATTCGGGAAGGATACCGATAACCTTTCCCTTTTCTTCATGGACTCCTCTTGCGACACAACCCATCAGGCCGATGGACGCGCCGCCATATACGAGGTCGACTCCCCTCTTCCCTATTTCCTGTCCCAACTCGGTTGCGACGGATTTATAACCCTCATTCACTGATTCGCTGGAACCGCAAAACACACAAATGGATTTTATTTTTTTCATAAGAAATTAATGGATCGTCATCGCGAGCGACTTAAAGGAGCGCGGCGATCCAGGTTTTATATTCAACATTTCCCTTATTTTTCAATCCTTCTGGATTGCTTCGTCGCCAAAAGCTCCTCGCAATGACAAGCAAGGAAAAAATTTTCACTCAATTTTCTTCGTTGGAGGAGTAGAGGTTTTTATGTTCGTTGAGGGCATAACGGTCGGTCATGCCTGAAACATAGTCGCAGATTCTTCGTTCCAGAGTTCCATGAGATTCGTTTTTCAACACCGACTCGGGGAGGAGGCCCGGCATTTTTGTATAGGCCGCGAAAATTCCATCGAGAGTCAATCCCGCTTTGAATTCCATGCGCAATACCTTGCGATGCGAATACATATTTTTATGCAAAAACTTTTTCAGCTCTTTGTTTTTTTCGGCGAATTCTTTTCCAAAAGCTGCGATCCGTGTTGGGGCTCGACGAACCTCACCCACAGTTTTCACATCGTGGCTTTTAATATTTTTTAAAGTGGCCTCACAAAGATCGGTGACCAATTCGTTGATAATGCCCCGCACCACCTGATATTTTTTTAATTTGAAATCCAACCCCGAATACTTTTCATCAAAACGGTCTTCGTTCTCTTTCCACAATGCCACTTTTCTGAGTTGATCGAGATCGAGCAGGTCTGAGGTGATGCCGTCATCGAGATCGTGTGCGTTGTAGGCAATGGCATCAGACAAATCTGCTATCTGCGCCTCCAAAGATGGATAGCGCACCCCCTCGGCGGAGGTGATCGGGTTTTCTTCGTCTTTAGTGTGCTTGCATATTCCTTCAAGGACTTCCCAGGTTAAGTTGAGTCCATCAAACTCCGGATATCTTTTTTCAAGAAGCTTTACGATTCTCAGACTTTGTTTGTTGTGTTCGAATCCTCCATGATCTTTCATCAATCGGTTCAGAACATCCTGTCCGGTATGACCGAAGGGCGGGTGGCCCAGGTCGTGCGAAAGAGCTACCGACTCCGCGAGGTCTTCATTCAATTGCAGAGATTTGCAAATGGAACGGGCGATTTGTGCCACTTCCAGAGAATGGGTGAGGCGTGTTCGGTAATAATCGCCTTCATGATAAACGAAGACTTGTGTTTTATACTCCAGTCTTCTGAATGCCGAGGTGTGGATGATGCGGTCGCGGTCTCTTTGGAATCGGGTGCGATAGGGGTGTTCTTCTTCCGGGTGCTGGCGGCCCTGACTCTCTCCACTTTTCATGGCATAGGGAGCCAGCGTGGTTGATTCGAGTTTTTCCAGATCAATCCGTTTGATCACTTGGTATCCGATAAAGGGTTAATAACGGGGAGTGTTAAACAGGAAAGAATTAAATTACGAGTTCAGGTCATCCATGAAGTTATCCCAGTCGGTTTCTTCAACTTCTTGTTGCGAGATGGGACCTAGAGTTTCAAACTTTTCCATTTCCTCTGGAGTCATAGAAAGACCCTGGGAAGGTATAGCATCATCCATCTCGGTGAGGGAAAGATTTTCCTGAAATTCCTGACCCGCTTCGGGTTCCCAGTCCTGCCCGCCCGACATTAAATGCATGGAATCAAAAACATCATCGAATTTTTCCAGAATCGGTCCGCTCTGCCCACCGAATTCATTGTTCACCGACTTGAAATATTCCCGGTAAAGATCGTAATGGATGAACCGGTATTGGCTGATACGATTTGCTTCCAGATAGTCTTCGGATGCCAGACGGTATTGACCTTCCTGGACATAGATTCGTCCTCTAAAAACACGGGCAAGGAAATGGTTGGGTTTAAGGCTTAAAACCATATTTAGATTGAGAAGGGCAATGGTCTGTTTGCTTTTGTTCAGACTCAATAATGCCTGATTAAAATGCCTTCGAACCTCTGGGTTTTTATTTTCAGCCAGCTTCAGCATGGGCTCAAAAACCGGAAATATGGTTTCCCCCATTTTAAAACAGAGAAGATTGAATAAATGGCTGATTTTTTTCACCCTAAGTATTCCTCGTAAAACGAAGCCAGCCTAAAACGGTTCCGGCCTGGTGGTCGAACTAAAAATTAACTTATTGGATTTCTTGATTCTAACGAAATCTGTCTGTATCGTCAACCAGTCAGCTCTATTTCCCAATAATTTATGGTTTTTCAGGGAGTACGAAAAAGTTCCTAAATCCCATAATCATTTATTTTTCTTGACGTTACGTCATTTTTGGGATACTTTTTTAACATGCAATGTCCTGAGTGCAGTTATATTTCCTTCAAAATAGAAAAAGCCTGCGGAGCTTGTGGTTTTAAGTTCAAAAAAACCCAGCAAAGCCCATCTCTGACGGGAAAAGATACCTTCACCCTTTTCGCGGGATCCCCGGTGAAAAAACAGGAAAAGATTGAAGAGAATACGGAAAATGTTAGCGTCCTGGAAGAAAAAGAGCCGGAATCATTCATAGATACTGAATCTGGCGATTTTAAGTTGGATCTGCCTGAGATTCAGGAAGAAGAAATAGAAAAAGCCCAGGTTTCATCTGATTCCGAGATTTCAGAATATGAGCCTCTCGAATTTGACCCGAATGCAGATATTGATCTAGGAGAAGTTGAAGTAGAAGGTTTGGGCCTCGAGCCGGTCCAGATAGCGGAAGAAGCAAAATCTGATGATGCCGAAATAAAGGAAGCTTCGCCACAAATCGCTACGGGTGAATCAGAAGATGAAACTCTTAATGTGGATGAATCCCTTTCGTTGGAACCGGCGATGGAGATCGCAGAGCCCGAAGAAGAACCGACCTTATCAATAGATGAACCGGCGATGGAGATCGCAGAGCCTGAAGAAGAACCGACCTTATCAATAGATGA
>CAZECX010000121.1:0-9871 GCA_964510965.1 uncultured Nitrospina sp. | reverse complement strand
CCCAAATCATCGACAATGGCCAGAGCCACTAGAAAAGTAAGTAAGCTTTTGGGGATGCGGTCTCCCAAAAGAGCAAGGGTCCCCAGGGCAAAAGCAATATCGGTAGCCATCGGTATTCCCCACCCATCAAATGTGTGACCTTCCGGGTTAAACACAAAATAGATAAGGGCAGGCACCAACATTCCCCCAACGGCAGCGATGATGGGCAACAAGGCTTGCTTGGGGTCAGCCAATTCGCCGACCAGAATCTCCCGCTTCAACTCTAATCCCACCACAAAGAAAAAGACCGCCATCAGCCCATCATTGATCCAGTGATGCAGCGACATCGAAAGAACAAGGTTTTCGAATCCGATCACAAAAGGCATTTCCACGAGATGGTGATAAGGCTCGCTCCATCGGCTATTGGCAAGATAAAGGGCCACAACCGCACAAAGCATAAGCAGAATTGCACTTGTTGTCTGCCTGTGGATAAAGTGTTCAAGAGGGGTCAAGACCTTGTCAAAGGCCTTCTCCCAGGGAGCAGTATAAGTTTTTCCGGACTTTTTTATCATTCAGCGCTGATCCTTAAAAATTGAATTACCAAAAACAATAATTTTCATGGGGTTGTTATAGGACACAAAACAAAATGCAAGTTGAATTTAAGCGAAAGACTTATAAAAACTTCTCCGGTTCCACATATTCTTTATCAAGCGATGTTGCCACTGCGGGGTGAGTGACGGAGCCGAGACAGACATTGAGTCCGCCTTTCAACGATAGGTCACCAGCCATTGCTTTTTTATAACCTTCATTAGCCAGTTTCAAAGCGTATGGGAAAGTCGCGTTGGTGAGTGCAAAGGTAGAAGTGCGTGCCAGGGCTCCTGGCATATTGGCAACGCAATAATGCACAACCCCTTCCTCCACAAAAATCGGATCCCTGTGCGTTGTGGGGCGCGAAGTTTCGAGCATGCCACCTTGATCGATCCCCACATCGACGATAACCGATCCGGGCTGCATTTCCTTGAGCATATCACGAGTGATAAGTCTTGGTGCGCGCGCACCGGGAATCAGCACCGCGCCGACAACCAGATCTGCTGTGCGTAGCGATTCTCTTAAATTAAATTTGTTAGACATCAGGGTTTTCAAGCGACTTCCATGAATGTCATCGAGATAGCGTAATCGGGGCAAACTAATATCAAGCAAGGTCACCGACGCACCGGTTCCTATCGCCATTTTTGCAGCGTTGGCACCGACAATTCCACCACCAACGATCACCACATGTCCCGGGTCGACACCGGGAACTCCACCTAGTAATATTCCGCGTCCGCCATTCTCACGCTCAAGATATTTCGCACCTTCGTGCACCGCCATCCGCCCTGCCACTTCACTCATAGGAATGAGAAGTGGCAAAGATTTATCTTGCAACTGCACGGTTTCGTAGGCAATGCCCACTACTTTTTTATCGAGCAAGGCCTGAGTCAATTCCGGGGCCGGAGCCAAATGCAGGTAGGTGTACAAGATTTGTCCTTCTCGCAACAGAGGAAATTCCTCTGGCATAGGTTCTTTGACCTTCACGATCATTTCTGCCTGAGCAAAAATCTCATCTCGAGGAAGAATTTCAGCCCCCTGTTCCAGATAATCCTGATTGGGGATGCCACTGCCCTCCCCCGCTTTATTTTCGACAAGCACCTTATGCCCGTTTGCAACCAGGTCATGGACTCCTGCAGGGGTCATCGAAACCCGATATTCATGGACCTTGATTTCTTTTGGGATACCTACAATCATTTGCGCCTCGCGTGAATTAACATTTCACTAATATTATAAACGAAACCCCGGATTGATCTTTCAAATAAAATCTATTAGAGTGTTCATCTATTCATTAAAAATATTATTATGGACGCTTCTCAATGGAAGACGTAAGTTTTGAACAAACTATTTCGGCAAATCTAGTCGATGGCGGCAAGCTTTTAGACTTGGAAGATAAAAATATCGGAATAGAAGAGTTGCGCCTTTTAGCTGCAAGTAAAGAGTTATCAGGCGTAGAGCAACTTTATCTCAGTCAAAATCAACTTTGTGGAGAAGCCATTGAAGTTCTCTGCAAGGTAAAATGTCTGACAGGACTGAAATCACTTTACCTCAATCATAATATCATCGGCGATGAAGAGGCAAAATCCCTTGCGAACGCCGATCTGTTAAAAAATTTGAAATGCATTATGCTGGAAGCTAACAATATTGGTCCCAAGGGCACAGCTGCTCTGGCTGAATCTCCAAACCTGAAGAATATGGAAATTATTTTTCTCGATTCAAATCCAATAGGGCCGGAGGGGGCACGTTCTATTGCGTCATCCGACAAATGGCCCAGCTTGAAAGCTTTGCATCTTGACAGCACAAGCATAAGTGATGAAGGCATAGAGGCACTGGCTGCAAGCAAACATATGGCAGAGCTTGAAAAATTATATTTATGCTCCAACAAAATGGGTAATGCGGGTGCGATTGCATTAGCAAACTCGCCTTACCTTAAAAATCTGACAGCATTGAGTATCTGGCGCAACGAAATTAGAGATGAAGGTGGGCAGGCCATTGCTGAATCGAAAACTTTTATGAATCTGGAACGGCTCTATATGAGTCTTAATTTTATAGAGCGCCCCATAAGAAAAGTGATTCGCGCCTCAGACCTTGCAAAACGTTTAACCACTCTGGTAATGGATTAACCGTTTATGGCTGAAGAAAATAAAGACGATTACGAATACGGCCACTCCAAATTCTTCAACATATTTTTTCATGTTGGAGTGGTTTTTAACGTCCTTCTAGTAATCTGGATGATCCTCGTCTACACCGGTATTCTCTAACCCGTCTGGCGACGGGTGACGGATGGATCGGCGCACGTCCAGCAAAACAATACTCTCTGGCTCCCCGCCGAGGGGCCGCTAGTCCTCCAGCGTCACACTCGTGGAGGCGGCTTTGACAAGTAGGTCGGAGTTTTTCCATTGCAGCCGTTTTTTGGAAATCAGGTAATCGCCATTGGCATTTCTAAATCGACGCCATTCCTTTCCCATATAAACTTCGTTGGGACGAAAACTCGACTTATAGATCAAGGAAGCATTTTCGGCAATATAATATCCGAGATAAAAATATTTCATACAATATTGACTCGCATATTCCAATTGCTTTAACACGCTATAGGTGCCGAGGCTCATTCTATTGTCAGGCACCTCATAAAAGGTATAGATCGCTGAAAAGGATTTAGAGGTCTTATCTCCAAGAGCCACACCCACCAATTTCCCATCCAGATAATATTCAAATTCGATTCCGAACGGAGTGTTGACATAAAACGACATGCGAAAATTTTGTTCATCTTCCACATCATCCTGCAAAGAATTAAACCGTTCTTTATGTTTCAGATAAAGTTTAAATTTTTCCTCGGTATATACAGGATCCCCAATTTTCATTTTGATATTCTTGCATGAGGTCAATGCGCGTTTCTGGTTGCGTGTCATTTTAAATTCGTTTATTCGAACCCGAATAGGAATGCACAGATAACAATTTTGGCAACGGGGACGAAAATAATAATCGCCGAAATGTCGCATACCGTGGGCCAGCAAATATTCGAACTCAACCTCCGAAACATCTTCCAGCAGGTATTCTTCGAAGAGCGATTGGCGGTCTTGAAAATAGCCACACTGAAATGATCGCGAGTCTATAAAATGCGCTAACATAATCACCTTGCCCAGATATGGGCGCAAAAAAAACGAATGAGACCGGGTTTAACTTCTTACTATTCTATAATATATTGGTGCCTGATTACAAAGGTGGAGTGATATTCCCGATAAATACTGACTGGACAAGTTAAGGAAAATTCATTGAAAATTTCGATCATCGTCCCCACTTTCAATGAAGCCAAGTGTTTGGGAGAGACCCTGGCCCATATACAACAGCTTTCACCGTATGAAGTGATTGTCAGTGATGGAGGCAGCGATGACGGCACCCTCGAAATAGCAGCAAAATTTACCGAAAATGTGGTTAACGGGCCTGCCGGACGAGCACTGCAAATGAACGCGGGCGCACAGACCGCCACTGGGGATATTTTCCTTTTTCTTCATGCTGACAGCCGTATCGAACCTGCCAGTTACGAAAAAATGTCGCATTCTATGAAAAACTCGGAAGAAATAGGTGGTGCGTTTTCGCTTTGCATTGATTCTAATAAATGGAGCCTGCGCCTTATTTCCCGGCTTGCTAATATGCGTTCGAAATGTCTGGGGATGGCTTATGGCGACCAGGCTTTCTTCGTGAAAAATCCCATCTTCCAGAAAATGAACGGATTTACTGAGTTCCCCATTTGTGAAGATCTCGACTTCTTTAAACGACTGAGAAAACTGGGATCTGTAACTCTTCTCAACGAAACAGTTCTTACCTCCCCGCGCCGATGGAATAAAGAGGGTATCTGGTTCACGACTTTAAGAAACATTCTCATTGCAACCTTATTCGAACTTGGGTTCCCGCCTCGCATCTTAGCAAAATGGTACCAAATCATCCGCTAGCCACTCGGCGTGGGGCCAGCGGCGAACCGCCGCAGGAAAAAAAATCTCTCCAGAAGCTTGATTAGCTTGTATCGCAGTATAAAGAATAGACCAACTGCCTCCCCTCGCTAGAGGAGGTTAGAGGGTTGCATCGGAGAGTGGCAGTCAATATAATTAGGTATAAACAATACTCAATCATCGGCAAGGCTCCTTATAGAATATGGTTAAAAAGAAATCAGGTAAAAATAATTCTAATATAAATAAAAAGCGTATCTCTACCATAGCTATGGCGGTTTTTGTCTGCGTGGTAGTTGCAGGCGTTTATATTGGTACCAAACCAACAGTAAATGTTCAGCCGGTAGCACCGGCGACAGGGTTTTTAATCGAAACGCGTCCTATTTTGACCGATGCAGTTTTCACAGGGAGGGTTGCAGAAGCTTATCGAATTGCAGCCGAAATACCCAAGGTGCTCGATAGCCTGTTCTGTTACTGCTACTGCAAAAAAAATCATAACCACAAAACATTATTGACTTGCTACACTACCAAGCATGGTTCTAAATGTGATATTTGTATGAACGAGGTTTTTTACGCCTATGATTTATACAACCAGGGAAAAACCCTGGATGAAATTGTTATTGCTGTGGACAAAAAATTCTATCGACCTTATCGCCGAGCTTAGGCGTTACTAAACCTATTAAAGATAAAATATTAAATGGAAAACGTAGCTCAAGATAAACCCATCAGTATTTACATCCCCTATACCTTCTTGGTAGCAGCACTATTATCAGTGTTTGTGGTATCGCTCAATAAGGTCGAGCTAAAGCCCTTTGAGACCGAGTATCCTGCAGAGAATTTCATATCTCCCGATTTTGAATTGCCAACATTGGCGGGTGGCAAAATAAAGCTCTCAGCCTATCGAGGCAAAGTCGTATTTATAAATTTTTGGGCTACCTGGTGTGGTACTTGCGAAGTCGAAATGCCGTCCATGGAAAAACTGTACCGCAAGTTCAAGGATCATGGATTCGAAATGCTCACCATAAGTGTCGATAAAGATCAGACTCTTATTGAACCTTTTATGAAAAAATTCAACCTGACCTTTCCGGTATTGTTGGACCCGGAAAGTATCGTTGCGAAACAGGTTTATAAAACCACTGGCGTACCGGAAACATTTATTGTAGACCGTGCAGGGCTTATCCGGCATAAAGCCATTGGCCCTAGAGATTGGGCCAACGATGAAACGCTGGAAGCTTTCACCCAAATGATATTGGGAAGCTGAGAATGCGAAAATATATCTTTTTGATAGCAGCACTCTTTATATTCACTGCTCAAAACGCAATGGCGCATGGCGGTCATAAAAAAGAGCCGGCTCCAATCGTTGTGACAGAAGAACCTTCTTCGACTGACCCAATGTACGCGACTCAAGAAAAAGAATCCGATCCCTTAGGAAGCTCAGATTTGTTCTCCCCCAGTGACCTTTTCATGGAAGGAGAAATCGTCCCCGCTGATCCGGTTGTAAAATCCGACATGAAAATGGAAGGCAGCCACAATGAGCAGGATGACCACAATATGCCAAAAGTAAAATCAGCTAAACATAAAATAATAGATACATCTGCCAAAGGCTATGGAGTAGCAACAGGCATTACCTTATTCGCTGGACTTATTTTTGCAGGGCTGACCTTCCTGAAACGGGGGGAGTGACGGCATGGCCAACGGACTTACAAAAATCTTGGAAGACCGTCTGGGCATTCACCTACTCGAATACGACATTCCTGAGCACGCAAATTCCATAAAATATTCTCTAGGCGGGATGACCTTATCGGCCTTTAGTGTTCTGGTAATCAGCGGCATTCTGCTGGCCCAGTTTTTCATTCCTGATCCCGAACGCGCCAACCGGAGCTTGCAGTACCTGACCGATCAGGTATACCTGGGCTGGTTCCTTCGTGGCATCCACTTCTGGGCCGCAGAGGTATTGACGGTTACCATGACTTTGCATGTCATCCGCGTATTCTTTACGGCATCCTATAAAAATCCGCGCGAGATCAACTGGCTCATCGGAATCGGAATCATGCTGATGATGGTCACTCTACTGTTTACCGGTACCGTTCTTAAATGGGATCAGGAAGCTTACGAAGCGCTGGCTCACTTTCTTTGGGTTGCGGAGCAAATGGGGGTTTTTGGTCTACCGCTTACGGAAGCTTTTGCCCAAGGCGTTCCTCTTTTAAACAGGATATACATGGCGCATATTTCCCTGCTGCCTATCATCGCCATATTGATGATTGGATTGCATTTGTTCTACGTAAAATACCACAAGCTTTCGCAGCTACCAGATGCAAGGGAGCCGGCAAAAAATATTCCCTTCACACAGCACATGGCTTATTTGCGAAGATCAGGTGCAGGAATTTTCTTATTAATCTGCATTCTTGCCCTAACCATTGCACCGCCTCTGGGAGAAGAACCCGTACTCGGGTTGGAAGTCACTAAACCTCCCTGGCAGTTTGTCTGGATATATGCCTTGGAAAATGTATGGGTGCCTTTCTTGATAGTAGCCCCACCGGTCATCATTGGGTTTTTAGCAGCCATACCAATCGTCGACCAAAACAAGGAGCGCTATTGGAAAAAGCGTCCTTTGGCGATGTTGGTCCTGGTAGGTTTCGTCACGCTTTTCGCCGCTCTCATTGTCTGGGGCACCTTAACCACCATGACCCACTCCATGTAGCCGGCCAGCGGCCGGCGGCAATAGGTCAGGACTTTTATGAGCGGACTATAGGTGACAAGCTTCTAGAAATATCTCCAATCCCTTATGCAAATTCAAATCGAAATTCTAACTAAAAAAGATTGCTGTCTTTGTGACGATGCGAAAGAAATTATTGAAAAGGTACTACCCGATTTTTCGGCTTCACTGAAAATGACAGATATCGAATCCGATCCTGACCTTTTCGAAACTTATAAAGAGCGCATACCGGTTGTACGTCTCAATGGTAAAGAGAGCTTTGTCTACAAGGTTCATGAAATTACTTTACGAAAAAAACTGGAAAATTTAATAGAGGAAAAATAATGGTAGAAAAGACTGCGTTGACCGAGCAAGAGCTGGAAGAAAAGCTAAAAGAGATGGCGCCGGAATGGAAAACCGGAAAAAACGAAAAAGGCGTGCCTTTTATTCAACGAGTTCACCACGCTTCAAAGTTTATGGAAGGAATTAATTTTGTCGGTAAGGTAGCAGAAGCCGCAGAGGAGAATAATCACCACCCGGATATCATCATCAATTACAAACGCATTTCAATCCGCTATTGGACTCACACTGTAAGTGGGGTCACACTCGCGGACGTACAAATGGCACAGAAAATTGATCCACTATTTTAACTCCCACTAGCAGGTTGTGAGAAGTTCTAAATCACCCCATCCCCTCTTTAAAAAGAGGGGTCCATTCAAGCTCCCCCTTCTACGAAGGGGGTTGGGGGGATTTTCTTTTTACCTTAAAAGTAGGACTATGATTTTTCCTGCTGCATAATGTCATCAAGGGTCTGGCGCTTCCGGGTCAGGGTGCACTGGTCTCCATCGACAATCACTTCTGGAATGAGGGGTTGTGAATTGTAGTTGGAAGACATGACATGCCCATAAGCCCCTGCCCCACCAATTACAATACAGTCTCCTGATTTGGGCATTGGCAGTTTTCGAGGAACCGGCTCTTCATTCTTTTGTGTCAGCACATCTCCCGACTCGCAGACAGGACCCGCAATAATAAGGTCCTGTTCCGGCCCCAGATTTTCACCATCAAACCAGATAGGGTGAAACGAACCATAAGCCATGGGTCGAATTAAATGGCAGAATCCCACATTGGTCAAAACATAGTCGATGCGTTTGCCCTCTTCGTCGAAAGTATGGTTGAGCGAGCGTACTTCTCCGATCAGGTATCCGCAGCCCGCTACAAAGCGCCTTCCCGGCTCGATTTCACAAACCACTTCCCTGCCGAAATGATCTTTTAGTACTTGCGCACGCTCATCGATAATGGCTTTGTAACCGGAGATATCTTCCTGCGGTTGATCGGGATCGTACTGGTAGGGCAATCCTCCTCCAAAATTAATCGTTTCCACATCCGGGAACTCTTTCGCAAAGTCCACCAACTTTCCTGTGATGCGCTTGAGGTGCTCCATATCACCTCCTGAACCGATATGCATATGCACGCCCGACAAGGTCAAGTTATATTCTTTCAACAATTGCTTCACTTCATCCAGATTCTGATACCAGATTCCGTGTTTGCTGTAAGGTCCACCGGTATTTGTCTTTTTGGAATGGCCCGCGCCTTCACCGGGGTTTATACGGATAGAAATTTTTGCGGAACCGGCTCCCGTCTTTTTTAATGCCTGACCATACTCCTCAACCATCCCCAGCGTACCGCAGTTGCAATAAATATTATTTTCCAGACAAAAATTAACATCATCAGCATTAAAAAACACATCGCTGGTGAAACAAATATCTTCTGCTTTGTAACCGGCACGTATCGCACGTTGAACTTCATAAACACTCACCGCATCGATCTTGACTCTATTCGCCAACATCTCCTGTAAAATTCTAACGTTGGAAGAAGCTTTCATGGCGTAACGGGTGACCGGTGACAGCTTCTTTATTTCATTTATGGATTGGCGCAAAATTTCCAGGCTGTATACATAAACAGGGGTGCCAAACTGACGGGCAATTTCCTGCACTTCGACTTTTTCAATTTTCATTTTCTATCTCTAATTGGAATGACGGATTCAATGGAACAATTCAGAATTTATAGCACAGTTTCACAAATCAAAAAAAGTACTTTGTTTTCAATTGACATTTCACTAGGCGTGGGGCCAAATAGCTATAATTTACTATAAATTTTGCAAGGAAATTCCATGCCGAAGTGGACCATTGAAGAAGCTCGCGAACATTATAATATTGACGGCTGGGGTGCGGGTTATTTCGATATCAATTCCAAAGGCAATATCGTTGTCCGCGCCAACCGTCAAAGCCAACATGACATCGACCTCAAGGATTTGGTGGATGACATTCAGGCCAAGGGTTATTCGCTGCCGGTTCTCATCCGTTTTTCAGACATCCTGAAGGCCAGCATCGCCAATCTTGCCAACTCCTTCAGCAAAGCCATAAATGAATATGACTATACCGGGCAATATCACGGGGTCTACCCGATCAAGGTAAACCAGCAGCGACAGGTGGTAGAAGAAATCGTAAAATTCGGGCAGCCCTACAATATAGGACTCGAAGCAGGATCCAAACCCGAACTGCACGCCATTCTTGCCATCCTCGACAATCCGGAAGCCCTACTCGTTTGTAACGGTTATAAAGATGAAGCTTTTATTCGACTGGCCTTAATGAGTCAGAAGCTGGGGAAA
>CAZECX010000120.1:0-9875 GCA_964510965.1 uncultured Nitrospina sp. | reverse complement strand
CGCATAATATTTTTCTGGAACCCGAAGGACTCGACACAGACTGGATTTACCCGAATGGTATTTCCACCAGCATGGATGAAGAGGTGCAGCGGCAACTGGTTCGCACGATTCCGGGATTAGAAAATGCCGAGATTGTTCTGCCTGGTTACGCGGTAGAATACGATTTTGTCCCGCCGACTCAGTTAACGCCTTCCCTGGAAACAAAACGGGTGAGCGGATTGTTTCACGCGGGGCAAATCAATGGGACATCAGGCTATGAAGAAGCGGCCTGCCAGGGTTTGATGGCGGGAATCAACGCGGCACTCAAATCACAAAAACGCAAACCGTTTTTGCTGACCCGAATGGATAGCTATATCGGTGTGCTTATTGATGACCTCGTTACCAAAGGAACGCAGGAGCCTTATCGCATGTTCACATCCCGAGCCGAATACCGATTAATCCTAAGACAGGATAACGCCGACCAAAGGTTAATGGGAAAGGGCCATGAGTTGGGTTTGGTAAACGGAGAACTTTATAACCACTGCATGGAAAAATACAATGCTGTGGAACGTGAAATACAAAGACTGGAAGCCACAACGGTGGTGCCCAATCCGGAGACTTTGACGCGCTTGTCGAAACTTGGAATTCATGAATTACGCAATGCAACAACATTGAATGTTTTACTGCGTAGACCGGAAGTAACTCATGACGGATTGCTCCGTGCCTTCGAGGGAGAAGAAGTTCCACAACTGGTTGGCGAACAGGTAGAGATTCGTGTCAAGTATGAAGGGTTCATCGCTCGCCAGAATCAATTGGTAGAAAAGCAGAAAAAGCTGGAGCATTACCGCATTCCAGAAAGTTTTAAGTATGAAGGTGTGCCCGGTCTTTCGCATGAGGTAGCGCAAAAGCTGGAGGCCATTCGCCCTGTCACACTTGGGCAGGCATCGCGCATTTCGGGTATCACGCCCTCAGCGATCAGTCTCATCATGTTGTTGCTCGAGAAAAATCGTGAGTATTCCTGATACAGAACACAACGATTCCATCCAATGGCAAATAGAAGTTGATAAAAAAGACATTGCCTACATCGTTAGCATCTTTGAAGGTTACGATCATCTTGCGGTGGTGCGAACGATAGACCCTTCACGTGGTCTCATCGAACTGATGATCTCTCCCGATTTCCTGGAAGACACTCGCAAACTCACCGAAGCCCTTGCCAAAGAAATCCCTTTCCGCCGAACTAGCGTCCGAGGGAAAAGTTAAATGAACGGTCTGAACCATGATTTTTCCAAATAAAAAAATGAAACAGATTTTATTCATAATTTTGGTCCTATCTATATTTTTGAGTGGCCCCGCCTTGGTGAAGGGGGTGGATTTTAGCTCAGGGGCCGCTGGGGAATTAACGCCTGATGAGCGGGGCTGGATCAAAGACCATCCAAATATAAGGTTGTCGCCAGACCCGGACTTTCTTCCTATCGAATTTATAGATGAATCGGGGAAGTATGTAGGAATTGCGGCTGATTATATTCATTTGCTGGAAAAAAAACTGAATGTTCATTTCCAAATTTTGAAATTAAAAAACTGGGATGAAGTACTCGAAAAAGCCAAACAACGAGAAACAGATATGTGGGGGGCAGCCACCCCGACTAAGCAACGCTTGAAATACATGCTGTTTACCAAGCCTTTTATTGAACTCCCTGCAGTAATCATTGTTAGAAATAAAACGCAAGCCTCTCTTTCACTGAAGGAACTTAAAGGGTTAAAGGTGGCAGTTATTTCTGGGTACGGAATTCATGATTATCTTTCCCTGAAGAATACTGAAATAAAATTAGATGTTGTTTCTGATATTTCTACGGGATTGAAAAAAGTTTCCTTTGGAATGGTAGATGCAATGATTGCGAACATAGCCTTGGCAACCCATTATATTGAGAAGGATGGGATCAGTAATCTCCGTGTGGCAGGAGAATCTGGTTACACTTATAAATGGGGATTAGCTAGTAGAAGCGATTGGCCAGAATTCAATAAAATATTACAAAAAGGAATCGATCTGATTGACGAAAGTGAAAAAATTGAAATTTACCGAAAATGGGTTGGGTTAAAAGCAGGTTCTTCTGTGACATTAAAAGATATTGCAGTGCCTGTTTTATTTCTTCTTGGAGTATTTGCTGTTATAGCTATTATAATTTCAAATCGCATTCTAAAGAAACAGGTTCTTAAAAGAACAGAAGACTTGCAAAAAGAATTATTGGAACGCAAAGAAAGAGAGCGTGAGCATTTAATTTCTAAAAAGATTTGGGATGTTATGAAAGATACAAGGTCACTTTCAGTTTCCAGTAACAACTCCAGATTAATTTTTGAAAAAATTCTGGATGATTTACTTGCAATCACCCAGGGGGAATATGGGTTTATTGGTGAAGTGCTTTTTAAAGATGATGGGCAGCCTTATTTAAAAACAAAAGCTATTACGAATATCGCCTGGAATGATGAAACCCAAAAGCTTTATGAAAGCCAATATGAACTGGGAATGGAATTTTATAATTTGGATACTTTATTTGGGAAAGTAATGACCGGTAAGGAAATGGTAATTGCGAATGACCCGAAAAATGATGACAGAGCAGGTGGGTTGCCAAATGGACACCCACCTATGAAATGTTTTTGGGGGGTCCCTATTATGATGGGAGAAAATATAATAGGGATGTTTGGGCTGGCTAATAAACCAGGAGGATATGAGGCTTCAGACCTAAATAAATTAGGTGCTTATTTGGATTCATGCTCTACCGTCCTTATGGCTTTTAGAGAAAATGAACAACGTATCCAGGTTGAACAAAAATTAAAAACAGCCAATGAGTCCCTGAAATTAAGCAATAGAGAGCTTTCTGGTTTCGCCAGTATTACGTCGCATGATTTGAAAACACCTATCCGAAAAATTGCAAACTTTTGCGTTTATATTGATGATGACGAATCCAGATTATCTGATGAAGCGAAACAATATGTAAGTAAAATTAGCTTGGCCGCCACTCATGCAGCCGATTTGATTGATGGGATCTTGAGCTATTCGCAGCTAGGGGAGGAAAAGACCCCGCATAAAAAAATAGATCTAAATGAGATTATGTTAAAAATGCAAGAACATTTGGAAATAGAGTTCCGAGAAACGAAGGGTGAGATTGAATTTAATAATCTGCCAAGTGTTTTTGGGAATGAGCTTCAAATAGAACAATTATTTGAAAATCTAATCTCCAACTCCTTAAAGTATAGAAAAGAGGGAGTAGCCCCTGTTATTGAAATAACGCATTCTGAAAAAAACATTAGCGAATTGCAACTCTTTATAAAAGACAATGGAATAGGTTTCAAAAATATTTATGCTGAAAAGATCTTTGATCCATTTCAACGGCTAAATGGGGATGTTTCTAAAATGGGTAGTGGCTTGGGGCTGTCCATATGTAAAAAAATAATGTTGGCCCATGAAGGTGATATTGAGGCAACGGGTGAGTTAGGTAGAGGAGCAACTTTTACCCTGACCTTCAAGAATAATTCATAAAATGACAGAAAGTAATCTTAATTTAGTGATTGTTGATGACGATGAGCATGACTATGAATTTCTTTCTCACATTTTACAAGGGTTTGATTTTCCGTTTAAAAAAACTTGGCTAAAAGATGGTGAAGAAGTAATTGACTATTTAGAAAAATTTGAACCTTTTGGAGACCAAGTCCCTTGTAAAAATGTATTTCTTATGGATGTAAACCTGCCAAAAGTGAATGGTTTGGAGCTTGTCAAAATAATTAAAAATCACCCTGTCGCCAAAGATGATTTTGTCATTATGTTATCCGGGTCAAAGACAAAGGGCGATAAGGAATCTGCAGAAAAAAATGGATGCGATTGTTATTTGGTAAAGCCTTTTGGCGACCAGGAAATAAAAGAGTTTAGTAAGTTTCTTTCCTTAAAATTATCTTCCTTGATTTAAATTATATACTTTCTGTTTTGCGCGCAAGAATTGAAATAACGAGAAGACATAATAAGTCTTCCAATAATCAAGGGTGATGCATTACTGACTTAATTCAGTTAACTTTGAGCAAAGAAAGTTTCCGAACTCAATAATTTTTTGTTTGCCAAAGGGTTTTTCTAAATATAAATCCGCTCCATTCATAATGGCTGTATCTATATCGTTTTTTTTATTTGAACCCGACAGTGTAATCACATAATCATTTTTAGTAATAGGGTGATTTTTAATTTTTTTTATAAGTTGAAGCCCATCAAGCATTGGCAAATTAATATCCACAAAAAATACATTCTTACTGTAACTATTTGAGTGAGAACTTTCTAGGTGTTCCAAAAATTTTATTGTTTCTTCCCCATTTTGAAGCCAAACTTTTTCAAAATGAATATCGCATTTATTTAAAACTCGAGTAAGCAATTCAAAGTCATGTTCATCGTCCTCCACGATCACTAATTTTAATTTCTTTTCGGCCATTGTTTTATTTGTGAAATGTCATTGTAAACTTTGCTCCAACACCAACCTCACCTTCCGCAAAAATATCACCATCATGGGCCAGCATTATTTTTTTACATATGGATAGCCCCAAGCCACTTCCTATTTTTGATATATTTCCATCCAGGCGTTGAAATGGATCAAAAATCTTCTCAGCGTAATTATTGTCAAATCCCTTCCCATTGTCTTTTACAATAATTTGCAAATGATTTCCGTTGGTTTCAGGATTTGATATTTCAATAACTGGGGATTTGTCTTCATTACGATATTTTAATGCATTGGAAATAAGGTTTTCAAAAAGTTGCTCTATTTGGATTTTATTGCCAAGAATACTTGGTAAATTGTTGAATTTTAACTTGGCATCTTCTTCTTTTAGATCGATCTCTAAATATTCCATTACTTGGGAGATTACATCATTCAAATCTATTTGTTCATGCGGAGAATTGTTCTCTCCCAATTTGGAATACTCCAATATTCCTTCGATTAATTTTGCAGCATGATTTGTCGCTAGTTCGATTTTATTTAAATATTCTCTTGAGTTTTCTGATAATTGAGGTTCCTCTTCTTCAATAATAGAGCAAAAGTTCGAAATCTTTCGAATGGGAGTTTTCAAGTCGTGAGAAGTGATACTGGCAAAACTCGAGAGCTCTTTATTGCTCCTTTCCAGTTTTATAGCATATTCCTTCAATTTTTCTTGGGCACTTTTACGCTCATTCATTTCGACATTCAGATGCTCTGTTCTTTCTTGTATGCGCTGCTCAAGCTCATCATGGGCGGCTTGCAGTTCTATTTCTGCCACTTTTCGTTTTTTTATATTGATTCCAATTGACTGGAAAAGTTTATTTGTAAAGTTCACGAGTATTCCAAGCTCATCTTCTTTATGGCTTTTGAATTCAGGTAACTGCTCGTTTGCGGGATCATCAGAGTCGATAGTTTTTAGCATTTTAGACATATTCGAAAGCGGTTTTGCCAAAACAAAATAGAAAAAAATTGAAAGAACAAAAGCAAGAAAGAAATTGCGAACAATACCAAGAGTAATAATTAGATAGGCTCGTTCAAAAAAATCAATTGCGGCATTATATGTATCAACAACAACACGCAGTTCTCCAACATTTGGATTTAAGGGAGAATCATTATTTAGCTCAATTAGGAATTCTTGACGCTTTCCAAATATAAGATCTGCAGCCCACTGGTATTTATTAATTTTTTGTTGTCGTTGGGTGCTTAAAATCTGATTTCCAAGATCATCATGTATCTGAATTTCAACAATCGCATCATAATAAAATAACCCGCTTGCAATCTCTTCTGCCAATTGCTTGTCCAGATCACTTGCCGCTTTTGTGGCTGGTTGCTTCATGGTGTTGATAACCTGTGCGGCTGTTTTTGTGAACACCTTTTGCTGTACCGATAAATCTAAATAAATTTGGACCATACTGATGATAAGCCCTAGAACGAGAGAAATAATAACCACGTCTTTGGTGGTCGTATAAGCTAACCTCTGCCTCAGTGGGATAGGTTTATTGTATATTGAATCGCTCATCGAATATTTTTTGAATCAGTTTGTAAAATACACACGTTAGTTTAATTACAAATATCTTTTCCCCAGTTTTGCCATTTTCTTTTATTCTTATTTAGCCAGGTCATAGCTGCTTCACGAGGACTTTTTCCGTCAGCATCTACTAAAGCTGCCACTTCGCTGATCATGGCATTGGTAAAATTCATGTCGCGAAGTATTTCCAATGCGCAGGGCCAGCGTTCTTTCATTCCCTTCCAGGCAGCTTTCTTGAGCCAACCATCCTTCGGATTGCCACAGTCATGGGTTTTAGTATTATTAATTCCCCATTTGGAATCTGTTTCACATTGAGCCTCATATTTTGGAAACTCCACAAACTTTCCTTTATAGCGAGATTCGACCCAGTTTGGACTCCAATTAAATAAAATTATTGGTTTCTGATTTTTGTAAGCTTTATCCAATTCAACCCATAGCTCATCCGCATTCTTTACAGGCATTGCCACAAAGTTTAAACCGAGGGCACGGATTCTTGCTTCATCGGGTTTTTCCCAAGGACCTGCCACATACCTACCCTTTTCATTTGAGTGGGGAGTTTTAAAAATTTCTGAACAATTTTTCAGGGCGTGCCATTCGGGTAATCCCGGGCAGAGTTTTTCAATGTAGGAGGGGTACCACCATTCTTCACGAGTTTTTGCATCATGATTTCCAGCATCTAATATATTTCCAAACTGACTGACTCTTTCGAAGTCCTCTTTCATCGTTCCTTCCCAGACCTCAACTTGTACATGCTCATGCCCTCGATGCAATCTCCCCCACTGCCCTAAGGTGGTTAACTCTACATACTCCACCGTATAGCCTCGATTGGAATACACTTCACCCAAGATCATAGAAAGCACGATTTGGCTACTCCAGTTGTTTGTTATGATCCGGATCGGTTTATTTGACTCAGGTGGCTTGGCTGAGGTTACATTGCTTAGAGAAAGGAAAATCAAAATTAAAAAAATAGTTTTGATTGGATGTAGAATCTCTATTTCGAATTTTAAGTATTTAGAAACCATAAAATAAATTAGATGCTATATAGGTTATCTTTTTTCTTAAGTAAAACAGACCAGCGAACTAAATAAGAAAAAATTAAAAACTCTTAGCCACGCCGATTACGACGCGCTCATCAAAAATTTTCAGTCCCTCAGGATGGCCATAAACCAGGTGACTGGAACCAACATCAGTGTCATGGTATCGCAAGTCAAAAGTTAGGCCGAAAAACGATTTCCTGACTCCAAAATTCCAGTGTGTCCAGCCTTCGGCACCGGCTCCAATTAAATCTTGTATACCTAAAGACCCTGAAATGTTTGTTCCATTTTCAAAAACATAACTTGGATGAATGGCATAATTTACACCCATCCAACCCTCCACACCGAACCAGGAATCTACCGTAGGCGTGATTTCAAATTGAAAGTTGGCTTTTCCAATTTGCTTTGCCACTCGGATCCATAATTCCGAATAATTGGAATAGGTAGCTCCGGGATATAAATAGGACCAAAACAGCAGGTCATAAGTAAAGTCTGCAAAACCCAGTTGTCCGGATTTCCCCACATACGGGCCAATCAAAACATCAAGTTTTGGGTCTTCAAATTTAATATTGGCCCCAAACAAACCAAGGTACCATTCTGAGTCATGCTTCCAGCCAAGTGAACCCATAACTGAAGTAATATCACCATCAAAGGTTTCCGATTCTCCACGAAAAACAAAATCAGAAGCTAAATTCATGTAGCCATAAAGGTCTCCATTTAGAAATTTTTCATTTTTGTTTTCTTCAGTGGCGTTAGCTATTTCGAAACCAAAAAATATAATTCCAATAAAAAGACTAAGAACAAGGGCTTTTAGCTTCTTACTCATTCATGTTTTTCCATTTAAGGCATAAAATGAAGAATGTGCTTGGTATTCTATGGTTCTTGGAAAAACGGAAAATTGCAAGTGAAAGTATTTGATTTACCTATAATAAATAGGAAGTTATTAAACTGTTTTTATTCGCCAAGTCTGAGCTGTTCTCAAAAGAAATTGCTTTAAAATACTAGGGGATTATTAAATTTAAAGGGGTTTTGGTTGTTCGAAAAAAGAAGGATCTTGCGGGCGCAAAGGAAGAATCTTACCCCTGCTACCCCTTCGGGGCATGAAAGCCAGGGTTAGTTTTCATAGACCCCACGCTTTGTGGCTAGTAGTGGATGAGGGAATGGATAGGGATATCATTTAGTTTTTCGCGTCCTTTCAGAAAATCCAGCTCGATAAGAAATGCGACTTCTTCGATTTCTACATTTTCAAAATTATTGCGAATCAGATTCAACGTTGCCGCCAGGGTTCCTCCGGTAGCCAGAACATCATCGATGAGGACAATACGCTCGCCGGGTTGAAAGGCATCCTGATGAATTTCAATAGTATCGGTTCCGTATTCCAGCGAATAGGTTTCCTGATAAGTATCGTAGGGAAGCTTTCCCGGTTTGCGAACCATGGTGGTGCCTGCCTCCAGTGCATATGCCAGGGCTGATGCGAAGATAAACCCGCGGGCTTCAACTCCCACCACTCTATCGATCTGCTTACCTGTGTATCTTTCTTTTAAAGTGTTGATGGTTTTTCCAAATGCAGAGGCATCTGCAAGAAGTGGAGTGATATCTTTAAAAATAATTCCTTCCTTGGGAAAGTCGGGAATATCTCGAATGATTTGTTTTACGGATTCCATAGATGTGCCTTTCTTAAATTGACCGATTAGTTGCCAGTAAGTTTTTATCAAAAATAGGTGGCGATTAAAACTTTATCTTCTCATGGGTAAATATTTTATAGGATTCTTGGGTTCTGTGTCGTTTCGAACTTCGAAATGAAGATGCGGTCCTGTTGAACGTCCTGTGCTACCCATTAAAGAAATTTTTTGCCCTTGTTTTACGCGCGCACCTTTTTTTACTATTATCTTTGAGTTATGTGCGTAAACGGTTGTGAGGTGGTTTTTGTGTTTTACGATAACCATTTTCCCGTAGCCCGTTGGACCCCAGCCGCTAAAAACAACTTCGCCTGCGGCGGCAGAATGTATAGGAGTACCTTTAGGTGCGGCTATATCTATGCCTTCATGCTTGCGTCCGTTTCTTCTGCCGAAGCCTGAAGTGAGAGTTCCTTTTGTAGGCCATATAAGAAATCCCTTGCGGGGTTTGACAGTAGGTGCATTTTTCTTTCTTGCAGATCTGGAGCGTGAAGAGGTTGAAGAACCCGAAGTTGTTGGAACGGATAGGACACGGCTTGCACCGGGTATCCATAACTGGGTTCCCACTTTAATTTTTGATGCGTCGCGGATATGGTTGGCACGGCGCAGGACTTCCATATCGATTTCATAAACCTCGGCGATGCGATACAAAGTCTGACCTTTTTGAACCGTGTGATGAATGCCATAAGGAGTCTCGGGCCAAGGGTCGAATTTAAATCCCTGGCAAGCTGAGAGAAATAAAAAGGCTATTAGAAATAATATTTTGGAATAGTTATGGAAGGGCATTTTTTCGAGGCGAAGTGAGTTGCAACTAATTGAAAATTATATCATTTTTTCAAATTCGTTTACAAGTTACCGAGCATCCTGTATAACCGAAAAATCGTTTTAAATCGGATTTATGTTGAGACATCAGTGATGAAAATTAATAAGTCTATTACATTTTTGTTGGTAGCTTTCATATTGTGGGGCTGCGGATCCAGCCAGCCTTCACCGGATATTTTTGCCTTACCTGTTTCGTATATGGTTGGTGATAAGCCGGAGGTGGTCATGGCTCACGATATGAACAACGACGAGTTTCCCGATTTGATTGTTGTGAACTCTGCCGGAAATTCGCTGAGTTATTTTGAAGGCATTGGCGATGGAACTTTCAAAG
>CAZECX010000119.1:0-9883 GCA_964510965.1 uncultured Nitrospina sp. | reverse complement strand
AACGGTTTAAAAGGAGTAAAGCATGGCAGTAAAAGTAAGAGTACCTACACCATTGATGAAGTTGACCGACAACAAGAGTGAAGTTGAAGCAGACGGCTCTAATATCACAGAAATTCTAAACAATCTGGAGTCCCAGTTTGCAGGAATCAAAGAACGTATCTGTGAAGAAGACGGCACTCCAAGAAGGTTTATCAATATTTATCTCAATGAAGATGACATCCGCTTTCTTGAAGGAGAAAAAACAGTAGTGAAAGATGGCGACGAAATTTCTATCATTCCGGCAATTGCAGGTGGAGTAATCTGATGTTTGATTTTTCAGATGAGCAAGTCGAACGATACAGCCGCCATATCATTCTCCCTGAAGTAGGAGGAGAAGGCCAAAGCAAATTGCTCGAATCAAAAGTATTGCTTGTTGGCGCAGGCGGGTTGGGCTCTCCAGCGGCTTATTATCTTGCAGCAGCAGGAATCGGCAATATGGGAATCATAGATTTTGACACGGTCGATCTTAGCAATCTACAAAGGCAGATCATTCATAACACCGAGCGAATTGGAATGCTAAAAACTGAGTCTGCAAAAAAAACCATAGGAGCGCTGAATCCGGATGTCAATGTTACCGTTTTTAATGAGAAACTAAGCTCAGAAAACATCATGCGCCTGTTTGAAGGCTATGACTATATATTGGACGGCACAGACAATTTTGCCACTCGGTATCTCATTAATGATGCTTGCGTACTGACCGGAAAAACTAATATTCATGGGAGTATATTCCGTTTTGAGGGCCAGGTAACCGTATTCAAACCGAATGCCGGCCCCTGTTATCGCTGTTTATATCCCGAACCTCCTCCACCTGGCCTTGTGCCTAATTGTCAAGAAGGTGGTGTACTTGGTGTTTTAGCCGGTATCATTGGCAATCTGCAAGTAGTGGAAACCTTGAAGCTGATTTTAGGTCAAGGGGAAACACTAGTTGGCTCCTTACTCTTATATGATGCGCTAAAAACCGAGTTCAGAAAACTGAAACTAAAAAGAGATCCGAAATGCCCCGTCTGTAGTGATGAACCAACGATTACAGAGCTGATTGATTACGAAGAGTTCTGTGGGCTGTCACGCTGACAAAAGTTTAATAATCACCTGTTGACCAGTTAAAATGTTCTGTACAACAGGTTAATTTTTTCTAAAAATTTTTATATGTCCTCTAAACCACTGAGTTTCCCTATTCCTTTTGAGGTGCAGGCACCCACCTGCCCGGTCATTACGGACAATTCCGTTTTGGACGCCATCGGAAACACCCCTTTAATTCGCATCCATAACCTAGGCAAAGAATTTAAGAACGTTGATATTTATGCAAAGGCAGAATGGAAAAACGCCGGCGGTTCGGTGAAATCGCGTCCCGCTCTTAAAATGATCGAAGACGGGGAAAAATCTGGCAAATTGACAAAAGATAAAATTATTCTCGACTCTACATCAGGCAATACTGGAATTTCCTATGCACTGATAGGAAAAGTAAAGGGCTATAAAGTCAAACTCGTTATGCCTTCCAATGTTTGCAAAGAAAGAAAAGGTCTTATGGCAGACTTTTATGGTGCAGAAATCGTAACCTCCAGTCCGTTCGAAGGTTCTGATGGTGCAATTATTATGGCCCGAGAAATTTATGAAAAAGACCCCGACAAATATTTTATGCCAGACCAATACAACAACGATTCCAACTGGAAGGCTCATTACGAAACCACAGCTAAAGAAATATGGAAGCAAACCAATAATCGCGTCACTCACTTTTTGGCAGGAATTGGTACCGGGGGGACGATTATGGGCACCAGTCGTGGCCTTCGCAGTTTTAATTCCGACATACAATGCTACGCCGTTGAGCCCGCCGAATCTCTCCACGGTTTGGAAGGTCTCAAACATATGGAGACATCCATTGTTCCTGGAATTTATAAAGAGGAAGAGCTAACTGGAAAAATCAGTGTCCCAACCGAAGAGTCCTACGATATGGTAGAAACCTTAGAAAAACAGGAAGGCATCCTCGTTGGACACTCATCAGCAGCTGCCATGCTAGGAGCTCTCAAATTGGCGGCAAAAATCGATGAAGGAGTTATCGTCACCGTCTTCCCCGACAGTTGCGAAAGATGTTATGTCAACTTCGGCCAGTTTAAACAGTACTACGAAAGCGAATCTAACCACAAGCTGCCCAAAGCAGACTAGCCCTCCACATCCAACCAATGGGCCGTTTCCAAAAACATATTTTCATCTGTATCAACGAAAGAAAAGCCGGTGATAAAAGAGGCTGTTGTGCTTCCAGAGGGTCACTAGAGTTACTGGATCATATCAAAGGTCGCGTACATGAATTGGGCTTAAAAGGAAAGGTTCGCGTAAACAAAGCCGGTTGCCTGGATTCTTGTGCTCAAGGTCCCACCATGGTGGTTTACCCGGATGGCGTCTGGTACGCCCCCCGCACAAAAGAAGATATGGAAGAAATTCTGACCGAACACATACAAAATGACCAGCTGGTCAACCGGCTGGTTATCCCATTCAAGAAATAATTTAATGAATAAGGCTTGTGATGGTTGTGTTTATTCCACCAAACACTTCTTTCATGGTTTTTCCAGACTTTAATATTCGATCGAATTCTTGTTGATAGTCTACAGCTGCCTGGCTAATTGCTTCCAACTCCACTTTCAGCGTCACCAAAGCTGAGTTCATTTCACTTATTCGACCCACAAGAACCTCAATAAATTTATCTTTCAACTTATCCCTAGTATCGCGTTTAAGCTTAGCAAACATATCACCATCTAAACGTAAAACCTTAGCTTCTGTTTTTGCGATAATATTAGTGGTCCTGGGAGTCTTCGTTAAAAAGGACACCTCACCAAATAAGGCACCCATAGTGAGTGTATTGATTACAACCGTGGGTAAGTCATTCCTGGTTACTATCGCTTCCCCTTTAAGCAAAACAAACGCCGTCACATCTTCTCCACCTTCTTCCACAATAATTGCTTTTGGTTCATACACATCGACTTTGTTTTCCAAAGAAGCAATTTCTTTTTTCTGTTGCTGAGAAAAATCCCTAAAAAAAGGAATATTGTTTATCAGAGCAAAAAAGTTTTGAGTGGGCTCATCACTTTCTGTCATTGGTATTTCTCCCCCGTTGCAGATATTTCTGAGTTTAATTGAGATTGGCAAAGTTTATAAAATACTCCTTTTTTCTGCAATAGTTCTTTTCTCTGCCCAAATTCAATAACCTGCCCCTGCTTAAGAACCAGAACCTTATCAACATGCATCAGAGTGGAAAGCCGATGAGCAATAATAATACTAGTTCGTCCTTGCGTCATTTCCTTAATTCCATTTTGAATTTGACGTTCGGTCTCTAAGTCAACGTTGGAAGTTGCCTCGTCCAGCACTAAAATACTAGGTTCAGCAGCCAGGGCCCGTGCAAAGGATAACAACTGTCTTTGACCGGAAGAAATATCTCCTCCACCCTCTTTTAATTCCTGTTCGTATTTGAATGGAAGGTTGCTTATAAAATTATGCGAACTAACAGCTTGCGAAATGGATTCGATTTCTTCCTGTCCCATTTGCACATTTCCGAGACGGATATTATCGATTATTTTGCCAGAAAACAGGAATACATCCTGTTGTACCAATGCAATCTGCCTTCTCAAATCATATTTATTGATGTCTCTAATAGATTTCCCATCAAATAATATATCGCCTTTATCAATTTCATAAAACCTGCACAGTGAATTGATAATGGTGGACTTTCCCGATCCCGTAGCACCAACTATGGCCAGGCTCTCTCCCTTTTCCAAGGAAAAGGATAAGTCTTTTAAAACAAATTGATTTTCTTTGTAAGAAAACCAGACATTTTTAAACTCAACCTTACCATTAATTTTAAAATCTTTTTGAGAGGGAACGGTAGCAGGAATCTGTTCCGGGGTATCCAGCAGTTCAAAAATACGCTCTGATGAGGCCATAGCCGTTTGTATGATATTAAATTTTTCAGCAAGATCACGCACCGGCTCAAAAAACTTTTGTAAATACTGGATAAATGCTACTAAAATCCCTAATTGAATTTCATCTTGCACGAATCGCCCACCGCCATACCAAATGACCATGCCTATTGCCAACGAGCTGAAAAAATCAATGGATGGCATATAAAAGGCATTGTATCGAACCGTTCTTAAATCTTCTTTCAGACGTTCACTATTGATAGAAAAAAATTCTCTAAAGTTTTGCTTTTCTCGATTGAAACACTGAACTGTGTCCATTCCCGAAAGGTTTTCCTCTATATATGAATTTAGCTCTGAAACATGTGCACGATTTTTTCTGAGAGCATCCCGTGCACGAATTCGATAAACCCGGGTAGCGGTGGCTAAAAACGGAAATACGATACAGACCACCAAAGTGAGTTTCCAATCGAGGTACAGCATGACGAAGAAAATCCCAAAAAGCGTAAACAAATCACTAAAAATTAGAATAAGCCCAGAAGTCAGCATTTCATTCAACACTTCCACGTCATTCACCACACGGGTAATCATCTTGCCAATAGGATTTTTATCAAAATAAGAAAAAGACATTTTATGCAGGTGTGCAAAAACTTTTGACCGAAGGTCAAACATTACCTTTTGCCCAATGTACTGCATGAGATAGGTCTGAAAAAACTGGAATATAAAAGAAAAAATCAGAACCCCGAAATAAATAGCCGCAATAACATCCAAGCCATTCATATCCCCTTCTTTTATATGGTCATCAATAACAATTTTGGTTAGAAAAGGACCCGTTAAATTTAAAATTGAAACAGATAAAAGAAGCAAAACAGCCAGGGCCACCAAGGTCGAATAGGGCTTTAAATGGATAAGGACCCTTTTAAACAATACCCAATCTTTATATTTATCTCTCAGATCTTCACTATTATTCATTAAAGAATTATCTCCATCTCTCTGGCCAATTCTTGATTTCTAAACAAGTCAGCATAAACTCCTCCTAGTTTCACTAGCTGAGAGTGGCTCCCCTGCTCAGAAACAATCCCATTCTCAATAAGGATTATATTATCTGCACTTAGTATTGTAGAAAGTCGGTGGGAAATAATAATCTTGGTTGTATCCTTAAAATACTTCCTTAAATTTAGCATCAACATCTCTTCCATTTTGGAGTCCAGATTGGAAAAGGAATCATCAAGAATCAATAATTTTGGTTTTTTCAATAATGCTCGAGCCAGAGAAATTCTTTGCTTTTGGCCTCCAGACAAAGTGACACCTTTCTCACCTATCAAAGTCTCTAAACCCTCTGGAAATCGACCTAAATCAGATTCCAACCCTGAAATATTGACAATTTCTTCAATCTCCGAGCCAGATACGTTCTTACCTCCCAGTGCAATATTATTTCGAATAGATGTTGAAAAAAGAAAAGGTTCCTGGCTAACATACCCAATATAATCCCGCAAACCTTTAATGGGAATCTCTCGAATAGATTTGCCGTCAATTAAAATGTCACCAGAATCCGGGTCATAGAAACGAAGTAGAATTTGAGCCAAAGTTGATTTTCCAGAACCAATCACTCCAACAATACCCAGGGTTTGTCCATGTGAAACTTTCAAATCAATCCCGTTCAGAGTTCTTCCTGCTTCAGTCGAATAAGAAAAGAAAACATGGGTCAATTCCAAGTCGCCATGGTTTAAAGTATCAATATTTTCTAAACCTTTATCCTCAATTCCTGCTTTTGCCAAAAATACTTCATTGATTCTTTCCATTCCAACCAGACCTTTTTGAGTAAGGTTAAACACATAGCCAATCCCCATCATAGGCCACGAAAGCAGCATCAGATAACCATTAAAGGCTACATACGATCCTAAAGTTATATCTTCAGCGATAACTGCTTTTCCACCCATCCAAAGAGAAATCATACTTGCAATGCCCATGGAAAAGATCATGGTTGGGGTGAATACCCCAAATATTTTTGTAACCCGAAGGTTTTTTTTAATGTATTCAAGATTTAACTTTTCAAATTTTTCCTTTTCATACTCTTCCTGGGCAAATGCGTGAAGAACCCGAATACCGGAAAGGTTTTCCTGTACTCTTTCGGTGATTTTAGACAAATGCTCCTGCACTTCTTTATGTCTTTTTCCTATTTCCCTTACAAAACAGAAAAACAAAACAGATATAGCAGGTAAAGGAGTGAACACTTTAAGGGTCAAATCGATATTAATTAAGCTCATCATTATTACGGCCATGATAATAACGAAAACTGCATCAATAAGGATTAAAACTCCAAGCCCAAAAAACTCCCGAACCGCTCTTAAATCATTAGTGGCTCGTGACATAAGGTCACCTGTTTTTTGTTTTTGATACCATAAGCGGTCCAGACCCGTTAGATGCTGAAAAAGGTCATTTAAAATATCAAATTCAATTTTCCTGGAAAGACCGAACATATACTTACGCCATCCAAAACGCCCTACCACTAATCCCAATGAAATAAAAAAAAGGAAAAAAACGTATTTTAGCAATTGTTCTTTTGCAGGTTTTCCGGAAAGAACATCGATGAACTCTTTTATCAACCATGGAACAACAAGAGTCATTGCATCAGTAACAACCAAAGCAAAAATACCCAACAGAAATTCTCTGCGGTAACTATTGATATACGGTAAAAAAGCTTTCAGATTATTCAATTTTAGTTCCTAAACCAATTTTCAAATAAGACATATATATTTTCCTAGATTAATCAGAAAAATAATTCGCAGTTTTAATTTAAGGGGGGATTCCAAAACAGAACTGGAATTAAACTTGGATAAGTCCACAAAGGAAAAAAGGCAGAATAAAATCTATTTTCCCGACGAATAACTTACAAATTTTTCTAAATAGCTTTTTGTTCCTATTTTTGGGGCATAGATATAATGAAATAGTTTTTCATCATTTTTGCTGCAACAAGTTGATTAGCAAATTCGCTAGCCTCAATTTTTGATGAAAATTTACCCACTCGCAATTTATACCAATGACCTCCCGATCGCCGTTTAGACTTCACTACATATAATTTTTCAACCTTCTTTTTCTTTAATTTTTTTACTAGATTATTGGCTTGCTTTGCCGAATTCACTGCGGCAATTTGCACAGTAAACACACGATTTTCTTTTTGACTTCCAATCGATTTTTCCGAAACCACAGAACTACCCTGAAATATATCTTTTCCCTGATCAGGAGTTGGCAGCCATACTTCCTTAAAACTAATTCCGACCAAAATCAGGATAGAAGCAACGGAAAAACTAATAAATTTCTTCTTAAAGGAAAGGTTGCCAAATAAATAAGCAGCATCTAATAATTTCAGCAACACCCATTTTCCAACATACCTCAGTCCTGCTCCCAACCAAACGATTCCTTTCCACACTAAAGAAATTTTTGATGCCACCAGTCCCATTTCAACTTTCAGTTGTCTCAGGTCCTGCAAGTCTTCTTTTCTAAACAGCTTAACTTTCTTTAATTTGTAACCAATCCGAGTCTCATCAGACTTGGATTTCAATTCCTCCTGCCGGTTTTTTTCCAATTGATAAAAAATCTCTTCACATTCCCTATTTAAATCAGGGGCAACACCTACAAGGTTTCCTTCACAAAATGATTGCCCCAGAATAGTTTTAATTTGCTCTTCTTCTGGTACGGAAAATTCCAAAGCCTTGACATAAAATTTTAAAGCTCGTTCATCCGTTCGCCCATGAGCTAAATAAATAGGAAGTACAAATTTAACGATTTCTTCGGCAAGATCATTTTTTTCCTCCAGAGCACTCAAAAATAGCGGCTCAGTTTGACCCGACCACTGCTTCGCCTTTAAGAATAAGCGCGCCAAATATGATGTAAGAACAGGGTCATGCTGTTTTTCCTGTTGAAACATTATGAGCAGCAGATCCATTTCCTGCTGGTTCAGCTCCTGCCCTCTATTTAAAATCGATAAAAGAGGCTTTCGGAAACGAGAGTTTTGCGGACTTTGGATAAAGGCTTGCACATATACGTTTAAGGCTCTGGGACTTTCCTCCCCGATGGAAAGAAGATAATCTGCAAACTGCAAAACGCTTAAATTCCGATAGCGCTTACCTGTGCCAGGTAAAAAATAGGAAGAATAAGTAAACTCAATTAAATTTTCAAATTGACATTTAATGCTTTCAACAACGGAATTGGGAGATATGTTTTTTAAATCGTGCAATGCATTATAAAATCTTTGCTCTCCAAACATTCCATATCCTATAAAACCAAAAAACAGACAAACCAGAAAAATTGACCATTGGATTGCCAAATCATCAAATGTAGTATTTGGTAGTGCTACCTCATGGAGAAAATAAAGAGCCGTAAACCCAACTCCAAACATTAAAAATAGTGTGGCAGCGAATCGAGCAAAATAAAATTTTAGAGTCTGATACAACATATTTATTTTTTAATTTGAGGAGTCCTTAAAGTTTTCTAATTCTAAATCCACCTCTACTTCATGGTTTTCTATCGAATCTGCAATTGGTAAAGGAGAAAGATCCACATCCTCTTTTACTGCGACTTGAATTTTTTCAAGAGAAAATTCACCCGGCAATCTCCCCGTTTCTACATCTACTGTGGCAAATTTAATATTTTCCGGAACAGGAAACTTTACCTTCGTTTTTCCCTCAAGTGCTTTTTGCATGAAATGAACCCAAATAGGTGCTGCAGCACTCGCCCCCGTTAATCCTTTTCCCGACTTTGTTCTCATAGAATCATTATTGTCAAACCCAACCCAAACAGACGTAGAAATATCTTTGGTAAAACCATTGAACCATGCATCTTTAAAATCATTCGTTGTACCTGTTTTTCCAGCTGCCGGATGCTCGAATCCCATTCTTCGAACAATTCTACCTGTTCCCCTTTCAACAACACCCTTCATCATATCCAACAACGGGTAAAGAGTATCTGGTGCAAATTGCTGCACCCCTTGATAAAAATGCTCATATAGTCGGTTTCCTTGAAAATCTTCAATTTGTTGAATTAAATAAGGCTCATTATAAATTCCAAGGTTCGCAATTACGCTATAAGCCGAGGCCATTTCTAAAGGAGCGACCCCTGAAGTACCCAGAGCAAGCGATAAATGTTTGCCAAGGGGGCTTTTTATTCCAAATTTTCGAGCGGTACGAATGACCTTATCCGGCCCCACCTGTTGCATGAGTTTGGCGGAAACAATATTTATGGATTTCAACAGAGCCTTTTTTAGAACTATGCTTCCAGCATATTCCTCATTAAAGTTCTGAGGTTCCCATGCTTTTGTCCCAGAAATCTCAATTTTTAAAGGCTCATCAACTACTACCGTTGCCGGGGAAAACCCCAGACTTTCCATAGCCGTCAAATAAACAAAAGGTTTAAATGATGAACCGGGAAGTCTATTGCTAGAAATAGCACGATTGAACTGACTGTGAGAATAGTTTCTTCCTCCTAGCAAAGCTTTGACAGCACCACTCTTATTTTCGATGGCTACAAGAGCTACCTGTAGTTTTCCCGAACTCGGATTTTTTTGTATTTTTCCTTTTAATGCCTCTAGGTGATTTCGTGCGGCTCTCAACGCAAATTTTTGGTATCTCGTATCCAAAGTAGTAAAAATCTTTAGCCCACCAAAATGAACGAACTCTTTTCCATAATCCCTTTCAAGTTTAGCCAACACTTCATCTACAAAATATAAATTGGGGTTAGATTCTACTTTCGGATTAGCAAGATCGATTATAGAACTTAATGCTTCTTCTTTTTCACCATCTGAAATCAATTTTTCTGAAACCATTCGTTTCAAAACATAGTCGGCTCTTTTCATAGCCTTTTCATAATGGACAAAAGGGTTAACATTATTTGGAGAGTTTGGAAGGCCGGCTAGCATAGCTGCCTGCAAAAGAGTTAAATCTCGT
>CAZECX010000118.1:0-9919 GCA_964510965.1 uncultured Nitrospina sp. | reverse complement strand
CCGGAAGCAGATGACACTTATGACATGCTTCTCGATTTAGTCGATCATGACAAGTAAAGACTTAAAATGCTGGTGTTGCTTACCCATGCTGATCGGGGTGGAACCAAAATGGATATGTCTCAAACACAAATCGAACAACTGAAACTGTTCTATCAATATACCCTGCACCATAAAAGACGTGAAAGCGTTCCAAACTCCATTAAACTTGAATTTTTAAAAATGGTGCGGTTGCCTCGCGAGTTGCAATCACAACTGGAGTTTTACTACAAATTCAGCCAGTCAAAAAAACCGTTTATGGCCGAAATGCTTTTTAATCCAGGACAACCCTCAGACTTGATTGTTTGCACTCAGGACACTCAAGGTTTTCTGCATAAAGTGTCTGCAGTTCTGGCCTTCAATCAACTCGACATAGTACAAGCCAATATTCAAACCATGAAAGACAAAGTTTTCGATGTCTTCAAAGTGATTAATGCTTCAGGCGACCCTATAGATTATGGTGATTTCTATTTTATCCAAGAACGAATTCAGGAGGACCTGCATCGTATTTTTATTGAAAAACAAACCCTGCGGTCCATTTTTAACGGTAGAACATATGGTAAAAAAATAGAAGGAACACGTTTTCAAAATGTCAAATTAAAGATGAAAACCATTGGACGCTCAGTAAAACTTGCAACTCATAATTTGCCCGGCACATTTATGATGGAGGCCAAAGTCCTGTCGGACGCCAATATGGAGTGCCAGAAAGCAGTTCTGCATACGCATCAAGGAACAGCGTCCAATGTTTTTTATTTGCGTCCCAATGATGTGGCTGAAATAATGAACCATCAGGATCATTTCATAAACACATTCACTAAGGCTCTTATCCCACTTATAAATGGGGAATCCGTCTTTTTACCAGATGAAATAAAAACTTAATGATTGATCTTTATTATGAAATTTAAAAAACAACAATTGTCGAGAGTAACACCATTGCTGATTTTATTTGCCATGATCAGCTTGGCAATTGCTCCTCATTCTGGGGCGGAGACCTATAAAGCTTCTCTAAAAAAAGCGCTGGAACTCGACAAAGATGGCTTTTATGAGGACGCTATCAAACATTGGGAAAAACTGCAGATTGGCTCGCCAGCAAATATCAGGCTTTTTGCTGGGCTGAAAATCTCAAGGACCCATACCAAACTGGGCAACCTGAATCGTGCTGTTGAGGTTTCCCAGGCGCTTACAGAAAACCACCCGCAACAATACGAATCCTGGTTCAGTTTTGCTAATGCTTCCGGTGCCATTAAAAAGTATTCCCAGGCCATATCTGCTTTCAAAAAAACGATTGAACTCAAACCAGAAGAAGCATTGGGGAAAGTGGGCCTTGCCTTTGCTTATTTTGGAGATGAAAAACCAGATCTCGCTATTGCGGAATTCAAGGATGCCATGAAAATTTTCAAGGCCAACAAAAATATTTCCTGGTACCGGGATTGCCGTCTGGCAATACGCCAGATAAAAGATTTCGCCCGATTTCCCCCAAAATTCGCTAACCTTTGGCTGGAGAATAATCTGAAGCGCGTTCAAGACACTTTTGAAAGCTCCGTTCTGGATTTTGAAAGCATTCTCCAAACCGATTGAAACTTCACACCTTCGAAAAGATTCTTTATAAAATCCACCGTAGCTTTTCACCCCCCCCTTTTATTAAAAATTTTTAATACAAAGTTAATATTGTTTTAATTTTAGTTTTATATAATCGCTATAGTACTTTTTCTCCTCCTTTCTGGGGGTACGGGTTTGGTACCAAGGCCAAGTTCTTCCCCCATATCCTCCACATTTGGGGAACAGACATCGTCTGTTCCCCTTTTGTTTTTCTACCCCAGGCATTCCAAAAAATATAACGCCCTATTATTTAATCAGTTAAGGAAAGTGATCGAAAATAATATTGCCATAAACTCAACGAAACAAAGGTTCATATTTCAGGTCATTTGAGCTACAATCTGAGCTTTATTGCACAGGATATCTTTGATGTTTTGCGTCCAGGGAATATTTTAATTGCCCTGTAAGGCAAGAAAATAATTTACCTCGCATACCCTTCCTTGTTTAGAAGGGTTGCGGTTAGAAAGATAAAAATGGGAAAGAAATCAAAATACAATCTGGTTTGGATGGACTGCGAGATGACTGGCCTCGATGTAGAAAAAGAGGTCCTCATCGAAATTGCCACTCTCATTACAGACAGCGAATTGAATATTTTAGAAGAGGGGCCCTGCATCGCCATCCACCAGCGCGACGAGATACTCGAAAAGATGGATGAATGGAATACCAAACACCATAATGCGTCCGGCCTGGTAAAAAGGGTTCAGCAATCCCTGATCAGCGAAGCCGAAGCAGAGAAAAGGACATTGGATTTTATTAAAAAATATTGTCCGAAGGGAACATCCCCTTTATGCGGAAATTCGATTCATCAAGACCGGAAATTTTTGCATAAATATATGCGTGGAATGCATGAATATTTTCATTACCGAAGCATTGATGTAACGTCAATTAAAGAGTTGGTCAATCGTTGGTATCCCACCGGCCCCAAATTCCCTAAAAAAAGTCAGGAACATGTTGCAATGATAGACATTCGGGAATCCCTGCAAGAGTTGGTCTTTTATCGGGAAAATTATTTTATCCCACAGGAAGCCAGCGTTCCAGAATCCACTCCCATTTAAAATTAAACATGAACAAAGGCGCACTTATAACCATCGCTTTTTTACTTTTGGTCGCGAGCGTTTCTATTGATCTGCTTTGGACAGGCAATAAATACCAATGCGAAGTTTGTATCAAATACAAAGATCAGATTGTTTGCCAAAAAGTGAAAGGGATGGAAAAACAAGATACCATCATGACAGGCATCAGCACGGCTTGCGGCGCGGTGGCAAACGGCATGACCGAATCCATCGAATGCCAGGCACAACCCCTCGAAAAAATGGAGTGTAAAGACATCTAGCCGGGCCACGCCCATGATATTTTTCCTAAGCTTTTGTGCCCTGAAAGGGTACGGTGGGTGTGATATCCCCCTCCTTAGAATTCATGCCCCGTAGGGGTATAATAGGTCGATGCCCGTAAAGCAACAAAACACAATAAAGCCTTTTACTATAGGCGGCTAATATTTCCTTCCGTTCGTAAAAATAACTTGTCGTCAAGAGTAGACCTGCCCCCAACTCCCCTACTAACCCCTGCTTTAAAACATGGAGAAATAAATATGGACAATGAAGAAAGAGATAATCTTATATTCGAGAGACAAAAAGAACTAATAACCCACTCTATGAGTAATGCAATGGCATATACCAACCTAGTTATCGTTGGTGGGTATGCAAGCTTTTTTGGGCTTTGGAGTCTGACTAAGGAACATTTATTAAAAGAACAAATTTTCTGGTCAGCATCCTTTATTTTCCTTTCAGTGGTCTCCTTTGTTCTATTTGAAATTTATAAAATGTATATAAATGGGAAAATTTTTGTTTCTCTAACCCAAACTGTTATCGATTCCATTCAATTCCCTCAAAAGATATTAGAGCATAAAGAAAAATCAGCAGAAATAGCTAGAGGGTTAGGCAAAATTGGGTTGTTACGCTGCCATTCTCAGTGAGTACCGGGGTAATAGCGGGGGGCATATTATTTTATGCTTTTGTGAAAGGATTATATTGCATCTATATTGGAGGCTAGGTGAAGTGAAGTGGTCCAGTCGCTCCTTGGATGCAAGTTCCTCAACATGTCCTAGATTGCCACATCGCCTTCGGCGATTCGCAATGACGGAAGCCGCGTCTTTTACGAAGACTATCCTGGAAAATTGAACAATGAAGGGGTCTACCCGTGAACGAGCACGAAATTTTTGGAAGAGGATATCACGAAGTCGCTGTTTGACTACAGATCGCCCCAATATGGACGGCAAGTTTGCTGAATGCTTAACTTTGAGAGCAGAATAGCAAATCCCCCCAACCCCCTTCGCAGAAGGGGGAGCTTTTATGAACCCCTCTTTTTAAAGAGGGGCTGGGGTGATTTAAAACCTCTCGCTAGTGTCTAGAAGCGCAAGGGTAACAGTTCGCCCTGAAACGTTCTGACCTATTTCCCCTCACGGGGAGTGAGTGCAGATGAGGTCGTAGACTTCCTGGTATTTTTCTTCAACGCTTCCCAGGTTGAACCGGAATCGGTCTTTGTCCATTTTCTCGTTGGTTTCCCAATCCCATAGCCGACACCCGTCTGGGCTGATTTCATCGCCTAAGAGGACTCCCCCCTTATGCCGACCAAACTCCACCTTGAAATCGACCAACCGTATGTTTCGTTCTTTAAAAAACTCCACCATCAGTTTATTGATTTTGAGTCCTTCCGTCTTCAAAATCTCTACCTCTTCTTTAGTGGCCCAACCAAAGATATCCACATGGCATTCGTTGATCATGGGGTCACCTAACGGATCGCTCTTATAGAAGAATTCAAGAATGGGTTGTTCTGTAAATTCCCGTCCTTCTTCAACTCCCAACCGTTTACACAAGCTGCCAGCGGCGACATTTCTAAGCACCACTTCTACAGGAATGATCTCCAAACTTTTTACCAGCATTTCCCGGTCATTGAGGGTTTCTACGAAATGAGTTTTCACCCCATTCTCTTCCAGATACTCGAAAATCCGGCTGGACATATGGTTGTTCATTACCCCTTTATCGACAATCGTTCCCTTTTTTTTCCCGTCAAATGCGGAGGCATCGTCTTTAAAATACTGAATCAACAAATCAGGATCTGAGGTTTTGTATAAAATTTTTGCCTTGCCTTCGTAAAGCTTTTCCAGTTTTTCCATGATGATCTCTTTATTTTTTAAATATCCGTTTAAAAATTATGTCTATATTCTTAAATTGAGCTTTCAAATTAAAAATCTTTTCAATTTCATTTTTTTTCAACAGCGCACTAATTTTTTTATCTTTTTTAAGCAACGCTAAAAAGTTTTTACCCTTGGTCCAGGATTGCATCGCGTTCTTCTGCACCAATTTATATGCTTCCTCACGGGCGATTCCCTTATCTACCAACGCCAACAATACACTCTGAGAAAAAATCAGACCCTCGGTTTTTTCCAGGTTACGCATCATGTTTTCCGGATAAACAATCAAACGTTCCATCATATTCGTCATTTTTCTTAACATATAATGAATAAGAATCGTACTATCCGGTCCAATAACCCGCTCTACTGAAGAATGACTGATATCCCTTTCGTGCCAGAGGGGCATATTTTCCAATGCTGCAAAAGCATTTGACCGGACGATACGTGCCAAGCCAGACATTTGTTCCGACACCACGGGGTTCCTTTTATGAGGCATCGCTGAAGACCCCTTTTGCCCACTCGAAAAAAATTCTTCTGCCTCAAGAACTTCTGTCCTTTGAAGATGTCGAATTTCTGTTGCGATTTTATCGATGGTTCCCGCAACAATCGCTAACGTGGTGAAAAATTCTGCGTGCCGGTCTCGCTGAATAATTTGAGTGGAAACCGGAGCCGGTTTCAGTCCTAACTTAGAGCAAACATACTCTTCCACCGCAGGGTGTATACAAGCAAATGTTCCCACCGCACCTGAAATTTGACCGTAAGAAATACTTTGCCGGGCGCGCTTAACCCGTTCAATATTACGCCCCACCTCTTCATACCAATTGGCAACCTTTAACCCAAAAGTAAGAGGTTCTGCATGGATTCCATGAGAGCGACCCATCGTAGGGGTCATTTTATGCTTCAAAGCCTGGGCTTTTAAAGCGCCCTGGAAGGCTTTCAATTCCTTTAATATAAGGTTAGAGGCCTGCTTCAACTGTACTGCTAATGCCGTGTCCAGCACATCTGAAGAGGTCATCCCCAAGTGCATATAGCGGGCCGAGTCGCCCACATATTCTGCCACACATGTGAGAAAGGCAATGACATCGTGCTTGACCTCTCTTTCAATTTCATCGATTCGTTCTACTTTGAAATCGGATTTCTCCTGAATATCTTTCAAAGCCGATTTGGGTATCTCACCGCGCTTTGCCAATGCTTCACATGCGAGAACCTCAACTTTTAACCAGATTTTAAATTTGTTTTTGGGCTCCCATATGGAAGCCATTTCGGGAAGCGTGTAGCGTGGAATCAAAGTAAAATACCCCTAAAAAAAACCCTGATGGACAAATGAAAATTCATAAATATGATATAAATGTTGGCATATATTAAACACAAAATTCTGGTAAATCAATAAATGAACAAAACATTAAACGTTTGCTTTGTATGTCATGGAAATATTTGCCGTTCCCCGTTGGCCCAAGGGGTAATGGAATCCCTTGTAAAACAGGAAGGACTGGAAAAATCCATTCTGATCAGTTCAGCCGGGGTTAGTGGATGGCATGTTGGCGAACCTCCTGATGAAAGAATGCAGGACACGGCTCAAAAACATGGCGTTTCCCTCAATAGTCGGGCTCGTCATTTTCAAGCACACGACTTTAAACAAATGGATATGGTATTGGCTATGGACCATAGCAACCTCGAAACCTTAAAGGCGATGCGGCCGTTGACAGAAATCCGCGACAAACTATTTTTGTTTCGATCTTTTGATCCGGAAAACAATGGCGATCTGGAAGTCCCTGATCCTTATTATGGTGGGGATCGAGGATTTGAGCTCGTCTACGAAATGGTTGAAAGAGCTTGCCCAAAAATTCTGGAGCAATTGAAAACAAAACTCGATCCGTGAAAGATGAATTAAATAAATTGCTGGAACCCCTATATGGGGCGAAAGTGGAGTCCTCTTTCGCAACAAGTGGTGGAAGCATCAATCAAACCCAGGTACTTAAGTTGACCAATGGGGAACGGGTTTTCATGAAGCAAAATTCGAATCCCCCGACCAATTTTTTTTTAGCAGAAGTGAAGGGCCTTCGGCTTCTTGCGCAGGCTAAAAGCGGACCAAAGATCCCCAAACCCATTGCCCTTCAATCAGGCTCTCGACCTACTTTCCTTTTAATGGAGTACATAGAAAATTCTGCAGAAGACAACAAATTTGCTGATCGACTCGCCCGGGCTTTAGCAGAGCTTCACCGCATGAGTCAGAATCACTTTGGGTTGGATCATGATAACTATATAGGCAGCACACCACAGAAAAACGATCTTGAAAAGGACGGGATCATTTTTTTTCGGAAACAAAGAATTGACTTCCAAAGGGAGCTTGCGCGCAAAGCGGGATTGCTTCCTGTCTCTACGGACAAAAAACTCGATTCACTTTGCGACAATTTAAAGGATTTTTTAAATATCTCGGGACAAAGACCCGCTCTGATACATGGTGATCTTTGGTCGGGAAACTATTTTCCAGATTCCCAAGGCAATCCCTGCATTTTTGATCCGGCGGTTTACTATGGGCTTCGTGAGGCAGACATTGCTATGACCGAGCTGTTTGGCAGGCTGCCTCAAAGGTTTTACGATGCTTACAATGAAGCTTTTCCAATGAATCCCGGCTATCAGGAAAGAAAAGATATATACAATCTGTACCACCTATTAAACCACCTGAACCTTTTCGGTAGCTCTTATCTGTCTTCTGTGCAACAGATCGTAAAGCGTTTTTCAGGCTAGAGGAGGAAGGCTACCTCTGCAGGATATGAAGTTTGAGGAACGGAAGATAACACGCGCGCCCACTCCCGTCGGAGAGTAATTCAACATTCTCATAGAAAAAGGCTTGAGGGGCTCGTTCGCCATACGAGCTTTGTCCAGATGGGTCCAGCGTCACGCTGGCTAGAATCCGCCACCGATTTTGGCAATGAAGGTATTCAGTTCCCTCTCCACGGGGCCGTCCCAGTTTTTCATTTCATTCGTCAAAGTGGCCAGCACCGATTTACCTTCGCTGATTTCCAGAGCATCTGCAATACTAACCAGTATTCGGCTACCGTACCTTTCAACAAGCTCATGTTCTTCCGCAGCTCGAAATGCCGCCTTCGGGCCCAATATCATGGCCCAGGCTTGAATCACAGCTACCTGGGCAGATTCTCTAAAACGCAAAGATTCCAAACCTTCCATATAAGTTTCGGCATCGATTTCGCCGGCTTCAAATTTTTCAATCAATTGCTGAAGGTTTTCTTCCTTCGATTCGACCTTCTGAAAGATATATTCAAAAAACTTGGCTTCAAACTTTTTAAGCTCCGTAATGTTCCAGGGGCACCTGAATTCTGGTTCCACATCCGTACCCGATTTTTTAGCTTCTCTTTCAATTTTATAAAGACAGTCAGGGCATCTTTTTCCAGAATCGTGATTGAATTCACCTCCACAAAAGCAGGGAGCTAAAACACTCTGAAAAGCCAGTGCCAGCGCTTCTTTTTTAAGACCTATAACTTCTCGAAAGGCTACCCTCACAGGGTTAGCGCGTGACACGTTGACATAGTTGGAACAACTCGAACAATAAATGGGGTAGGCACTTTTATCCTCTTCGGGTTCAATCAATGGCTCAAAAGTATCGGGACAAAGAGTGCACTGCACTTCTTTCTGAAACGTATCAACCATTCACAAGTTCCTTTGCATAATTTATGACGTTTAAAACCAAGACCCACATAGATTAGATGATGGAAATAAGCCAAAGTTCTAAATAATACACCCGCTTGCGGCAAAAAAAAATAGCCTATGACCATTAAGGTCATAGGCTATTAAATCTTTAAGGTCAATTAACCAGAATATGCCTGACCCAGCCCAGCTGTTTCAGATTCTTGTCCACCCATAATAACCTTGCCAGTAGTCGGGTCCACAGGAAACATGGTGATAGCATTATGAGTACTACAGACCACTTTGCATAAGTCACAGCCCTTGCACCGAGGCTCGATGACAATAGCCTTAGTCGTCTTTTCATCCAGCATAATACAATCGGATTCGGGACAATACATGATGCACAGTCGGCAACCTTTTTCCGCGATACATTTTTCATTATCTACCCACGCTACGTTATACACTCGAAGACTCTCCTCATATAAAAAAGGTTAAAACACATAACCGACGGACTGCATCCCACCTAACTTAAACAGTAACCAATTTCAAATCTTGTTTTTCTGCCCACTCTATAGACATTTTATAGGATTCGGTAATACAATCCATATTAGCCTTGAGCAGCATTTCTTTCTTGGCATATTTCTTTTTAATTGCTTCGTCAAGTGTAGCAGTACCCCCTGACGCAACATATCTTTTTCCAAACCGATCCTGCAAGGCACCATCCAAAGCCTCCAGGCTAACAATCTTTGTCACCCCGGCACAGGCACCGATCATCGCCATATTGGTTGAAAGCTCGGTTTTCCCGATTTCCAAGGCGAGTTTAGTGGCATCGTGATTGAGCACAGAAACATTAATATCTTCCAAACGCTTGTGATCCTCGTCAGTAAGCAGGTCATCACTCGTGTTTATAATGACTAACCCGTTTTCTTTAATACCAGAGTAAAACGGAGCGGTATAGCTCTTTTGCATAGTAATAACCTGAGGGTGGAACACCATAATGACGTCCGGGAAAACCAATTCACCTCGGTCATAAATACGTTCCGTTCCAATCCTGGCATAACTTTCTGCAGGTGCCATACGCTTTTCAGCACCAAAGAAGGGATTTGAAATGGAAAACTTTCCATCTTTGTTTGCTGCCATAGCCAAAAGATGCGCAGCCGTTACTGCTCCTTGACCACCCAAACCGGAAATACGGATATTCATCCTGCTCATAGTTTTTCTACTCCTATTTCTTAAGCGTTAACCGGCTTTTTTGCTGCTTTAGCCGCTTTTTTTCTAGCCTTGGTTTCTTCTTTGATTGAATCCAGAAGTTTCTGGGCTTCATCAGTAATGTATTCCTTCTGAACAAACCGACCCCCAATAGCTTCGGATTCTTTCATTTCATCTAGGCCTTCCATACTCTGTTTACCAATCTCAAGAATACACGGAGTATAAAGTTGAACAAATGTGGGG
>CAZECX010000117.1:0-9921 GCA_964510965.1 uncultured Nitrospina sp. | reverse complement strand
TCGTAAAACCCAGGTTGCGCCCTGCCAGAAAAAAATCCTGCATATTGTCTTTTTGTCTTTGCTTGTAGGCATAAAAACCAATTCCAAGAAGACTCAATACATAAGCGGCAACAAAGATCAACGCACCGGGACCAAAAGGCAGGGCTTCAATCATCGTTTTCCCCTTCATCCTCCGGGTCACGCCAAACTTGAAGAATGACAAATGCAATAAAAACACTGGCGAGGATGCTGACTAAAAGAGCGAATACGGCCCAGGCAGGAACTCCAAACCAACTTCCTGTTAGAGGCCAAATGGGAGCCATTGCCAGAAACAGTACTAAAATTCCAATTCCCACCCAAGGGACACGGATGGGATCTTTAAAACGGTTTTGATATTTCATAGAAACAAATCATTTAATTATTAAAAATGCTTTTGCTTAATTTATTAAAAAGCTAAACTACCGCTTAATGCTATTCAACTCTCTCACATTCGTAGTATTCTTCGCGGTAATACTAGGCCTACACTACACTGTCTCATCCTGGCGAATCCAGAAATCCATTCTCCTCATTGCAAGTTACATTTTTTACGCAGCATGGAACCCTCCCTTTGTAATTTTGCTATGGATTTCAACGCTGGCCGATTGGTATGTAGCCAAGGCCCTGGCAAAAGAAGAAATACAGGTAAAACGTCGACTGCTGTTATCAGCCAGTCTTGGGGTAAATCTAGGCCTACTCGGTTTTTTTAAATACGGCGAATTTCTTCTGGAAAATTTTATTGAATTATTAAACTTTGCAGGATTTTCATACGCACCGGCAAAGATGGATATCATTCTTCCCGTAGGCATTTCATTCTACACATTTCAAACACTCTCTTATACCCTCGACGTTTATTTTAAAAAAGCAGAACGCTGCCAGTCGTTTCTCGACTTCGCTCTTTATGTTACTTTCTTCCCACAATTAGTAGCAGGACCGATTGTTAGAGCTAAAGATTTTCTCCCCCAATGCGAAGAACCCAAACGCGCCACTCGCGATCAATTCGGTTGGGGACTCTATTTCATCACTCTGGGATTATTCCAAAAAGTGGTGCTTGCAGACGGGATGTTATCATCCGCTACGGATACCGTTTTTAATTTCAAAGGAGAATCGATTTATCTGCTGGATGCCTGGCTGGGTCTACTGGCATTCTCAGCTCAAATCTTTTGCGATTTTGCCGGTTACTCCACCTGTGCAATCGGTGTCGCTTTATGCCTTGGATTTATACTACCGGATAATTTTCGATCTCCCTACGCTGCGATCGGTTTTTCTGATTTCTGGCGGCGGTGGCATATCACTCTTTCCAGCTGGTTACGCGACTATCTCTATATTCCATTAGGGGGGAATCGACATGGCACATCTCGAACTTTGTTCAACCTCATGTTCACTATGTTCCTCGGCGGATTGTGGCATGGCGCCTCATGGACCTTCATCGCATGGGGGGTTCTTCATGGATTTTATCTTATCGTTGAACATTTATTGCGACAAAACTTCAGCGACTTGAAATGGGTGAAAACTAAAGCAGGACGTTTGATCCTGACCTGCATTACATTCATCTTTGTCAGTATTGCGTGGATTTTCTTTCGTGCCGGCGATTTTCCAACGGCGTGGATGATGCTGGGTTCACTTTTTAATTTCAGCGGTGCTCAACTTCTACCCACACTGGAAATGATTCAGGTTGCTCTAGTGGTCAGCGCTCTACTTGGAACTCATTGGTACCTGCATGAAAAACGCCTGGAACATGCAATGCAGGAAATGCCAGCTTGGTGGGTGGTGATCATTTGGACCACCATGTTATTTGGATTAATTTTAATGCAGGGAGGGGCAAATGCCTTCATCTACTTCCAGTTTTAAAACTTACGAACTCACACGCATCATTCCCAAGCACCACTGGTTGCTGCTGGCTGCGCTTACCACCATTTTTACGGGCCTGTTAACATTGGGATGGGAATTCTATGTCCGCAGTATGGGCTATGCGCCTTCGCTCAATGACAGCGAAGATTTATGGGCAAGTCAGCGCACCCTTGTTGATGAAAACCCAACAAGAACTGTATTGATCGGCTCTTCCAGAATGCTCTTCGATTTTGATATGGATGTCTATGAAAAGGAGTTTGGCAATCGTCCTTTACAACTTGCCACGGTGGGTACGAATCCTGGCCCTTATTTGGAAGACCTTGCAAACCATCCAGAATATTCGGGTACCGTTATCGTGGGTGTAGTGCCCGGACTTTTCTTCGCACCTGGAGGACCGCCGATGAAAAGCCCATTAAACCATTTGAAGCGTTTTCGTAATTGGAGTCCCACTCAAAAATTCAGTCATCAGGTATCGAAGATCATAGAAAAATGGTTTGCGTTTTTAAATGATAGCGATCTAACGCTCAACCAACTACTACTCGATCTCAAACTACCGAATCGAAAAAATGTAAAAACAAAACCAGAGCTACCTCCGTACTTTCATGAAGTCGATGACCAAAGACAAGGAGGTATGACTGATTTTGCTGCAAATAATACCGCCCTGCAAAAACGCATTCAACAAATCTGGATTCCTTTATTTACACCCCCGCCACCACCCAAAGGAAAAACAGCGGATGAAGCTAAGGCCGATTTCGGCAAGGCGGTTGAAAGAATTTTGAGTCAAACTAAATCAAACGTCGACAAAATTCGCAAGAAAGGAGGGCAGGTAATCTTTCTTCGTTTACCTTCGACGGGGCAGCTCCGAGAAATGGAAAATAAGTTTACACCACGCCAACAATTCTGGGACAAAATTATTGAGACCATTGGCGCACCTGGAATCCATTTCGAGGACTACGAGGAACTTAAAGGGTTTGATTGTCCGGAATGGTCACATCTCAACCGTAAGGATGCTACCGAATTCACCAAACGGTTAATTCCAATTTTGAAGAGTGTCATTTAAAAATCTCTATTTTTTTTGTTGCCAATAAAACAAGCCCCGTTAGAATGGATAGATACCAGTCCGCTTTTCGTGACAAACGAGGAGGTCAATTTTGATTGAAAAAGAACTCATTAGTGCCTTAAAAAAAGCCACCAAAAATAGAAAGGCTAAATATCCCATAGCAGTTTCTTTGTTAAAATCAATTCCATATTTCACTGAGACATTTTCAGATGATGAAAAAATTCTGAAAAGCATATGCCAATTAGAAAATGAAAAGGGAACACCCTACATCCGCTATAAAACATTCAAACCTAACGAATTTATAATAAAAAAAGGAAAAGCGGGAAAATCCGTTTTCTGGCTTATGGAAGGTAATGTACAAGTAAGATCTGATAAAAAGGTTTTAGCACTTATCAAGCCTGTAACCTGTTTCGGCGAATTATCAGTGGTAAATTCGCAGGACCGCAACGCGACAATTCAGGTTGCAGATGAAAGCCCTGCAGAAGTGCTTGAAATAGATTGGGCTGTCACCCATCTAGATAGACCTTTATCCGAGCGATTTCATGAACTCCTCTTAAAAAATTCGACGGATAAACTGAAAGCTGGTTATTTGATCTCAGAAAATTTATGGAAAAGTGCCAACAATCTTCTGGCTTCAGCAAAAACAAAAATTAAAAAACTGGAAAAAGAAAATGAAAAACTAAAGGCCTTGAATAAATCCTTAAATAATAGGCTCAAAGATACCAAATAGCATCTCTCCCCAATAAATCAATAATTTATTGTCAGCCCAGAAAAAACCCTTCGCTTTGGTTCCTTCTCCGCTTGCCTGTTTTAAAATTCGATGGCACAATTACCAGATGAAAAAATTTTGCCCCCTGCCAGTTCTTTTGCTGTTTCTTATCGCAGCAGCACCCGTTTGGGCAGGCCTCGCCTGGGCAGGCCTTGCCTGGGCAGACAAACCAAAAACTTTTGGATTAAAAAGCGGGAAAGCTTTATTCGATGCAAAAAAAAGGGCCCTGTCTGAAATACGAGTTACCCATGCGATGAACCAAATAGGGTTGGATGTGCATATTGCTCCCCATGTTATTCTCGATAGCGCCCTGCATATAAATGATGTTTCTGCATCTGATCGGGTTGGCTCCTTTTTTAAAAACAAAAAGAAAGGTATTAGAGTTGCTAATGAAACAGCCCAGCAACTTTATAAAGCCATCGAGTCTGGAGATTTGGAAGATTCAAAGCGTTTACAAATTGGTATCGATATAAATTATCAGGATAAACGAGGTGTCACACCTCTTTATCATTCTATTTTTCATAAACAAACCAAACTGTTTCCTTTTTATTTAATGAATGGTGCGGATGTAAACTTGCCAGACCATGAAGGCCTGGCACCGTTGCATATTGCTGCTGTAGAAAATTTACCTGAAATGGTAGGACTTCTTCTTGATAACGGTGCAGAAATAAACGCCGCCGATAAATATGGTTACACACCGCTACACTTGGCAATCGATCAGAATAGTTTCAATGCTGCAGACGAGTTGCTGGCCGCCGGAGCCAAAGTAAATAGTCACGCGGAATGGGGGCACACCCCACTCCACACGGCCGTGGCATCGGGAAATATTCAAATGGTTGATAATATTATGAGTGAAGGAGCGGAAATTAATGCAAAGGACAGATTGGGACGTACTCCCTTGCACTGGGCTGCTGAGAAAGGCCATCTTCAAGTCGCAAAATTTCTGATCATAAAAGGGTCGGATATTAACGCCCCCGATAATGAAGGTGAAACACCCATGCACGATGCAGCACAATGGGACAGAAAAAATATCGTAGAACTTCTAATTTCAAAAAAAGCTGATGTCAATTTAAAAGGAGCGGATGGACGCGCACCACTGCATTTAGCAATCGCAAATGGAAACATTGACATTGCTGATCTACTGAAAAAAAACGGCGCCATCCTGTAGTTACTCTTAAACAATTTCTGTTTTGAAATCCTCCCACCGAAACCCCTGACTAGGCAAGAATATTTAATGAATCGAGCTGTTTTATTTTTTTTAATATTTTTTGCCGTGTCGACTTCAGCTCTATTCTTTATGAAAGCCATTCTTTGGTCGCTATTTCAATGGGGAGCAAAAGTTGCTGTTCCCGTGGCTCTTTTATTATTCCCAATTTATATATGGAGCTTCTATTTAGTCAAATCAATCGAGACCATTCAATTTTCTAAATCCGTTTTAACCTGGATTTGGGTAATAGGTTTTATTGAATTACTAGTTCTTGGAGGGCTTTACCACTTAATCCCACAATTTTTTCCTGCTATTGTTGGAGAATTTTTTTTCAATTAATCAAAAGCCTAGTAATTCACTTGGAATATATTTCGTCTAGTGAGAGACTAATGAGGTCAACATAAATTTTTGTTCGATAATCCATTCTACCTTCTAGAAATATGAATCCACCTAGCGAAAGAATTACCGAAGAGTATCGGGTTTTGCACAAAGTAGCTCAAATTCTCCAAAACCCGGGAGACCTAATCGAAATTTTAAAAAGAATCATGAAGGCTCTTACTGAATTTGAGGGTCTGCAAGTTGAAAACAAAGCCGGAGTTTTTTTAGCGGATAATGAAAATAAAGTTTTGCGACTCCTTACCACTTATGGCGACTTCAGTCAGGAGTTTATCGAAAAAGAAAAGACTGTTCCTTTTGGTGATTGTCTTTGCGGTCGTGCAGCGGCTTCAGGTGAACTATTAATGAGTGAAAGTTGTTTCACCGATTCAAGACATGAAAGAACGTTTTCAAACATGACACCACATGGTCATTATATTATTCCTTTAAAGAGCTTCGAAAAACTTGTCGGCGTCCTGTTTTTATATACAGACACTCATCCCTCCTGGTATCAGCATAGCCAGGAAGTCCTTTTGTCAATTGGAGGATTGATTGCAAATACTATTGAAAGAAAACAAATTGATGAGGAATTAGAAAGTCATCGAAATAATCTGGAAGATATTGTTGCCACCCGCACCCAGGACTTAGTCCAATCAAAAGAACAATACAGAAAGCTTAACAGCCAAATTCAGATGATTCGTGAGGAAGAAAAGTCTCGTTTATCCCGAGAAGTGCATGACCAATTAGGACAGGCATTGACTGCCTTGAAAATGGACACGATTCATATTGATAAAAAACTTCCGGCAAACCAGATGAATTTGAAAAACCAGATAAAATCTGTGACCCGAACCATTGACGAAACTATTAAATCCGTTCAACATATTGCAACAGAACTTCGACCTCCCATCCTGGATGCTTTTGGTCTTTGGGAAGCTATCTCCTGGCAAGCTAAAGAATATGATAAAAGGCATGATCTGCAATTTGATCTTGATTGTCTTCAAGGCCATATTGAAATAGAAAAAGGTTTGCAAACTGCATTATTTAGAATATTTCAGGAGGCGGTTACTAATATCCTTCGGCACGCCAACGCCAGCCATGTTCAGGTTAGTATGAAACATGAAAATGGAACTTTATTTTTTTCTATCCGAGATGATGGTATTGGAATAACCGAAAAAGATATTGAAAATCCTGAATCTTTAGGTCTCATTGGAATAAAAGAAAGGGTTCATCCCTGGGGTGGAAAATTAAACTTTGATAGCTCTCCTGGAAAGGGAACGCTTTTAATAATTTCACTTCCATTAAATAAACAATGAGTGCAGCACATAAAAAGTCAATAAAAATTCTGATTGCTGATGATCATGAAATTGTTAGACAAGGACTAAAGACAATTCTATCGGAACATTCCGATCTGGAAGTGGTTGCTGAAGCCGAAAATGGAAATGAGGTTTTAAAAATTATTCAAAAAGTCAAGCTGGATGTAGTCCTTCTCGATTTTGATATGCCGGAAAAAAATGGACTGGACACCTTAATTGAGTTAAAAGCCACGCACCCAAAGCTTCCTGTAATAATCCTAAGTATTTTTCCGGAAGACCATTATGGAACTCGATTTTTAAAAGCGGGAGCTTCGGGCTACCTTGGCAAAGCCAGTGCATCAGAGCTTCTTGTTGAAGCGGTTCGAAAAGTGGCCAATGGAGGTAAATATATTTCTCAAGAACTCACAGAAAAATTGGTTACTGATCTCAATAAAGATTCAGAAAAACCTGCCCATGAATTATTGACAGATAGAGAGTTTCAGGTTTTCCGAGGCCTGGCATCTGGAAAAAAAATTAAGGAGATCGCTGATGAACTCTGCCTTAGCATCAACACAATCAGCACATACCGCTCACGGATCCTCCAAAAATTAGATTTTGAAAGTAATGCCGATCTCATCCGGTATGCTATTAAAATGGGATTGGTTTCATAGAAATCAATTAATTAACTCTCCACAGAACCTTATTCCTTAGCTCAGAATCCTTTGTAGTAAAACTACTACAAAAAAAGTTAAATTCCCGCCTCGTGCATTTAGTCTTTCCCGCTATTTTTTTGTTGCCTGTTCAAAGTTATAATCTATCTTATGTATAAGAGAGTCAAAAGAGAGTCCCTTTTAGTTAATTTGGGTTTTGAGTTTGTAAAACAAAAGTGAAACGATGAGTTCTAAAATTTTAAAACAGAAACATTAATTCTTTATTGGAGGTAAAAATGCGACATATGTATAAATCGGTTTTCATGATGTGCATACTAGGGTTACTGGTTATGGGTTTTCTTGCAACCCCGGCCATAAGCGGAGGAAATGGGCCAGCAGATGGGTATACCATTCACGTGCAAGCACCCCATATGATGGCTGATGGTACAACAGGAGGCCCTTACCATCATTATTGCAAGGGAATCCAAGAGGGTAAAGTCCTACAATGTCTCTTATTTGAATCTACTGCACCCGATGCCAAACTTGTGGCTGTAGAATATTTTATTGAAAAAAATCTAGCCAGAAAAAACGTGCCACTTATCCAGTGGAACCGAAATTTTCACGATCATCAAGTTGAAATAGATACGGGCCGTGTGGCAATTCTTGATATTGAAGATCCAAAAAAAGTGAAAGCTCTTGCTGAGGCTGCAGGTAAAACCGATGGCGTGATCTTTCATCTGTGGGGAAAAGATCAAGTAGTTCCAGATGGAACGGTAACAATACCCAACTCTTTGGGTCATGTCTTCCGTGCCAAATAGCCAACCAGAGAACGGGAAGGACATTGATTTGTTCTCCCGGTTTTCTTAAAATTAATATAATAGGAGGGAATATTTTGATTGGGCATAAAAAGAGACTATGGATCTTTTTTGTGCTGTACCTAGTTTCCTCGCCTATGAGGATGGAAGCTGCTGATCCCGAAGTGCTAAAGCCCCGTGTTCCGGCGAATCAGATTGATGAAGCGAGAACATGGAATAATCCCTATCCTCCAACACCGGACAACATTGAAAAAGGAAAAGTGTTGTTTCATGGAAAAGCTTTTTGTGTGACCTGTCACGGAAAGGATGGCAAAGGATTTGGCAACATCCCCGGATTGGTAGGAAAGCTTCCCCGAAACTTCACGGATAAGGATTGGCAAGCTGCACGAAGAGATGGGGAATTGTTGTGGATTTTAAAATATGGTAGCGCCGGAACTGCTATGGCTTCATTTATCCCCCTCATCCTAACTGAAGATGAAGCCTGGCACGTTATTTTATATGTAAGATCATTTAGGAAATAATCGTCCCAAGCGATTGCCCTCTTTCTTCTCCCTCCTCCTGCAGATACAAAGTTTTCAATAATAAATATTTTTGATATTGGAAAGTAAAAAAATAGGAGCAAATAGAGGGCTCGTCGAATCTGGAATATTGAGATAAAGAATCGATGGGCCTTCTCCCTCTAGTGAGGGAGATTTTCAAATATTGTTCGCGGCCTAACCAGCCTCTACTAATTGCCTCGCAGTGAGAAGCAAATTAATTATTTCTTGTTGGAGATTTCTTTTTCCCCTTTTTTGGTTTACCGGTAGAGGCATTGAAAGGGGTTTCAAATTTATCCCAGTAATTCCGGCTCAACTGTTGGCTGGAAATAATTTTTTTTACTTTGTTTTTTCTATCTAGAACGCGAACTTCGTAGAACATAGAGCACCTCATTCTGAAAAATTTTAATTTTATGGTTCCAGAATAAAGAATCAGGATTAATTTATTGTTAACGGGGCATTAAGTAATTTTAATGTAAGGTCTATCATTTCAATACGACAAAGGCTATTTGGATCTAAAATCCGCATAATTTCCCCCTGAGTCTTAAACTCAGAACCCTTCCTTACCAATTAGAAAAATGTGAACTTTTTAAGAGATTCTTATATGATAGGAGCCTTAAAAAGTTATTACAATTTAGGCAGGAGAAACTAGGATGAGTGAGGCGAGGGAAAAGAGTTATCATTTTAACTCAAATATTCGTTCCAATACGGGTTCCAAAGCCAGCATGTCAAATAATGAAGATCGTTACCTTCGTGCTCTGGAAATTCAAGAGGCCAAACAAGCGCTGATTGACGAAAAACTAGAAAAACAAAGGATCATTGACGAAGCAGAAAAAGCGGTAGCAGAAGAAAAAGCCCGCCAAGAGGCAGAGGCTAAAGCGGCCCAGGCGGAAGAAGAAGCTGCCAATGCACCGGTTGAAGAAGCTGTTATCGAAGAAGCAGCTGAAGAAGCTACCCCTGCTGCTACCCCGGCGTCAACGAAACCTGCTCCCTCCGGCAATTTTGTTCCAGGACCCACACCAAGAAAAGATTTCAGCTCTGACGAAAAAGCTGCGATGTTAAAAAGAGCCAGAGCGCATGCTGCTGAAGTTGCTAAAAGAAAAGGTTAATATCAGGTCAGCATCCTATTAAATCCCCTTCTTCTCTTTGAACAACTCCTTATAATCGCAATCTTCCTATTCAAGAATTTTTAAAACCTGTTCCGGAGGTCGGCCCAAAGCGGCTTTTCCATTGGCAAGGACTATAGGCCGCTCGATTAGAATGGGATTTTTGACCATGATTTCGATCAATTCGGCATCGGATAATGAAGGGTTATCAAGACCCTGTTCGGTATACACTTCTTCCTTTTTAC
>CAZECX010000116.1:0-9990 GCA_964510965.1 uncultured Nitrospina sp. | reverse complement strand
GTGTAACGGTCGGATTTTCATAAAGACTCCTTAAAAAAATGTTAAACTTGATAATAGTTAATAATTAATACAAAATTCCTTCTGGAATTCGATTAAACTGTTATATTTAAAGGGGTTTTGTTCCCGTTTCAGCGTGTTAGCACTCTGGGCTATTGAGTGCTTACACTATATATAACGCGGAATTGGAAAAGCAAGGTGGGAATTAAAAAAAACCCTATTTTTTTGAAAAATTATGAAAAATACTAAAAATAAAGAGATTGTAGAGATAGAAATCTTCCCGAATCCGTTTCCGGAGAGGGATTACACCATTGATATGGAGTGTCCTGAATTTACCTGTTTATGTCCTAAAACTGGCCAGCCGGATTTTGCCACTCTGTATATCAGCTATATTCCTGACAAACTCTGTATTGAATTGAAAGCACTGAAGATATATCTGACTTCCTACCGAAATGAAGGTGGATTTCACGAAAAAGTGGTTAATATTATTCTGGATGACCTGGTTTCAGCCTGTAAACCTAGAAAAATGTCGATTGTGGGAGATTTTAATGTCCGTGGAGGTATTCACACTACTGTGACCGTGGAACATATTGGGAAAAAGACCAAGTCCGCAAAAGGTAAAAAATGAATCTACCTATGGAACGGGAAGGGGAGTGTCATTCCTGCGGCGAATGCTGTCAAACGGTAAATATGACGGTTGTAAGAGATGTAACCCTGCAACAGCATGGTAACTTGGAAGAGTTGCAACGTTATCTGTCTTACCGTGGCATTCGGGTGGTGGGCTCGGATGAAAAACGCAATCAACTTTACTACTCTATGGATATTCCGTGCAGTGAGTTGACCTCTGACAATCTTTGTCGAGTGCATGGCAGTCCGGAAAAACCGCTCATTTGTCATCGTTTTCCTGAGTCGAAAGAAGATATCGAAGACATTAAAAATTGCGGATTCAGTTTCGCGCCCGTTTTGCCGGGCTATCCGAATAAAAAATAAGGGTCTAGTATCTTTTTGGTAGTCTTTTTTCTGGCAGGGTGAATAAGAAACAGGCTCCCTGATCTGGCTGGCTTTTGGCTGTGATAGTGCCATTATGACTTTCCACAATTTTTTTACATATGGCCAGTCCCATTCCTGTTCCTTCAAAAGAATCCACTCCATGCAATCTTTCAAAAGGTTTAAATATTCTATCTAAATATTTTTCATCAAATCCAATTCCCTGGTCCTCAATAAATATTTTCCAACATTTTTTTGGTACGGGTTTCCCATAAATCTTTATTTTTGGGAGCATGCCTTGTTTATGAAACTTGATGGAGTTTGAAATGAGGTTCTGAAATAGCTGGCGCATTTGGGGAGCATTGGCCTCTATGAGGGGCAAGGAACCTATTTCTATTCTCTCGTGTAATTCCTGATGAGGAAGAGGAAGGTCTTCGAGAACTTCTTTTAAAATAATTTTTAAATCCGTTTTTTGAAATGTATTTGTTTGGTCGGATACCTTCGAAAAATCCAAAAGGTCGTCCAACAAGACCTGCATTCGAATCGCGATCTTTTCCATACGATCCAGGTACTCCCTGGGTTCCTGATCCAGTTCCAGTTTCATTTCTTTCAACCGGGAACTAAAAGAAACAATTTTTCTTGCGGGGGCTTGGAGGTCATGTGATGCGATTGACACAAAGTCTTTGAGCGCCTGGTTGCTTTTTTCAAGCGCAATGGATTTTTTTTTGATGGCTTCCTGATTTTTAACTTCCTGGGTAATGTCGCGGTAGATCGCAAAAACATAGCTCTTTTTTTTAACCTGAAATTTGCCTGTAGTAATTTCCGTTGGAATTCTTGATCCTGATTTAGTTTTGATATAGCTGAATGGGATTTTTTTTAATTCTTCATGAATAACTTTGCTTAATTGTTCGATTGTTTGATCTGGTTCTCCACTGAGTTCGGGGATAGTAAGTTGAGCCATTTCTATTTTCCCATACCCAAATAATTTGCATGCGGAATCATTGGCCTCAAAAATTTGTTTTGATTCAGCGTCAAAAATTAAAACCCCGTCCGATAAAACAGAAAAAAGTTCGCCATATTTATTTTCAATGTCCTGTAGGGAATTTAAGGCCTTGTTTTTTTCATCTATAAAATTGCTAATTCTCCTTGTTGAAGATTTGCGTTGGATATTATCCAAGGCCGTCCTGGGCCTTACCGTAGATTTGGAAGGGGAAGTATTTTGGGTGCTACGTTTTGACGAATTGACGGAATTTACTCGAGAGGGAACTGAGGAGGTGGTATTGCCAAATTTTTGGTTTTTAGGCTTCATAGGTTTAAATTTTCTTCAAAATTTACCTTGAAACAAACAGGCAAATTATGAACCCTTTAGGAAATCTTGGCAATATAATTTATAATAATATTTGAAATACCAAATTTTCAATTTTACCAATAAGAAAGTATATAAAAACATAACCTTTTGTTATTATTACTGTATTTTTGTTTGATATTTTGTTTCCTGGGCTTTTTGGTATAATTCTGGTTTTGATATGTCAGCGCGCTTTATAGATAACGCAAATAATACAATATCTGATTCAATTACGGGTTTGATGTGGCAGGAAAGTTATGCGTATCTGGAAACGGGAAATAATATCAGTTGGTATGATGCGCAGGGGTATATCGAAAAATTAAATAACCAAAAGCTGGGCGGCTATAGTGATTGGCGACTGCCGGAGAGATTGGAAATTCAGAGTCTGTATGAAATCGCCTTGCCTTTTAAGTCACGAGGAAAAACTTTTATTCTTCATATTGACCCTATCTTTGAATTCAGCTATGGGAGTTGTTTTTGGACTTCGAGGACGCGCCTTTCGGCTGCTCTTGGGTTTGAATTCGACGTTGGGGATATTCACTGGTACCCTAAAGGAAGTTTGACTGGGACTGTACGTGCTGTTAGAAATAAATGGTCGCCGCAACAATTGATTGACCCTGAGTGGGTTAGGAATATGTTTGATAACAGAAAATAATATGAGTGATAACAATTTTAAAATAGAAAAAGCCAAAGCAAGAAAACTTCGCCAGTCACAATGGTGGAAACAAAAAATTGAATCTGGAGTTTGTCATTATTGTGGAGGCAGTTTTCCTGATGATGCCTTAACAATGGACCATATCGTTCCTATTTCAAGAGGCGGTAAAAGCACAAAAGGGAACCTCGTTCCCGCCTGTAAAAAATGTAATTCCAATAAAAAGTATTACACACCGGCCGAAATTATCCTGAAAGAAAAACTAGATCAGGATGTCTATTTCTGATTCTTATTTGTATCTATATAATCTCCTAGTAAAAACAAAATAATATGGAAATTCTTTTGCATCACGATTATTTGATTCAATATCTTTCCTCTACAGGGAGTTCAGTGGTGAAGGATCTTTGCCAGTCTGGACGTTGTAAGGGATGGGTGGCATCAACTACTATTTCATCTTTAATGCGAGAGTTAAAAGAAAATGAGATGAATCAATTCAAAGCCCTATTGAACAGCCTGAGTGTGATAAGTCCAACAGCGGGTGATTTGGAAGAAGCATTGCAGGGTGAAAATTTTGAGGTAAATTTGGCGCAAACTCTTGTTCGATCTTGTGGATTCGATGCTGTTGTTTCCACGATTCCGGAAAATTTTTCTGCTGATGACGTGCTTGTTTTGACAGCCGAACAATTGGAATTGAAAATCAACGAACCTCTAGACCCGGTAAATGCTGTAAAGCTTCTCGATATTCCTGCCTCCTACCATCAAATATTGAACGAGGTGGAAAGAGAAATTGCCGATACCATTCGAAAAGGGCAATTTATCCTGGGAACCAAGGTTGAAGAGCTGGAAGAAAAAGTGGCAGATTATTGCCAAACTAAATTTGCGGTAGGTGTTTCTTCAGGAACGGATGCATTATTAATATCTTTAATGGCGGCAGGGATTGGGGAGGGCGATGAAGTAATCACTTCTCCCTATACCTTTTTTGCTACAGCAGGATCAATTATTCGAGCAGGCGCGAAACCCGTATTTGTAGATATCAATGATGTTACTTTCAATTTGAAGGCGGAACATGTTGAAAGATGTATTACATCTAAAACCAAAGCCATTATGCCAATTCACTTGTATGGACAATGTGCTGACATGGATCCTTTAACGGAATTAGCAAAGAAACATAATTTAACCGTTATTGAAGATGCGGCCCAGTCCATTGGTTCAGAATATAAAAACAAGCGAGCTGGTTCTCTTGGAGATATGGGTTGTTTCTCTTTCTTTCCTGCCAAAAACCTGGGTGCATTTGGTGATGGCGGTATTGTAACAACTTCGTCGGAAGAGCTTTATGAAAAATTGAAAGTTCTTCGGGTTCATGGTTCGAAGCCAAAATATTATCATAAAATCATAGGTGGAAATTTTCGTTTGGATGCATTGCAGGCAGGAGTGGTGAAGGCCAAGTTAAACTTTCTTGAAAGCTGGACTGAAAAGCGGCGCCAGAATGCAACGACCTATAATCAATTGCTGCAACAGAATGCTCTGACTCAATATATTCAATTGCCACCGGAAGTTTTTCCAAGGCATGTTTTTAATCAATATGTCATCCGCACTGGAAACCGCAGGGATGAGTTGCGTTCTTTTCTGAATGAAAAAAAGATCGGATGCGAAATCTATTATCCACTCCCCCTTCATGTCCAGGAATGCTTTCAATCGCTCGGTTACAAGAAAGGTGATTTTCCAGAATCTGAAAAAGCTGCTGATGAAACCTTAGCTCTTCCCATTTCCCATGAAATCACACGGGCACAACAGGAATTTGTTGTAGAAAATATTAGGAGTTTCTTTTTGGGCAGCTAGCCGCCCACTACCGTGGGAGGGAATATGGGTAACACATCTGAAAGCCTAAGGGAAATACTCTGATTAATCTGGCTGGGCCTGTCGCCAGCGGCAAGCCAGTACCTTGAAAAATATTAACGAACCTATAGTTAAAAGCTTTTTGATATCTTTGGTTCACGGGTATGGATTTACTGGCTCCACGCCGAGTGGACTAAAAAAGAGGGCGACTTTCTTTTTCCGGAGGTTTTTCTTTTGGGGTATGCACCTGGCTTTCGCAAATCATAAGGATATGGAAACCCAGTTTGCTTTTAATGGGATCGGGAATAATAAACTTTTCCAAATTCATTATTTCCTCTACAAGTTCCGGAGTTATTATTTGCTCGGGAAGTGTCATTTCACGATGGACCCAGCCTAAATCCCCACCCAGCTTTTTGCTTTGACAGATGCTGTATTTTTTGGCGAGGCGAACAAAAAATTTTTCTACATTAACCCAGTCGTGAAAAGGTTTGTCGGGATCGTCCATTTCGGCTTTTGCCAGGTCGTTCTGAAAATCAATCAGTATTTCCCAAATCATTTTTGCAGATTCAATAGAAGTGAGCCGAATGTTTCGGACTCGATGCTCCATGGGTTTGTCTGTAGTAAAAGTGGTTTTTTTAGGTACAAAAACCTTTTTAATCTTAGGCTTCGGCTTGGCAGGCGGTTTGGGGGTGTCAGCAGCAGGTTTAGGTTCTTTTGCCGTCTTATCCCTTTGGTATATGGTTTTTTCCGATTCTTTCGGTTGCTCAGGCATTTTATTTTCCAATAAAGTTTGTTTGGGTGATTTTATTATACTAATTTTATTCGTGAATTTTGCAACAGTTTATGAGTTTTCCCAGATGGACTCGAGAAAATCCAATACGGCCCCATGACTGTTGTGGCCTATAATTTGATTGGCAGATTCCTTTACTTCTTGTAAAGCATTTCCCATGGCAACCGAGTAGCCAGCGACCCGAAACATATCAAGGTCATTGAGATAATCTCCGAAAACCAGTGTTTTGCTTAAGGGAAAATTTAATCGCTCAACAAGCTTTTCTACCATGTTTCCTTTGTTGGCCTGCTGATGAAAAGATTGCAGCCAATAATATCCTTTCATGGAAACATCTTCCGCAAAATATAAATTCAGATGATCAATATGCTTTTCCTTGAGACCCTGGTAAATTGGTTTTAGGTTTTCCATGGTGCCTATCAGCAAAAAGCCAGAAATACTCTCATCATTTTGAAACACAAACTCAGAAACTTGTTTGACTCTACCATCCTTTTCAAGACTATTCAGATACGCCATGGAACCCGCATTTCTAGCCTGGCGGTAATAAACCTGGTGTTCACTGCCAAAGGTATAGATAAAGGGTTCAATGTTGCTTTCTTTTGCAAGAACCAACATGCTATCCACCACAGTTTTGTCAATAAACTGGGTGTGTTCTATTATTTCTCCACTATGGAAATCTGCCAGGTAAACCCCATTGAACAAAACAACGGGAAATTTGATATTCAATCCTTTTAAAATGGGATGAGCAGAATCATAATTTCTTGCTGTGGCTATTGTAAATTGCATTCCATCAGCAATTAGCCGGTTCAATCGTTTTTTGGACTCCTTTGGAAAGGTTCCATCGGGTAGCAGGAGAGTACCATCCAAATCAGATATAAATAAAAAATCTTTTAGGTTGGTTAAATCGAATGGCTTTGTTTTGTTCACGCTACTAAATTTTAAAGAAAATAATTTAAGTTTGAGTAAGGTATTATAAATTATAAGCTTTATTATTTTGTAAGGAAAACTTCCATAATAGTACTAAATTTTAGTGGTGATAAATTTAAGATATTTTGAAGGGATGCGGAATATGCAAAACAATAACAATTATATGAACTGGGCCATGGGAAAGTTGGGGAATTTAGCTCTTTCTCTTGTTTTGGGTTTGCTGTGGGTCCTTCCGGTAGCCGCTTTTGATTTTTCAGACTGGGATGCATTGATAAAAAAGCATGTCAGTCCCAAAAAGGTCGATGGAATTTTGATCAATGCTGTGGATTATAAAAACCTGAAAAATGACCCAGACTTTAAAAAGCTGTTATTTCGGTTAGAGTCCGTCCGATTGGACTCCTTAAAATCGAGAGGCGACAAGCTTGTTTTCTGGATCAATACTTATAATATTTTTGCGGCCAAAATGGTGGCAGACCATTTCCCGATAAAAAGCATTAAGGATGTAGGAAGTTTTTTTAGTCCTGTTTGGAAAAAGCCGGCTGGTTATGTTGCAGGAAAAGAAAGAACTCTGAATGAAATTGAGCATGAAATTCTAAGGAAGATGGATGAGCCGAGAATACATGTTGCGATTGTTTGTGCTTCCGTCAGTTGCCCTGACCTAAGGCTGGAAGCATTCAATGTTGATAGTCTCAATCGCCAGTTGGATGATCAGATGAAAATGTTTTTAAAGTCCTCAGAAAAAGGGATGAGAATAGATAAAAAAAGAAACCGAGTCTATCTTTCTTCAATTTTTAAATGGTTTGAAGATGACTTTGAAAGCAGAGGAGGGGTATTGAAGTTTGTCGGCAGTTTTGTTTCGCCCGAGGTTGCAAAAGAATTGACACGCTCGGGAATTAAAATTTCCTACCTTGAATATAATTGGGGCCTAAATAGTTAAGATCTATTTCCAAAACCATCAAGCAATACCACCTCGAAATGGCGGGTTTCCCCGCCAGTTTCGCTGGTTAGGTGGTGATCAGTCCGCGTGTTTGCGTAGAAACGTAGGAATGTCAAAGTTGGCATTCAGGTTTCCTGGGTCCTGATTTTCATCCTTGATGGAAGATGCAAGGGTCTTGAGATGTTTATATGATGATGCAGAATCATCGTTTTCCATATGCGGATCGCCGCCAACCACTTTTTTTAGTGCAGGTCTTTCTTCTACTGGCGAAGCTGCCGCGTTGTCGAATCCCGTTGCGATGACAGTTACCCGCATTTGACCTTCCATTTGATGATCTATCACTGCGCCAAATATAATATGAGCATCTTCGTGAGCATTTTCTTGAACCATCATAGAGGCTTCATTGATTTCCATAAGGGTCAGATCTTCGCCACCTGTTATATTGATTAAGATACCTTTTGCGCCGTCAACAGTTGCCTCGTCAAGCAGAGGGCTGGAGATAGCTTTTTGCGCTGCTTCCACGGCTCTAGTTTCTCCTGTGGCGACGCCGCTTCCCATAAGAGCTTTACCCATGCTTCCCATGATGCATTTTACATCTGCAAAATCGAGATTGATGAGTCCAGGAATGACAATCAAGTCAGAAATACTGCAGACAGCTTGCTTGAGAATATCATCCACCATAGAAAAGGCACTTGTGAATGAAGTTTGTTTTCCCACATAGCTCAAAAGTTTTTGATTGGGAATCACGATCAAGGTGTCGACAGCTTCTTTTAGTTCCATGATTCCATCTTCAGCCTGTCGCATTCTTCGTTTCCCTTCAAATGCGAAGGGTTTGGTTACCACTCCAACGGTAAGAGCTCCCGTTTCCTTTGCAATTCGAGATATTACAGGGGCTGCCCCTGTTCCTGTTCCTCCCCCCATTCCAGCAGTGATAAATACCATGTCCGCACCATCCAACATATCGCGAATAATATTTTCGCTTTCTTCAGCGGCATCTCTTCCTGTTTCTGGGTTGGAACCTGCACCGAGTCCACGAGTTAAATCTCCGCCAATTTGGATTTTTCCCGGGCATTCTGATTTTTCCAGAGACTGTAAATCCGTATTGGCGATAATAAACTCTACTCCACGGAGATTGTCACGCACCATTGAATTTACTGCATTAGTGCCCCCGCCTCCCACGCCAACAACCTTTATGGTTGCGGTGTAATCGTTTTCATTTTCAAATTCTATTAAACTCATGTTGTCCTCCATTTTTTAAAAAAATTCGTCTGCCCAATCTTTCATACGTGAAAAAATTTTATCGAATAAATTTCGTCCCTGAAGTTCTCGTACCGGCCCGGTTTTGATTCTTTTAGAACCATATTGGATCAGACCGGTGCAGGTGGCATACATTGGGTTATTGACCACATCAATCAATCCTCCAAGGCCAATCGGTAGTCCCACTCGTACTGGAGATTGAAAAACATCCTCTGCCAACTCTGCCATTCCATGCATGCTTGCAGCGCCTCCTGTTAGCACGATTCCAGATGAAATAATTTCTCGGTATCCCGATTCATTTATTTCATGGTCGAGCAACTCAAACATCTCGCGCGTTCGTGCTTCGATTATTTCGCTTAATATTTGTCGAGGCACCGATCTGGCATCTCTTCCGCCAACGCTGGGAACTTCTATGTTGTCACCTTCCGCAATAAGAGGTGAGTAGGCACAACCAAATGAGTGCTTGATTTTTTCTGCCTCGGAATTAGGGGTGCGAAGACCTATGGCAATGTCATTTGTCATTTGTGCTCCTGCTATAGTTAAAACAGAAGTGTGTTTGATTGCGCCCTGATAAAAAATGGCAAGATCAGAGGTGCCGCCCCCAATGTCGACCATGGCCACCCCCAACTCTCTTTCATCTTGAGACAGGACGGACTCGCTGGAAGCGAGTTGCTCCAAAACAATATCCGAAACACCCAACCCCGCTTTGTTTACGCATTTAACAATGTTCTGAGCTGAGGTAACCGCCGCAGTGACAATGTGTACTTTCGCTTCAAGACGCACTCCTGCCATACCGAGAGGGGTTTTTATTCCATCTTGGTTGTCAACGATATATTCTTGAGGTAAAACGTGAATCACTTCTCGGTCGAGAGGAATTGCAATGGCTTTGGCAGCCTCAATAACTCTTTCCACGTCTTTCTGGCTGATTTCTCTACCTTTCGCCGCGATGATTCCATGGCTGTTAAGACTACTGATATGCCCACCTGCAATACCGACATATACAGAATCGATTTCACAACCTGCCATGAGTTCGGCTTCTTCGACAGCATTCTTGATAGACTCAACAGTGCTGTCGATGTTGACCACAACCCCTTTTCTCAGGCCTTTGGATGGATACTGACCGAGACCAATAATATCTATTTTTTCATCATCGATAACTTCACCGATGATGCAGCAGATTTTGGTGGTCCCAATATCTAACCCGACAATATAATTACTTTTTTTGGACATACGTCCTATCCCCTTCTAGTTGGTTTGACTCTTTG
>CAZECX010000115.1:0-10144 GCA_964510965.1 uncultured Nitrospina sp. | reverse complement strand
TATCATCTGGTTTTCCCGGAAGAGGTTAATCCTGACGAGAGAAAACTATCTGCGGCATCGCCCGTAGGTCGCGCTTTAGTAGGCAAACAAGAAGGGGATGATATAGTCGTTCCACTTCCCGATAATAAATTGGAGTTTGAAGTTTTAAAAGTGATAACCATTCATGATGATCCAGGTGAAGAGGATTAAGCTATAGTCTAATGGGAAAACCACTAATATCATTTGCACAAATATCTGAACAAGATCCCTATTTTCTGGACACTGATGAAAGGCCAGATTGGCAGACCCAGTTTGGGAATACGAATCCCCTCAAGCTGGAAATTGGCTTTGGAATGGGCAACTTTTTAATTGAAATGGCAGCCAAAGAGCCCACCAGCAATTTCATTGGGGTTGATTTTTATCATAAGGGTATAAGAAAAATTATGACCCGCATTAAAAATCTACAATTGGAAAATATAAGGATCGTTTATGGAGATATCAGAAGTAAAATCTCTATACTTTTTAAGGATAGAGAATTGGACACTGTTTACATAAATTTCCCTGATCCCTGGCCTAAAAAAAGGCATATCAAAAGAAGGCTGATCAAACCTGAGTTCATTAGTCAGTTGACGCAAAAGCTAAACCCTGAAGGGAGAGCCTGTCTAGCCACTGATAGTGAAAGATATGCACATGAAATGCTGGATTATTTTAACTCTGAGACCTTGTTCCAAAATCTGGATGACAATCAAGGTTTTCTAAAAGAGCGCATTGATCTACCTAAAACAAAATACGAGAAAAACTTTATCAATGCAGGTGAAAAAATATTTTATCTTGAATACCTGCGGTTAGCAGCAGTGACCCCTGTCACCTGAAACCATTTGGAGAAAAGATTGGCTAAAGAACGCATCCTTATCGTTGATGACGAAAAAAATATTGTCAGTTCCCTCACAGGCATATTATCTGACGAAGGGTACGAAGTTTCTATGACGGGTGACGGTGTTGAGGCTTTGGAGTTAATTCAAAAAGACCCCCCTGATTTAGTATTGCTCGACATTTGGCTACCCGGTATGGATGGAATTGAAGTTTTAAAAACTTTAAAAACCTACAACCCAGGTGTGGAAGTATTAATTATGTCGGGTCATGGCACTATAGATACTGCTGTCAAGGCTACAAAACTGGGTGCGCAGGATTTCATAGAAAAACCATTTTCCCTCGACCGAATCACTGAATCCATTCAAAATGTACTTCGGGAAAAAAAGTCGTCTCCTTCCGCAGAAACAAATACGCTTCAAGCTTTGAATGAGCTTCCCGTTTGTTTTGAATCTATGGTGGAGGTCAAGAAGGGTATCAAATCACTTTCAAAACACTTGAAACCTGTTTTACTATTGGGTGAAACCGGCACAGGCAAAGAATCCGTCGCCCGGACTATACATGCTCAAAGTAGAAAAGGCGATCTGCCTTTTACAAAATTGAATTGCTCCTTTCGACAAAAACAAGCCATTCAGTCGCAGCTCTTCAAACGAATAGACAGAGAAAATAAATCGGCAAGCAATCCAATTCCAGGAGAAAAGGTTGTTTATTTAAGCAATATCGAATCTCTCAGCAAAGGGCTTCAGGAAAAGCTCGCTGAGGCATTGCAAAACACAACTCATCCTGACTCAAGTTTTGAGTTTTTACCCGAAAGGCTATTTATCTCATCCTCAAAAAATCTCAATGATTTGGTTATAAAAGGCCAGTTTCACCAAGGCCTGTTAGATTGTTTTAAGGAAACCAGTCTTCTCATTCCACCTCTAAGAAATCACGCAGCAAGTATTTCTGTAATTGCAAAAGACTTTCTGGAAGAAAAAAGACGTGAGCAAAACACTATACTTCCAAAAATTGAAGAAGAAGTCTTTACTGCACTTTGCAGCTATAGCTGGCCGGGAAACATCAAAGAGCTTAGAACCGTTTTAGAAAAACTGATATTGACCTGCGCCAACCAGCAAACCATTAGCATTCAAGATTTACCCTCGGAGATTTGGAAACCTCAAAACCAAATTGACATGAAGTCTTTTAACGAAGCAGGTTCCCTCCAGGAAGCAGAATCGATCTGGGAAAAACATTTTATTCTTCACCATTTAAAAAGAAACAACTGGGATATAGAGAAAACATGTAAAGTTTTGAAAACCGATATAAAACAATTCCAGGAAAAGCTTAAATACCATTCAATAGAGATGCAGGAAATTAACACCTCCTCCCCCAAAACAAGATACCCACAGCGAACCCTGAAACGCAGCGTAGTACTTTGTGGCAGCAGCCTTCACTCGGGTATTAAAACCGGACTGATTCTACAGCCTATGCCTCCTGGCAGTGGAATTATCTTTGGTGATATCGCTTCAGGAAAAACCATCCCCGCGCAACTGGAAAACGTTCAATCTACGGACTATTCCACCTGCCTGAAAAAAGGTGCGAACTCAGTGGGAACCATTGAACATATCATGGCCACTCTGCATATGTATCGAGTCACCAACCTTCTCATAAAAATTGGTGATGAAGCACCGGTTATGGATGGTTCAGCTAAGGATTTTTGCGAGCTTCTGGAAGACGGAGAATTTGAAGATCAGGACGATTTCTATGAAGAAATCGTGGTTGACAAAAGTTATTCCTTTGGCGACAAAGAAAAAGGCGAGCCTCATATATCAATTGAGCCCAGTGAAAATTTTTCAGTCAGTTACCACATGGAATATCCCGAACCAATAGGAATTCAGGATTTCACTTATGAGTTTCAAGGTGATGAAAGTTTTAAAAAAGAAATTGCGCCAGCTCGAACTTTTGGGTTTATGGAAGAAGTCGCGCAATTGACCAAGATGGGTTATGCATCAGGTGGCAAACTTGACAATTTCATTTTGCTTGGGGACAAAAAGGTTTTAAATACCAAGCTGCGCTTTGAAGATGAATTTGCGCGCCATAAAATTCTAGACATATTGGGTGATTTTTATTTATTAGGAAAACCCATTCGAGGAAAAATCCAAGCCAGCAAGTCAGGCCATACCCAGAATGTGGGCCTTCTAAAAAAAATCCGCGATAGCCTAATAGAGAAGAACTGAAACTATTATTTAGTTGCTCCGGCTTCCATCAGTTGCTGAACCACTTCTTTCTTTTTTAACTTTACTGCAACTTTCAAGGCTGTCCAACCTGCCTTGGACTTAATATCCCACCTCGCACCTTTATCCAAAAACAGCCGAGTGATCTCCAAATGCCCACCTGCCGCAGCAACCATTAAAGGGGTCCAACCTCGATTGCTACGAGCTTGAACATCTGCCCCCTTTTCCATTAAAATTTTTACCGTTTTTAAATGACCTCGTTCTGCAGCAACCATCAAAGCCGTTGACCCATTCTTTATTGGCGTGTGAAGCTCCGCGCCTTTTTCGAGCAAATACGTTACAACTTTTTCGTGCCCTCCTGCAGCCGCACTGATAACAGGGGTCGCACCGTTTTTACTTTTTGCATTCAAATTAGCCTGATGCTCCACCAGCAATTTAACAACATCCAGCTCGCCTCGTTCTGATGCGATCATCAATGCTGTGGCACCCCCTTTACTCGTGGAATTAACTTCTGCTCCATTATCAATTAAAGCTTTTGTGGTTCGAATCCGCCCAAACTTTGCTGCTCTCATTAGTGGCGTCCAACCATTTGGACTAAGGGTATTAGCATCGACTCCGGAATCCAGCAACAATTTAACGCAATCTGCGAAATCCCGCTCAGCAGCTAAAAATAAAATTGGGTCACCGAAAGAATTTCTAGAATTAGCATCAGCCCCCTTTGAAATGAGAAGCTCTACAATGTCTTTCCGACCCGTAAGAACAGCAAGCAGGATGGGTTGATTACCCTCATAATCTTTAGCATGAACATTTGCCCCCTTTTCCAGCAAAAGGTGGACAGCTCCAGAATGCTCTTCCCCAGTAGCCATCAATAAAGGCGTAACGCCATCGTTGAGTTGAATCTCGATATTCGCATCATGCTTGAGCAGTAATCGTATCGTATCCAGGTGCCCATATCGCACTGCCCGAGCAAGCGGACTCCAGCCAAGCATATTTTTGGCATTCACATCTACCTTTTTTGCAATGAGACTCTTAACGCAAGAAGTGTTTCCTCGTGTAGAGCACAATAATATAGCGGTATCATCGTATCGGTTTCTGGAATTAACCCTGGAGCCGCGATCCAGTAAAAACTGGATCATCTCAAAGTCTCCCCGTGCTGAAGCAACGATCAATGCGGTGCTTCCTTTTTTAGTGCGCGACTCTATATCTGCGCCTGAATCCAGAAGTGATGCTGCCTTTTTTCTATCGCCCTCATAAACTGCATGCAAAAAAGATTCATCCAAATCCGCAAAAGCAAAGGAAGGCATTCCGATTAAACCGAAAAAGAATACCGCAAAAACCAATTTATTTAATAAACTTAGCAATGCCATCACCCAAAATTCCGCACAAAATCATTTACTCGAAGACAAGAACACTTCGGCTGTTTGTTCGAATTGATCATTTAATTGTTCTTTTAAATGGGAAACGTCTTTGGGGGTGAGCCCAACATCCTTCATAATATTGGTATCCATTGGTGGAGAGTACCCCTCTCCAGTTCCTTTAAAATCCAACTCATGAGAAATAATATCAGCTAGATGAATAATAGACGCGTCTTTCGAAAAGGTTTTTGCTTGCATTGGGGCATGATGGCAGGCGACCACTTCTATTAACCGCTCAGGTAGATTCCAGGCATGGAATAAGGCAGCCCCTGCCTCGGCATGATTAAAGCCATGCACCTGAGTTTCAATTTGATATAAATACTTGGAATTTTCCTCACTCAATTGCAATGCCTCTTTTGCAGCTTTTGGCGCCTTTTTATAAATGACCAAACTGCCAATATCATGCAAAATTCCCAGAAGATAAAACCTTTCCTTGTCTGCTTCGTGAATATGCTCGGCGATCAATCGTGCGGTTAAAGCACAGGCAATGCTGTGTTTCCAGAAAGAATTTATGTCAATCACATCTACAGGAATGCCTTTAAAGCCTTCCATCACGGCAGTTCCTAGAACTAACTCCTCCAACTGGTTCATTCCAATGAATGTCAGAGCATGCTCAATTGATTCCACCTCGGATTCGGGATTAAAAAGAGGACTGTTGGATATTTTCAAAATACGGGCACAAAGGGCCGGGTCATGAAGAATTACTCCACCGATATCTTTAAAGGAGCTTTCTGGGTCTTCAATGACCTCTTTTAGCTTAAAATAAAGATCTGGTGGGCTGGCTACCCAATCGTCAACAACATCTTCAACCTTCATTTTTATCCTCGGGGAAGTTTATTGAGCTAATCAAGAATTCCCTTTGATTTAGCAGTTAAAATATAAACATCTATCTTATCAATATGTAACGATGGGATCAAAATTATTGACTCATCAGGCAGGAAAGACAAAAAAAATCCGCTCGCCAGGGAGGTAGAGCAGGCGAGCGGATTACAAAAAGGGGTGGAATATAAATTCCGTAATATAAGATAGTAAAAGGGTCAAATTTATTCCCTAAAATATATTATTTAACCCTAAAATTTCATTCCCTCACTAAAAATGGACACCCGGTTTCTTCCGTCCTTTTTGGCAGCATATAAAGCTTTATCTGCTTTTGATATCAGGTCATTAAAATCGGTTTCCTTTTCCACTTTCATGGTAGCGACCCCCATACTAACGGTTACTCGGGGTTCGTTAGAATTCTTTTTATGCTCTAAATTCAAATCAAAAATAGATTTTCGCAACTTCTCGGAAAGCCCTTTTGCGCCATCAGGATCGGTTTCAGGGAGTACCAGAGCAAACTCTTCACCCCCATATCTCGCAGCCATATCAGCCGGCCGTTTCATGGCTTCATCAATTACTTGTGCCACCTCTTTCAAGCAAACATCTCCCTGTTGATGACCGTAGGTATCGTTGTATAACTTGAAACAATCCAAGTCGATCATAACGAGCGAGAAAGGATATTTATCTCTTTGCGCCCTTTTCCATTCCTTCTCCAGATATTCATCAAAAAATCGGCGATTGGAAATACCCGTCAAAGCATCTTTTGTGGCTAATTCTTTTAGCTCTTCCACCGCGCCAATCAAACGTGCTTGAGCACTTAGAAGTTCTTCCTCCATTGCTTTAACTTCTGTAATATTACGAGCTATACAAAGAGTCCCAAGGAAATTCTTTTCTTGTTCTCTCTTAAAAACCATTTCATCAGGGACGTCCCACAGGCCAAATGCATCCATCAAAACCGGTATGGATCTGTTCTGCTCCCATAAGGTGGAATCTTTCTCAACCAGAAAACTAACCTCCAGATTATTAGTAGCCATAGGCCCCACACCTTGGGTAGTTATTTGGGAAATAAAATCATCGTAATATTCTACCCCTTCGATTTTTTCAACAAACTTCCCTATATGCTGACCCACTATTTCGGAAGGCTCGTACCCTAAAAATCTTATAGCCGGGTTTACAAATTCAATTTTACCATCAACATCCAATCGAATTATAATATCTGAAACAGTTTCAATAATTGTTCGATATTGTTTTTCCCTATCTAAAAGTGCTCTCTCAGCCGCTTTGGCCTTATGTTGAAATTGATGAATCTGGACAGCGTTTCGAACGCTCCTCTCTAAAATCTCTGCATTCAACCCATTTTTCGAAACATAATCTGCGGCCCCCTTTTTCAAAACTTCTGCCGCCATAATTTCATTACCCATCCCCGTCAACACGATCAGAGGAATTTCATTTTTATCTATATCGCGTATTTGTCCAATGATCTCGGAGCCTTTAGCATCTGGAAGGTGGTAATCAATCAGCGCGCAATGAAACTCCTGAGTTTTTATTTTTTCAACCCCCTCCTTGCAATTGTTCGCCTCTTCAAGTTGGACTTCCAATTTTGATTTTTCGAATAAACGTTGAACGGTCGAACGATCCGTATCGTCATCCTCTACCAATAAAATTTTTAAAGACTCTTTCATATTTTCTATCTTTAAGTAGTCGCCGTGCTAATTAAAAGCGGTAAAACAATACTTTTTCCGAAAAAAAAAGCAGTGAGATTTTAACATGGAAACATCCATGCATGTGACAGGTTTTAAACAACAATGGAGAAATAACTGGAGGTTTAACAACTTACCTGTGAAGAAAATGAAACAACCTTATCGCCCCCGGAACTCTTGGCTTTAAGCAAAAATGTTTCTACAGTATCGGCAAACCCATTTACGGACTGTCCATCCACATAAGCTGCAACCCCAAAACTCATAGAAACTTTAATGCTTTCATCCCCAACCATTATTTTTTCATCGAATATTTTGCGCAGATTTTCTGCGAGTCTTGCAGCGCCAGCCAAGTGAGTCTCAGGCACAATGATCATAAAAGCTTCTGTTCCCCAGCGACCCACCGTATCCACCTTTCGACATTCTCCGACTAACCTTTCAGCAGCCTGTACAATAATATTATCTGCCCCCGAATCTCCCAGTTTTGTATGGATATCTTTAAAATGATCAATATCTCCAAGAATAATGGAAAATGTTTCACTGCTTCTTTCGAAGCGCGAAATTTCATAATCAATTTTATATTTAATATCCCGCCGGTTTGAGAGCTTGGTCAGGGGGTCAATCCGCGATAGGGCTTTTAATTCTCGATGTGCTTTATCTAGATCAATAAAAAGTTTTTCACGTTCTTTTTCCGCCTTTATTTTTGCTTCCCGGAGGTGTTGTTTATTAATTGTTTCTTTAACCACTGTTGGCAATAAATGCAAATACATTCCCGAAGGATCTTTTACAAGGTAGTCACTTGCCCCATCTTTCAAAGCCCTGACAGCCGTATCTTCATCGCCCTGACCCGTAATAATAATTGCAGGGGTACCTTTCAAATCAGATAGAATGCTTAGCCCTGACGCATCGGGAACATGCGAATCCAACAAAACCACATCGTAATTAGCCTCACTCAAACATTCTCTCGCTTCCTTACAAGTGGTAGCGGATTTGAGATCAAAATCCAGATTCTGAGTTTTAATTAACCGTTCAATGGCTTCTATATCTATTTCATTATCTTCGAGTAAAAGGACTTTTATTCTATGCATTAGTTTAACCATCTATTTTTTCATTAAATACTCGCAGCGACCTTCGCAATAACGATTTCCACAGGTGTATTCATATCTTCCATATTTACATATAGAAGTGTCAATAATGACAAGGGTGTGTCACAATTTTCATTTTAAACTGTTATATTTGTTAAAGTTATAAAAATTATAGCCTAAATTGTTCCTGAGCAGCTTTTATTAATATTTTCAAATCATTAATTTTTAATAAAACACCCTTGTTTCAAATAAACCAAAATCAATATTCTGAGTTTCATGAATCGGGAAATCGTTGATTTAAAACAATAATTAATGCTAAGCTGGATAACGATAACCATCTCAGCGAACCTCTTCTGCATCTATAATTCTTTAATAAAGCACCTATTTTTCAATGCCATCGCCAAAATTCAAACTTGCCGTTTTAGTGTCCGGTCGAGGCTCCAATCTGCAAGCTATCATTGACAGCATAGAAAAAAATAATCTGACTGCAGAAATTTCTTTAGTATTAAGCAATGTGAAAGATGCTTATGCGCTGGAACGAGGCAAAAAGCATGGATTGGAGATTGCATTTCTCGATCCCAAAATTTTCCCCACTCGAGATGGCTATGAACAGCAAATGATCGACCTTCTACAATCGAAATCCATAGATTTGATTTGCCTAGCCGGATTCATGAGGATACTCGGAAAAAAATTCATCGAGGCATTTGCAGGGAAAATCATCAATATCCACCCATCGCTACTTCCAGCATTCCCAGGACTGAATGTACAGAAGAAAGCATTGGAACATGGAGCCAAGTTTTCTGGGTGCACGGTTCACTTTGTAAATGAAGAGGTCGATGGAGGGCCAATCATTTTACAGTCTGCGGTTCCTATTCACGATGAAGACGATACCGAGTCCCTTTCGAAAAGGATTCTTGAACAAGAGCACATTATTTATCCAGAAGCTATTCGATTAATAATAGATGGCAACGTTGAATTTTCTGGTCGACGGGTTTTACAAAAAACAAAGGGACGTTAAATTGATCCATTTTAAAAAATCTATAATATTTATATTTATTTTATCGAATGTGCTCATAGCACACGCTGAGACTCCCGAACAGCAGGCCTTAGACGCTGTTCAGAAAAACTATGAAAACGTTTTAACCTTTGAAGCTGAGTTCTCTCAAAAATCTTATGTCAAAATGATGGATAAAACTCAGGATGCGAAAGGAACGGTAACAATTAAAAAACCAGGGAAAATGAAATGGACTTATGGGGCACCTGACACCCAGGTGTTAATCAGCAACGGGAAAACACTTTGGCATTATGTGTCCGATGAAGAACAGGTTACTAAAGTGCCCATTGAAAGTATCTACTCCTCAAATACTCCGGCTCTTTTTCTCGCTGGAAAAGGAAAATTGACCCAAGCCTTCAATGTTGAAAGTGTGAGTCTGGATAAAAACCCCATTAGCATAACGCTCACACCCAAGGAAGATGATCAGGCTCTAACGCGGTTACAATTATTCGCCAACAAGAAAAACTACCAGATCACTGGATCAACCGTGTATGATAAATTAGGAAACAGAACAGAGATTCGTTTCACACAAATAAAGACAAACAGAGATATCCCTGAAAAAACCTTTCAATTTCAAGCACCCCCTAACGTAGAGGTCTTGGATTACACAAAAAATCCATAAATATCATGTTCGAACTATCCGTTTTACCTATTGATGCAGTCCTGAGTTTCAGCACCAAGATGCTTGCTTTTTTAGCTGGACTCGCCGCCCTCATTTTTGTTCACGAACTGGGGCATTTTCTTGCCGCCCGAAAAGTAGGCGTCGTGGTAGAAAAATTTGCTCTTGGATTTGGGCCTAAGATTGTAGGCTTTACAAAGGGGGGAACCGAGTACTTGATTGCAGCCATCCCCCTTGGTGGCTATGTAAAAATGAAAGGGGAGGAAGTTGGAGAAGGAGAGGCGGATGAACAAGGTTCATTTTCCGCGGCTCCCGTGGAGCATCGCCTTGCCATTGCCTTTGCAGGCCCTCTTTTCAATATACTTTTCGCAATCGGCATTTATTATTTTGTCT
>CAZECX010000114.1:0-10205 GCA_964510965.1 uncultured Nitrospina sp. | reverse complement strand
ATTTTAGACATTTGGAAATTGGTAAAATCATCATCATCCCATTCACTGGACAACAGCCCGTCTACGCAGTCATAAACATTGGCACGAATAACAAGAGGAATTGCTTTCTTGGGATCCGCTTTTTTCGCCGCCATTTCTTCATCAATTACATAAATCAAACCATACTTATCAATCACCGGCGGTGTTTTACCTACCTGACCGGACAACTGAATCGGTGTATTTATGAAATGTAGATTGTATTGCTTACGTCCGGCACCTGCAGGACAAAGGCTCCATCGCCCCTGCTCGCCAGGTTTGGCGCCACCCGTATTCTCTATAGTTGGACCACTTCGAGCACTACCCGATTCCGTCTTGGTAATAACGCCGTTATCGGTAAGCATATGAAACGGTTCCAGCCAGGGAGCACCCCCATGGTTACGCGCAAAAGGCACGCGCTTACCGAAATGCGGCGCAATATGCGGCCAAGCCAGTTTACCCGTTAAAGGGCTGAACTGGATCGGATGTCGTTTTCCCGGATGGGGAGATTTATACTTAGGCCATTTAATTACAGTTTCCCGCTCAGATAGTGCCTGAGTTTTTTTCCAGCCGTAATCCAAAACGGAACCATCGTAAGCCTTAATCTGCTTGATCGGGTCATCATGATGTCCATCCTGTCCCTTTGGAGGCAGCATGTACTTGACCCAGTCTTTGATGTTGACGGTTGGTTGTTCTTTATTCCAAACACTTTTACCTTTATCAACAATTTTAAACTTCTTACCAAACCAGTCCATGGTTTTACCAACCAGTTTGTCCGATGTCGTGCCTTTTGGAATACGACCCTCTCGATCAGGAAGTTCCTTAAGCGGTCGCATTACATCGGTGCTCTCGTAAGGATAATTTCCAGATTGAAGGATATTGTACACACGCCAGTACCCCCACATGCCCGCAACATAGTGATGCGCTACATGACAATGGAAAAGGAAGTCACCGGCGAGTCGCTGACAAAGCCCAGACCCACATTCAGTTTCAAGATCCATTACCTCAGAAGGACCAATTACCTGAACGTCAACTCGGTCTGAAGTGGTTCGAACTACAGGGTACTTAACCGGACCGTCATAGGCTGCAGTGGTCAGATTCAACAATTGCTGATCTTCGCGCTGTGGAGACCGGGTCCAGCGAATGGTTCCACCATGCGGATGATGCGAATGGAAAACTTCACCACCCCCATGCACCAAACGGAATTTAGCAGGATCGCCCAGGTACGAACGGGGGATCGTGGTTGGCGCGTCTCCAAAAGTATAAGAGCTATAAGCCAATGATTCGTCTTCGAAATGGAATTTCTTTTCCTGTTGAGCCAGGTTGTTAATACCAAAAGGCTCAGAGCGGAAGTTCATCGCTCGCGCTGACGGACGGTAAGCATCTGTCTGTGGGTCACGTTGAGGAATCATTTCACCATGACGGTTCAAAGGACGAAAAGACTCATCGCCTACTTCGTGGTACATAAGAGTAAATTCTCGGAAGTCTTTGGCTTCATCGTTTGCAATCATAGCCATCCAACCACTTCCAATATCTTTACCTGTCCAGGGATCCAAGTGTCGTGAGCCTTTAGGCTCAACGATAAAGGTTCCTATCAACCCTAGAGAGGAAGGATCTCGACCTGCATGATTCTGAATCATGTGACCGCCTTCTTGCTCATCCAGAGGAATGTACCACTCATATTCCTGAGTTTCTTCAGCAGGAATGATGGAACCCGGGGTTGCTGCGGTATTTGGTTGCCCTGATGAGCTGATGATCATTGCAGACCCATTGATCTGGAATCCTGCATCTTCATCTTCTAATGCATTGGTGAATTTAACCCGAACACACTCTCCCTGGTTCCCTCTGATTACCAAAGGCTGAATTGCATCACCTTGGAGACCATTTGAAACCGCACCGGGGTCGAGTGCATCTTCACGAGCCGCAGCGTTTTTTTCTTCTTCTGCGCGGACTTTCTCAATGTTCTTATCGAGAACATACATATAGCCCGGGTAGTAATCGCCCCATTGATTCAGGGTGACTTCAACATTAATAGCTGAGATTTCGTATTTTCTAACAGGAATGCCGCTCGGGCAATGAGCACCCTTATAAACCTTAGCAGCAGCTTCGGAAGGCCCCAGGAGATAACTTTGCCCTAATTGGTGAGCCGCCCAGGAGTCATGGAAACCCCCACCAGCAGATGCTGGGCTCGCGTGCTCCTTTAATTTGGACTTAAGCTGATCCATGACCTGCATCATGGTGTTATCCAGCTTTTTCTGGCTACCTTCAAGCCCAGACATTAGGTCTTCATGCTGGAGCTGCTTTTCAAGTTTTTCCAACCAAGCAGGCTTGTCTACAGCATTATTTCCCGTGTTATGACCGCCATGCGAATGATCAGTCGAAATTGCGCCAGCTGGAACAGAAAGCCCCAAGGTCAAAAACACGACCGCAAGCGCATACCAGTTTTTCAACCCTTTTTTGACACCAAACATTTCTACCTCCTAAGTAGTGCGTCTAAAAATGGACAATATTAAACAGTATGTAAGTAATATTTTTTTCTTATAACTTCGTGACCTAATCCACCCCTTTTTGGAAGGCCACTACTTATTAACCCCTTATATTCAAAGGTTTATCTTTTATTTAAAAAACAACAAAAAAATCCCTAAACATGCAAATCCTGCATTTCGGGTGGGCAACTTTAACAAATTTAATTTTCCCTTACAAGCCCCAAATGAATTTTTTTATCATTTCGAAAAACAAGGAGAAAAATGGAGTCTCCTTTTTTAATTCGGCCCATAACATTCTCGAATTCCTGTTGATTTACCACTACCTCCCCGTTGACAGCCAAAATCTGGTCATCATTCATCAGCCCTTTCGATTCGGCATAACTTCCCGGGTTTACTTTCGTGACTATTGGACCTTTTTCTCCATCCGGATTGGGGTTTGAATCTTTAACCGAAAACCCCAAACCCGATGGGTCACTGGGGGTCAATGATGCCAAAAGATTGGTTTTCTTTTTCTTGGATTCCAGTTTTACAGGAACCACCTTATGCTCCCCATTCCTTAAAATATCCAAATTGATGGTTTGGCCGGGAGAGATCGTCCCAATAATCCGGATAAGGCTGTTTGGAGAATCGATTTTGGCGCCCCCTATTTTCAAAATGATGTCCCCAACTTTCAATCCCGCTTGATGAGCTGGATCGCCTTCAAAAACAGAATTGACAACAACACCTACTCCCGGCTTCAAATTAATGTTCCCCGCCATCTCTTCGGTAACTGGGTCAATGCCCACTCCCAACCAACCACGGTGGACTTCTCCGTATTCCACCAATTGATTAACGATATATAAAACCATATTGGATGGAATGGAAAAACCAATGCTTTGCGCATAGTTTATAATGGCGGTATTGATGCCAATCACTTCCCCTTTTATATTGAGGAGTGGGCCGCCACTATTCCCTGGGTTGATGGAAGCATCGGTCTGAATGAAGTCTTCATAACGCGAGAGGTTTACGTTCTCTCTTTTTAATCCACTGACAATTCCAAATGTTGTGGTGTCATTGAGTCCATAGGGATTGCCCACCGCCACCACAAGCTGCCCTATTTTGACTTTGCTCGAATCAGCAAACTTCACTGCCGTAAGAGGTTGTTCTGCCGTTACTTGCACCACTGCAAGATCAGTATCTTCATCGGCACCCAATACTTCACCCACAATCTTACTGCCATCTTTAAAAGTAACCAGTATCTTTAAAACATTTCGTACCACATGGCTATTTGTTACGATCAATCCTTTTTCCGCGTCAAAGATAACCCCAGATCCAGCATTGGCAGGTCGGCCTTTCCTAGGCAACCCTTGTCCTACAGCCCCTTTTGCAATGTAAGGAGAAAGACTGACCACCGCCGGTCGAACCTTATCTGCCAACGATACAAGTTCCTGTTCAACCTGTTCTAAAATGCCCGCGCTGCTAAATTGCAACGGAACCAATAAAAACAAAATTATAAGAACACAGGTTTTTGGCAATTTAATATTCATTATTTTTTTCGTTGGCGGCAAGCGATTTAGATTCGACGAAGAGCTTTTTTTAATCCAAGCTTGATTTTTCAATAAGGTCGTGAAAAAGTGTCTGATAATCATTTTTTATATAAACTATCCCTTTAACTGTCAAGCAGAACCGAACCATGCAAATCTCCTCCACTGACTTCGAAACCAAACCTGCAGAAGAACTGATCAAATGGGCCATCGACCAGTTTGGCTTGAAAGCCGGTCTTGCCTGTAGTTTCGGGATGGAAGATATGATCCTTATTGACATAATCGCCAAACTCAAAGGCCCCATAACTATTTTCACTCTGGATACCGGGCGTCTTCATGAAGAAACTTATCAAATAATGGAGAAGGTGCGATCGCATTACGGTCTCGAAATCAAAACCTATTTCCCAAATCTGGAACAGGTGGAGAAGCTGGTGCGAGGAAAAGGCTTCTTCTCCTTTAAGGAAAGTATCGAAAATCGAAAAGAATGCTGCGCGATTAGAAAGATCGAACCTTTGAACAGGGCGTTGGGCGAACTCGATGCATGGGTCACTGGGTTAAGAAGGGATCAGGCAGTCACTCGCACGGAAACGCCAAAAGTTTTAGAAGATTTAGACCACCCTCCTCTAATAAAAATAAACCCTCTCGCTGACTGGACGCAGGAGCGGGTAGAAGCTTATATAGAAGAGCACAAAGTACCTGTGAATGCCTTGCATAAAAAAAATTATCCCAGCATCGGCTGTGCCCCATGCACCCGCCCTATCGAACCTGGAGAAGATATCCGTGCTGGAAGATGGTGGTGGGAAAACCCAGAGCACAAAGAGTGTGGCCTCCACCCCCGCAAATAGGCTATGACTGCATCCATTATTAGTAAGACTTGTGAGTTTGTAGAAAACAAACTTGCCGGAGATGGATCTGGCCACGATTGGTGGCATATTTTTCGCGTATGGACGATAGCCAAGAAAATCGCAGTTGAAGAGAAAGCTCAAATGGAAACCGTTGAGCTAGGTGCCTTACTTCATGATATAGCGGACTGGAAATTTCATGGCGGAGATGATTCCATTGGTCCCGCTGTTGCCCAGAAATTTCTAAAGGAAAATGATGTCGACCCTCTGTTGACAGAATCGGTTGTTGAGATCATATCCACTGTTTCATACAAGGGTGCCGGTGTCGCCACACCGATGAAAACCTTAGAGGGTAAAATCGTTCAAGATGCAGACCGCCTCGATGCGATAGGCGCCTTGGGAATAGCGCGGACCTTCGCTTATGGGGGTTATAAAAATCGCCTTATCTATCATCCCGATGAAAAACCGGTTCTCCATCAAAGCTATGCTGACTACAAAAAAAACGAAGGGCACACCATCAATCATTTTTACGAAAAACTACTCTTACTAAAAGAACGAATGAATACCAAAACGGGGAAACGAATGGCTGACGGACGGCATCAGTTCATGCAAAGTTTTCTCGATCAATTTTACAGGGAATGGGATGGCCTTGCTTGAAACGCTTCACAAATCTGCGGATCTTATAAGAAATTCAAAGCGCATGCTGTTGTTAACCAGTGCGGGAATGAGCGCTGATTCAAATATCCCTACGTTCAGAGATAAAGATGGGTATTGGAAAAACTTCCCACCTTTTAAAGAAAAGAACCTTGAAGCGCAAGATCTCGCCAGCCCATGGGCCTTTCGCAATGTACTTCCCCATGCATGGGCCTTTTATGAATGGCGACGTAGGAATGCGCACGAAAATCAGCCTCACGCTGGTTACCAAATTATCAACGACTGGTTCAAAAAGTGTGAGGGTTTCATCCATACAACGAATACCGATGGACTGCACCTGATGTCGGGGTGTGACAGAGAAAGAATACTTGAGGTTCATGGTTCCATGTGGCGACTACAATGTCTCGACACTTGTACGCACCAGTTTTGGGACGATGTTTCTGTGCCGCTATGTGACCTGGATAGCCAAACCATGCGAGCTTCCAACTTCCCATCTTGCATTCAATGTCGTGGAATTGCGCGACCACACATCCTGATGTTTGGAGATGGGGAATACACCGGTCATCCCGAACAGGAAGTTAATTTCAGGAAATTTTTACAGGAGCAAGTGGACCTGGCAATTCTGGTAGGAAGCTCAGGAGCTGTACCGACCAATGATTATATTGCTCTTCATCTAATGGAAAGGGGAACGGCTGTCATCAACATCAATCTTGATGCCTCAAGTAATCAAATCGTCAACACCGACTTATTTATTGAAATGAAAGGCAAAGATGCCTTTGTGGAACTTAATAGAATAGCTTTTGGTGATAGTTGAAAAACCGCATAAACATGAAATATTTTTAATTTTAGCTCGAATAAAAGTATAGTATCCTCAAACCAGTTTCTTAAATCAGACAAACAAGATCAACGGCAAGATCTTCTCTCTCATATAATTTTTTTTATTCAAGGAGTTTAAAAATGCGAATTGTGCTTTTAACGTTGGTGGTTTTACTTACCCAGGCGTCTCCTTCTTTTGCTAAATGTAAACTAAAAGATATTTGCAACATGATGCAAAAAATGGATCATTTTTCCATATTGAATGCCTGTCCAGGTTCAGCCCCTTTGTTAAAAGAATGTAAAAAAGTGAGTGAAGTTGAAATCCAAAAACTTCCTACCCCTGAATTCGTAGATAATGGCGATGAAACCATCAGCGACACCGTCAACAAACTGCGTTGGCTCAAAACAGGTACTGATAAAAGATTGACCTTGAAAGACGCCCGTTCCTTTGCCGCAAGCGAGAGTTTTGCGGGAAGCTCGGAATGGCGACTTCCAACTTTACCAGAATTGCAAACCCTCCTATCTCCTGTAAAAGTTGTAAATGCCAGCGGTAAAAAATCCTGGATCAACCCTATTTTCGACCATAGCCGCGCGCATTACTTCTGGACCTCCACAACGTGCGCTGAAGTTTCCTATATTGAAGAAATATATCAAGGAAAACACCAGAAAAAAACCTGTCAAAAAGGAGACTCTGCTGCATGGCTGGTCCTCTTTAAAGTAGGCTCCACCTTATGGTTCCTTACAAAGGATGCCAAACATCGTGTTTGGTTGGTTCAAAACATTCAATAAAAAATTCCTTTCGATGACGAAAAAGATATTCCCCAATATCAATACCTGCCTTCACATAAAAAAAGAATCCATCTCCCTTGTATTCTCATCAACATAGATACAAGGTTGGAAATTCGATTTTTTGAACTGAACCGTGAAAACCATTGTCCCCTTGCCAAAACTTAAATTTTAAAAATCGTTTTATCGAGTTGGGGGCAGAGTTTTATCAGGAAAAGCAACCCGATCCTGTTACCGACCCTTATCTTGTAGACTACTCTCCCTCTGTGGGCAAATTACTCGACCTCCCTTCCGATGGAGGACCCGATTTTCTCGAAAAATTCAGTGGAAACCAACCAATGGAAGGGACTCGGCCATTAGCTATGTCCTATTCCGGCCACCAATTCGGCTCATACAATCCCAGACTGGGTGATGGCAGAGGTCTTTTACTCGGAGAAGTTTTAAATGAAGAAAATATTAGCTGGGATGTTCATTTAAAAGGCGCTGGCCCTACCCGATTTGCAAGAGGTTTCGATGGTCGAGCAACTTTGCAATCTTCTATTCGGGAACACTTGGGAAGCGAGGCCTTAAACGGCTTAGGAATCCCTTCAACACGTTCTCTGGCTGTGATCGGTATTCGAGAACTCATTTACCGACAAAAGCCGGAATTGGCAGCTATTTTGGTGCGGGTAGCTGATTGCCATATACGGTTTGGCAGTTTCGAGTATTTTCACTACACCAATCAGCCGAAAAATGTTGAGCGACTGGCAGATTTTGCCATAAAAAATTATCATAATGATTTATGGAATGAGCCTGATCGTTACAGGATTTTTTTCAGAAGAGTCCTAACTCTCACTGCAAAATTAATTTCAAAATGGCAAGCGGTCGGGTTTGTTCACGGCGTCATGAATACCGACAATATGACAATAACAGGCACAACTTTTGACTACGGTCCCTATGGGTTTTTGGACGGTTTCAATTCTCAATACACCCCCAACTCTTCTGACACCCATGGAAGGTACTCCTACCAGCAACAAGCGGAAATTGGATTCTGGAACCTGAACAAACTAGCAGAAACATTAATTCCTTTGGTTGGTTCGGTTCAACTCCAGGAAGAGATCAAACAATATCAACCTTTGTTCAATGGATTTTACAGAGAAGCAATGGGCCGCAAACTTGGGCTTTCCATTCTCGATGCAGAATTCAGCCAATTGACGCAAGAAATGTTTCAATTATTAATAAACCATCAACTCGACTACTCTAACTTTTTCCGTCTCCTTGCAAATTATCCAGATCAAATAGAGAAAACACAATTTGATGCCGAATGGCACTCTTGGTTAGAAAGGTATTTGAAACTTTGTGAACGCGAAGGCCTAAACCATGATGAACGAAAAAAGAAAATGGATGCAGTCAATCCGAAATATATTTTAAGGACCCATCTCGTGCAACGGGCTTTGGAAAAAGCATTAAAAGAATCAGACTTCTCTGAGGTAATGCGTCTCCGAGTAATTTTAGAAAACCCCTTTGAAGATCAACCTGAACTTTTCAGCAAATACAATATCGACCCAGAATTATACTCTCAGGATACTCCCAAAGAATTTCTGGGTAGTCAATTAAGCTGTTCCGCATAAATTGGGAATCGCACAAACTAGAAAGGAAACTAGAGAATGATTGTTCTTGATGGCGAAATTACAGAACTTACGACTCCCCCAAATAAAGCAGACCAATTCAGGGAGTTGACCATCTGGGTTCCTGAAACCGGTGAGCACCTTGAAATCACATGTTTCGTTCACGAAGTTCAAAAAGCAGGGTTTGAGGAAGGCAGCCAAATATCCATAAAAATAGAAAAAAAGTTTGATGTCGACACCCTCACCCGCGACCTTCTCAAACCTCAATAGTCAAACCGTTGGCATTTATCTATACGCCTGATAAAATATAGGGAATAAACATTTATCAAACATTCCCTTTAAACTCAGTTATGGCAAATCTCAAAGATCTGGGTGAATTCGGCTTGATTAACCGCTTATCCAGAAAGTTCAAGCATCAGGCCAGCGACACAGTTTTACCACTTGGTGATGATTGTGCTGTTTATTCTGCAAACGCATCCAAAAATCAGCTGGTCTCTACGGATGCATTGGTAGAAAATATACACTTTAATCTTTCAACAATCTCTCCCGAACAATTAGGTCAAAAAGCAATTGCAGTCAATCTAAGCGATATTGCCGCAATGGGGGGAACCCCTACCCGGGTTTTAATAACTCTGGGAATATCTAACAAAATTTCGACTTCATTCCTTGACCAGTTGTACAAAGGAGTTCATAAAATTTGCACAATTCATAATGTGGAACTTTTTGGTGGAGATACGGTTTCATCTCCGAACAGTTTTTTTATTAACATCACAGTAATCGGAGAAACCAAGCGAGGAAAACTTTTCACTCGAAAAGGAGCAAAAAAAGGAGACCTGATATTCACAACTGGAACATTGGGTGATTCCAGTCTCGGATTAAAAATACAATCCCTTAAAAAATGGAAATGTTCTTCCAACTCAAGAAAACATCTCCTAGAAAAGCACCTCAACCCCATTCCCAGGTTAAAGGAAAGCCAACTGCTGATCCGGTCAACCTGCAAAATCACATCCATGATAGATATAAGCGATGGTCTCGCTCAAGACCTACAACATATCTGTAAACAATCTGGAGTTGGGGCTTTAATCTATGAGGAAAAGCTGCCTAAGTCGCCCGCATTTACAAAAGTTTGTTCTGACAACAATTTGAAGCCTTTACCTTTAATTTTGAACGGTGGCGAAGATTATGAATTACTATTTACTTTACCATCCGATGGTGTTAAAAATTTATATAGGCAGTTTGAAAAGGCCGAAGCACTTGTGACACATATTGGGGAGATTACTGCGTCATCAAATAAAGTTTCTCTTTTAAAGAAAAATGGAAAAAGAGAAATCCTTCCCCAATCATCCGGATTTAATCACTTTTGAATTCAAAAGTTTCCGGTTTTAAAAAATTGCCGCTATCGAGTTCCATGTCAATCGATATACAAGTGCCAGCCAAGCTTGAGGTTTCTTAAAAACTTTGGACGACTCATTATTT
>CAZECX010000113.1:0-10463 GCA_964510965.1 uncultured Nitrospina sp. | reverse complement strand
ATCTTTTCATTGAGAAAAAATCCATTGGTAAGAACTTCTATCTTATGAATTTTGGGATAGCGCTTAAGATACTCGATTCGTTCCTCCATATGTTTATCCATCAACGGTTCGCCAAACGTGCCAAACGTCACCACGCCGCCACGGGAACCAAAATCGTCGATGATCTTGCGATACACATCCATATCCATCGCACCGACATTGGTGAGATCCGGATTCGGGCACCAGACACATTTCGCGTTGCACCGATTGGTAATGTCGATCAACAATGCCCCCGGCCATTCCTCAAGAGTTTTTGCAAGAGGACGAACCGCACCATCGAATAAAGGCGAGTCATAAACCTTGCGACGAAAATAGTCCATCGCCGGGAAAAAAGGGATTTTCTTGATCCACTTCTTTATAGGATTCTCACTAATCGGATTCGGATTATCCTGTGGAATAGGTGAGGCAACAGGCTCAATTTCAGCCACTTCGGCCTTTTTTTCCACTTTTTCGAGTGTGGGGGTTTCGTTCATAGGGGGTTCGCTTGTGAAAAAGTCGTTTAATCCCTAGCGGATATTTTAACTTATTTCTTGAGCCTCTGCTAGCCGCAGGGCCAGCAACTCAGCCCTAGGCCAAAATCAGGGTGCAGCGTCACGCTGCTAGCATCTCATTGAGCTTGTTCACCTTGTAATTAAAGTACAGGGGAGTAAAAAACATACCCCAGAATCCATGAAACCAGATATCTGATCCCTCTTCGGCAGAATGGATCAGATTCATTCTTCTCCCAGCAACAAGACACCAGACACAAAGGCAGGTGAGCCATATATAGTGAATAACACTTGAGACCAGTGCGATCATTTTCGGATCATTTACAAAAGCAATTGCGAAGAAAAAAGGCAGTGCCACATATCCCAAAACCAGAACGGTGGTCGCCAGCATGGGGGGTATCGGCTCCTGACCTGCCGGAATCAACTCGTCGATCGGCTTGCTTTGACGTTTGATGTAATGACCGTAATAGACACCCAGGGTGATGAATATCAATCCCATAAGTCCCAAAGTGCTGTGCCTTTTCAAATTTTTTATAAGGTCAACATTCATACCCGAAATTTTACCACAGGCTACCGCTTAAGGCAGTCTTAAGGTAAGGGCAAAAATTACGTTGTAACGTCGCGTGTGATATTCTTCATTTGCCTTCATGCCCCTGTGGTATCCATTCATTTGCATTCATGCCCCGAAGGGGTAGAAGGGGTACTTAGAGGCCGCCAGAAAAAGGAGGCGGCGACGAGGACCAAAAATGCCACGGACAGATAAACCACAAACCCGGCGTCCATCCCTTCCAGATAAATGATGCGATTCAACCAGGTGGCGATGAAAGAACCCTGATAAACAGCACCGCCCCTGAGCGATTCTTCAAGTATCGTTAAAGGACAAGGTTTTCCCAAAACCATCAGCGTAGAGATATAGGCCAGCAAACAAGCATGAAAAATGCGGAATCTGCGGAGATTATATTTAAGAATGACCGGAAACCCGAAAAGGACAAACAGGATAACCCAAAAATGGAGGATGAGAACAAATTCGATCATATCCAGCAAAGTATACCCTTGTAGGGCACAAAGGCTAAGGAAGAATATAACGATCACCCTAATGGATTAGGTTGGGAAGTTACCTCCTCTTTAGTAATGAGGGTTGGGGTGATTCACATTCTGTCATTGCGAGGAGCAGAGCACGACGAAGCAATCCAGAAATTCTGGATCGCCGCGCTCCTTATAGTCGCTCGCGATGACGACCAGTAGGCTTTTACTCGTAAAAATTGGAAAACGTGATAGTTTAATAAGAGATACTTTTTTATTTAGGAAAATGCCATGCAGGTATCGGGAGAATTAAAAAACAACGTCTTTGTCGTGACACTCAAAGGGCGGATCGATATGGAAACTTCCAGTGAGCTAAACTCCATCATGGAAAGTTATGTGGAAGGCAACTTCACCCCGTTCATTATAAATTGCAAAGACCTGGAATATATCAACAGCAGTGGACTGACCAGCTTCGTTCACCTTTCGCAAATGCTGGAAACCTTCCAACTGAAACTTATGTTCTGCGAACTGCAAGTCCCGGTCCGCGAGGTGATCGACATCGCCGCAATGGGAGACCACTTCAATATTTACCCCACCGAACAAGCTGCGTTTGATAGTTTGTAAATTCTCGCTTTAAATAAAATTTAGTTAATATCTGTTGACAATGTCAACACTTGATATCATAATTTAACTATGGACTGGGAACTGCGTAGCGGGTCTCGGTCCTCTTTTTATTTTGGCAACACAACCAGTCCCGCACCCTCCAATTTACCCCGATACCGATACAACTTTGACTTTATTACTTCCCAATCAGAGTGCATCTTTTTCCCTAAGACGAAACGTCCCATTGGAGAAACTAATAAATCTGCCATTTGCAACCCTGCAACATCCTTCTTTTTATTTCTTATATGTAATTCCATTTCAAGTTTGTTAATTTCTGCAGCAGACAAATATGACGTCCCGCTAATTTTTAGTTCCAGAAATGCTATTTCCAACATTCTATCCAAGGTTGAATCGCGACTTTCAGCAATGATCTGCAATTGCCCAATCCGACCCATTGCAAAATACGCACGCTCCACTAAAATATTAAGCGATAAATGGTAAGGGTCTAACGCTGCCAAGCCATATCTGTTTAAATGTTCATCTTTTCTTATCACGCACCCAAGTGCTTGATAAACCAAACTTTTCATTGTCGCATTTAGCACCCCATAAACTTTATCTCGAAAAATTCCATTTTTCATTTCCTCAAATCCATTACGATTTCTTGTCAAATCAGCAGTGTGAATAATAATTTCTTCTGAACCAAACAAACTTTTTTTCATCTGGCTCCATTGCAATTTTGCATTTTGATATTCCTTTTTAGTGATTAATGCCCCACCCAAAACAAACAACGGGTATTGAGGATCAATCTTATCAAGAGAGTGATCGCCAGATTCATCAAGGAATAAATAGGTTGTGGGTTTGCTTGTCAATTATATTCAAGCCTTTTAATTTGAACTATCTTTGAAAAATTTAAAGCTATCATCGATTACCAGAGGTCAATCTGGATAAAATATTATCAGTCCATCTCTCCCAAGCTGTCATTTTTTTTATTTTGAATTTCTTCAATAAGACCAGAGGCAATAATACCAGCGGGTAATGCAAAAACTCCCAAACCTAAAAGAGCGATTAAAGAACCCGCGACCATTCCGATCTCAGTCACTGGGTTCATAGCTCCTACACCTAACCTGGTTGTTGCACCAAGGCTCCACCACATTGCTGCTGGAATACTGGAAAACACTTCGGGCTGTGCTTTATTTTCAATAAAAAAAATAACGCTTGAAGCCATAACCAAAATAATAATGGCTACCGTCAATGTGATAACTAACTCTTCTTTTTTGTTTATGAAAACCCTTGCCAATAATTTTAGGGATTGAGAATATTTTGCGAGTTTGATTAATCGAAAAATTCGAACCAGCCGCAAAACTCTTAAAAATCGTAAGTCGAAAGGAAGAAAAAAGGGGATATAGAACGGCAATATGGCGAGCAAATCTATTATTGCCATTGGGGTGAGAGCAAAACTCAACCTGCTTTTAAAATTCGAAAGCTGATCGCAAGTCCAGATTCTGAGGATGTACTCAATACTAAAAATCAGTACGGAAAAATATTCGAAAAGGGTGAAGAAAGCTTCGAAATTCTGATTAATTTCCTGAACGGTTTCCAAGATAACTGCTAAAACATTCAGGAAAATCAATCCCATTAAACCAATATTAGCCGCCCTACTAAAAGAATCGTCTATATGTTCAGGGTCAAGTACTTGACCAATTCTTTCCTTTAGGCTCACAGGTCATCCTCAGAAATTTGGATAGCCCGATGCTAATTCAGAATACCGAATTTGTCAAATTCGGGGTATTATTCCTCAAACTAAATTTTTTAAAAACAAAAGCAAATTGTCTATCGCAATATTTTTGGGGAGGAAATTATGTGGCATACATTATTTTTGATTTCATTCACACTTTCAAACTTTCATAATTACCCTTCATACACCATTTCTAACAACGTCAAGTCCAAAAAATCAGTTGGGTTGGTTGTGGAAAGAAGCCAACAAAATTCAGCTCCTTCAAAAATCTTCACAATCCCAAGCTTTGAAATAATTGAAGATAATAGTAAGAGAAATATTAAAAGATCCGTAACAGTAAGATTGAAATCTAAAGTATCAAAGGAAGTGCTTAGCCAAATTGCCAAAAAAATTAAGAACGGTAATGGAAATTTTTACGAAAGAACTTTTATCTTATACTACCTCCCAGAAATGGAAATTGGCGCAGGAGCCTGGGCAACCACACATTTTAATCCTACATTAAAAATAAACGTAATAGGTTTAACTTTAAAAGAGGAGAAGAGGCTTAAAAATAGCGCAAAGAATTCCAATAGAAACGAAATTGGATCTTGGGTTACTGAATCCTTACCCGGAATATTAACCATTTATAAAAAAGAGATGTCTTATTTTTTGGAATGGCGGTTCAATGATGGCAGTAAATTAAATAGGGAATTAATTAAAAAATCGTCACCACGAGGAATACGCTTTGAAAGGAAAAATAAATTCCGAGGAGAATACTACATTGTAAACAATATTAATAATCTGGAAAGTTGGGATGAAATGGGATTAATTTCAACTAGCAAAAGCATCTCAAAGTAAACAGTAACCCCCTAAATCCCCCTTCTCAGGGGGAAGTTTTTTTATCGCTCCCCGCGTGTTAAATCCTTCCCAAAAAGTTCATGCCCCGAAGGGGTACTAGCGGGCTAATGTCTTAGTCGCGGGTTCGCATAAAAAGCGATCAGGTCTTTGACGGAGATGATCCCTTCGATTTTTCCTTCTATGGTCACCGCGAGGTGGCGGATTTTATGTTTCGCCATGAACTGGTTGGCGCTGGTCACCGGTTCGGTTCCCTCCAACGTGATGAGTGGACTGCTCATGGTTTCTGTGACCGCGGTGGTTTTAGGGTCGAGCCCCTGGCCTATGACTTTTTGTGTGAGGTCGCGTTCGGTGACGATGCCAATATATTCGCTGCCGTTTTTTACCAACACCGACCCGATATTCCTTTCTGTCATCATTTGAGAAACTTCGAGAATCGTAGTTTCCTGTGTCACGCTTTGGACGGGCGATGTCATATATTCCGCGATGGTTTCTTCTATCTTTTCTTCTTTTGCGAAGGTATGTGTTTTATGTTTCATAAGAAGTCAAAGCTCCTCTAAAGTGAAGGTATGGAGAAAAATAAAAATCCTTCCATTAAGATGGGCCCTGATTTGAGATTTCGCTACCCATTGTCTGAAGCTCTGAAAAAACAATTACCTATAAGGAACAATCACCCCAGCCCCTCTTTTCAAAAGAGGGGTCCATTAAAATTTCTGTCTAGAAGTTTTATGGGGTTTGTATTGCAATAAAAGAATGACCTATAGCCCGCCGGCTTACATGCCGTAATCGGAGGGTTTGCAATCGGTTCTAACCACCTGCATGGCAGCGATGGGCATTTGGTCTTTGCCTTTGTAGCTATGTTCCAGAGTTGCCCCCATATCCAAATACGTGCGTAGCGTAGAGTTGCTGCACATCTGTTTAATGATATTGGGGGCCATGGTTTCTTTAAACAGTTTGGGATTTACCATACTCGACATGATATTGACCAGGGTGTAATGGTAGGTGAAGGTTTTACCTTTTGCTGAAGTTTTTTCGAGTCTTGTTTCTGTATCAACCATCATGGGGAAATTATTGTTGGCTTCTACCGCCATGCTCTGAAGCAAAATAGCCAGTTTCTTTTCGCTCATTTCTTTGCAATGGGTTTTTATGGGCTCTTCCATGAATTCTTCGACAATTTGTAACGTTCCATCTTTCTGCGTTTCAATGACCATAAAATATTTATTGTCTTTGAAACATTTGAACGAAGCATAGCGTGTTGCTTTTATGGTTGCCCTATTGCCCTCGATTTGGACAGAAATATTACTGTAGTCACTTGTTGACTCAGACTTTTTGATGAGATCCATCTGTTCATGGATTGCCTCTTTAACTTTTTTGCCCTTCATCTTGGTGGTCGTTTCGACTCCGTCAAGAACACTGAATATAGTCACGTTGGCTTCATCGGAATACATGTCTGTAACCGCAAGATCATAAGTGTTGCCGAGCAACTCGTATTTTTTAAAAAAGTCTAAATATTCTTTTGGGGTGGAGGCATGCGCTGAAAAAGGAAGAACGACTATGAAAATCAGGGCGATGAATTTTATTTTCCAGCTCATTTAATTCTCCTTAAAACCAGTTCTGGTTCCTATTGGGGGATTATTTTAATATTGTTTTTGTAGACGATGACCTCAAAATCCCAACTATGATTTTAACACGGGCCTAACGCCAGGGGGGTGCTTGCCCTAAGTTGTTTTCTTTCAACACACTTCCGATAATCCGAAAATAAAGCCGTCCTTATCAGGCGGTTTAACAACATTTTGTGATGAAATTGAAACAAAACTGAGGAACAATTGAAATATAGATTTGCGATATTGAGCGGGAGAAAATAATGATTGTTCTTCGGGGAGATAATAATGAATGCACCATCCTTTGACGATTTGGATTCCGATCAATTAAAAGAGCTCATGAAAGCGGGTTCGGGCAAAGTTGACAGAAGAAAAAATAAGAAAACCAAAAAACTACCGTTGAAAGAAGATAGAAGAAAAACTCCGGTGGATGTTGAAAAGTTCAAAATCAATTTATAAAAAGAAATTTCCTTTTCGATAAACCTCCTGCCCTGCGGAGAACTGGCAAATCAATCTTCCAGCCAATTATCTCTGCGGGGCATGAGTTAGACCTTCCATCCTCTTGCAGCACTCAACTTCAGTAACGCCGGTAAAAATGTAATGCTCGCCACCAGGCAACACAAAACACCTAAAGAAAGAACGAGGCCAAGACTGAAAACCCCATAATGGTCAGCCACCATCATGCTGCCGAAGCCGATCATGGTGGTGAGAGAGCTTAGCACCACGGCCAGCCCGGTACTTTTGCCCAGCACCACTTTCGTTTTATCTTCTTCTTCTCTATAACGGTGCGTGATATGGATTCCGTTCACCACCCCGATTCCCAAAATCAACGGCAGGATAACCATATTCGCCATGTTGAGTTTGAGGTTGAATACATCCATGATCCCCAACGTCCAAACCGACCCTACGAAAACGGGTAAGAGAATAAAACAAACGGTAAGCGGGTTTCTGAACACCACAAAAACATAAATGATGATTGCGGTCATGGCGTAGATTCCACCGTTGATATAGCCTTCGGTCATCAACCGGGTGGAGTTGAACATATGCACGGCGCTGCCGGTGACGTTGGGGTCGACGGTGCGCAGGTCTTTCAGGTATTGTTCGCGTTTTTCCAGATCCCAGATATCTACACTTGGGAAAACGGTTATGAGGTATTTGCCTTTGTCGGAGATATAACGCTCGCGCAAACTTTTGGGGATGCCTGAGATCTCGACAAACTGCGGCTCAGCATTTTGTTTAAGCTCTCCCATCAGACCGCGATAATCGACAAACAACTCGCTTGAGAACTTTTCAAGCCTGGCAGCGGCCAGGTCCGATTGTAAGCCTTCTATCCCAATAAAAAATTTGTCTACCAGTTTGGCTGCTTGGGCAACTTTATCTTCTTTGCCTTCTCTTCCCTGCAGTTTGAATCGGATGCGTTTTAAAGTTTTGTTTAATTGTTTTAGTGAGAACGATTCGTCTTCTTCTTCGACATAGATTTCACTCAACATCGGAGCCAGATTTTCTTTAACGTACTCCGCGTTTTCTTTTTGGTTTTCAGGCACCATTGCCGCAATGCTTTCGACATTTTCTACGGTCGGAAGGGTTTTTAGTTTGGCCTCTTTTTCTCGCACCTCTTCCAGCGAGTCGGCCAGGAAGGCGGCGGACCATGCGGAGCGACCGGCGTTTTCGAGAATGCGCATTTCATACTTCACCGCTTCAGTTCCTTTGGCTTGCAGGTTCAGCAAATTATAATCAAAAAAGTTTTTTCTCAGTGACAATGAAGCGACCAACACAAGCACGGTGCAGACGACAATGATGAGCTTATAATGATTGAAAAATTTATCGAGTCCACTGATTTTAGCGGTGACGGGTTTTTCTGCGGATTTAGGATAATGCGGATTGCGCCATTTTTCTTCGAACGTCACCAGTGCCGGCAGCAGCAGTGTCATTGCTATCATGCAGAAGAGGATTCCCCATCCGGCAATCCACCCCAGTTCCACGATTCCTATAAAGTCGGTCAGCACCATGGCTCCAAACGCCATCGCGGTTGTGATGGCTCCGGAAAAATTTCCCTGCCCGGTTCCCTGCAGTGTTTTTTGCAACGCCGATAGAATGTCGTTGCCTGATTGCCGTTCCTCTTTATAGCGTTCGAGGATGTGGATGCCGAAGTCGATGCCTAACCCAATCAAAATCGTTGTAAACACCACCGACAGAATATTCAGGTGTCCTACGGTTATGGATGTAAAGCCCAACGACCACGACAGGGCGACCAGCAGACTGAACACGGCGAGGAGCGGTTTGACGATGCCTTTAAATGCGATGATGAACAACAGGGCGACCCCACTGAGCGCGATTTTCGATGCCAGCTCGACATCTTTTTGTGTGGTGACCATTTCGTCGGTGGAGATAACGTCTTCACCGGTGAGCCCGACTTCGATATCAGGAAAATCTTTTTTCACTTCGGCGATGAGTTCGCGCGCGGAATAAACCGAATCTTTATAGCCGGTGAAACTGGTTTCATCTTCGTTGGGAACGGCGAGTATGAAAAGAAGTTTTTCGTTTTTAGAAACGAGATACCCCTTGTCTCGCAAAGATTCTTCACCGTCATTGAAAAGAGATTGCCAGGGCGAATTGTAGTGATAATTCTTTTCCAGAGACCGGTTCATCTCTTCGAGAATTCTTATCAATAAATTTAAATCGTTCTCGTCGTTTTTCTTATCCTCATCTTCATCGGACTCGCCGAGAAAATCGGTCATCAATGAATCGACCATGCCGGAACTGATTTCGGTATTGATCTGGTTGAACAGGGGGTTGAGTCCTGGCGATCCGTTTATGGATTCAATAAAGTCCTGATGCTCTTCGAGTTTTTCCTGCAGGCTTTTTAAATCTTCAGGGTCGAGGTAGAGCAGGAAACGTGAACGGAAGTAGCTGGTGTCGAATTTATAGATGACCTGCGAAAAAAGATCGGGGCTACCTTGTAGCTTTACAGCAAGCATCTCTGCAAACAAGGCTCTACGGGAAGGCGTACCCCCTTCGGCAACGATGACCATGCCTTCGAGATCTTTAAAATGTTTGCGGTAATCTTTGTAGAGTTTGACGTAGGGTAGGCCTTTGGCGACGAGGTCGCCCCGCCCGGTTTTGAATGTCAGTTTTTCGCCCGTAACCCAAATAGAAAGTGCGGCAAGGATAAGAGAAAACGCGACAACGATTAGGGAATGCCTAAAAGCCAGGCGTTCAATGAATTGGAACAGTTTGTTCAGGACCACTAAGCGTGAGGCCAATGCTGGCGAGCTAGAGTTAAAAGCTTCACAATATTTTTCAGCTTAACAGGTATACGCCCATTGCCCCTGCGGCGAGCAGCTAGAAGCGCATGCCCAAGCTGAAAATATGAGCGTTAAGACCAATGTTGGGAAATTCAATTCCGGAATTGGAGACGTGCCAGAGGCGATAGTTTAGAGACCAGGCATTGGTTTGGTTGTAGAACTCTACACCCGCACCTATATGGAGTAGAAATTCGAATTCTGTGGCAATCTCGCGTGTGGCCAGATCATTCCAATCACCGTATGAGAAACCTGCACCGGCAAGAATATTAGGTGCCCATTTTCTATCAGGACTGAGGAACTTATATTGCGCCATAAGAGGAGAAAAACCCCATTGGGTGTTTCCACCCCGGTCTGCTGCAATAGCAACACCTGCTTCTGTGTGGTAGAACAAGGCACCGCGATACCAGGACTCACCGATCAAACCGGTTATATTGTGCTGCCAGTTGGGGAATATGAATAGCGTGCCAATATTGATACGATCTCTTCCAGGCGGCAAATCGAAGGTATAACCCCACCCAAATTGGCCACCAAAATCATGCGACCCTTTCTCAAACCGTTGAGAGAAAGTATCGGCATCGGCAACGTTGGCATGGGTTGAGAAGGTCAGAAAAAGGGCAGTGACTGCAACAAGCAATAATCTCATAACTAATTGTATCCTAGTCTCTTAATTAAAAATTAATCTCTACTTTAAAAGCGAAATTGTATCATAATTTGGTGTATTTACCATGCAATTATTGGGGTTTGCATGGTAAAGGTTACATGTTATAATCGGCGTTTTCTCAAATAAATAAAGGGATTTTCGCTATGATGGGAATTGGTTTTCCAGAATTAATGA
>CAZECX010000112.1:0-10564 GCA_964510965.1 uncultured Nitrospina sp. | reverse complement strand
GTACCCCTGGGAAAAATGTCCGAACCCAAAGAAGTCGCGCAGTTTGTCGGCTACCTGTTCTCCGAACAACAAACCTCACTGACCGGACAAACATTCGACATCAACAACGGGGCCCTCATGCCCTAACCGGGCCACGCCCGGTGGAAATTGGTCAATACTCATAAAGCAAAAAGAAATCATCCAGCCTTTTACTATAATAAGAAAAATAGCATCACCCTTCGCTATCTAAAACGATTCGATACTTTGCTTTTCCCTGATGAAGATGTTCCATTGCATCGTTGACCTTGCTCAAGATTGCGCGCCGGGATCATGGATGGGTGCTCCTTCGGATTTTAAAACTGCATTGGATAACCGTGACATGAATGTATCTTGATCTTTCTTATTCAATAAGTTTTGTGCAGCAGTAACGTGAATCAATGGCATGACTTTTCTCCTCTGGTGTTGAAGTTGCAATTAAATGGTTCCAATGAGTTCCTGATCTAAATTAACCAGACCCTTTTTAATTTCTTCTTTTGTGTAGCGGGATGTTATATGTTGTGGACAATTCCAATCGAACGCATGGACTTTGAAAATAAAAATTCGTTCGACGGTGGCTTCGTAGTCCGGCATTTCAAGTTTCTCCAGCAACTCAGGATGATCGGCAGCATGCAGCACTTCCGCCTCTGCCCAGATTTTCAATCTTTGTTGTTGCGTGTAATCCATAAGAAATAAAACCGTTTTCTTGGTAGCATTAATATTTCCCGTACTGATGTATTGTCCGTTTCCGCGAAAGTCAGCATACGCCAGAACATTCTCGTCGATGACTTTTAAAAATCCTTTCGGTCCCCCGCGAAACTGCATATAAGGCCAACCGTTTTCTCCCACCGAAGAGATATAAAAGCTATCCCTGTTTTTGATATAGCTTTTTTCCTGCCAGGTGAGCTTGTTTCGAAACTCATCTTTGCTTTCCATCTTTTGATAGGGAGCTCGTGTTCCATATTGTTCCTGAACTTTTCTGACACTATCGTTGAATGCGAATTCCATAAAATGTTTTGCCATGACCGATTCTCCCTTTTCAAAAATTGAAAATTTTACCCCCCATTAGGAGGGGGGCAGTTTTAGAATGTAAGAACGTTAAATCCCTGTTGCTGCAAATTGACGAAACTTGTAACTCCTGTTGTTTTTGGAACAGAATTATCTTTAATCAGGTCATACCCCGAAGTGTTTGCTCCGAAAACATCTGCGCAGGCACAGGAAATCCCCTGAATTTTATCTGCCACAGCTTCAAACAGTTCATGCGCGGGATGGTCTTCGGCTTCCAAAACTTCAGGCCATCTCGTTCCTGCGCCTTGAAAGAAAATTGAAACTTCCTGCCCGGCATTCTTGAAATCGTATGCAGCGGCCAAAGCGTTGAATACGCGTCCTAAAGATTCTTCTGATCCATTTTTCGGGTCTGACATAATTGCGATTGCGGTTTTCATTTTGGGTTCCTCTCTTTTTTGGTTTAAAGTTGAACTGATAATCAGTTTGGCTTTTAAAAATGTATAGAGCATGTTCTGTGCCAAAAATTTTTAATTCCATAACTATTTATTTCTAAAGGAGTTTATGCAGTAAAGCAGCTAGAATAAGTATAACGAAATTTCGCTAATAACTTAATCTCGTGGCGAAATATCATTATTTCTGGTAGATTGAGGCCGTGAAACCTAGTGACAATATAGATTCGCCAAAACCAGATGAGGCCCTTCGCCTCAATCAGTTGATATTGGAATCTGTTGGAGAAGGAATCTATGGTCTAGACGCGGAGGGAAAGACAACTTTTATTAATCACGCAGCTGAAAAGATGACCGGATTCAAGGCTGAGGAAATGATCGGAAACTGCCAGCACCAGTTGGTTCACCATTCCAGGGCGGATGGAACACCGTACCCACAAGACAAATGTCCTATTTATGCTGCGTTTCGAAAAGGAAAAGTTTATCAAACCTCTGAAGAAGTTTTTTGGCGTAAGGATGGCACTTCCTTTCCCGTTGAATACATCAGCACTCCAATCTGGGAAAACCTAAAGTTATTGGGGGCAGTGGTTGTCTTCAAAGATATTACTGAGCAAAAGCAAGCCGAAGAAGAAATTCATCGCTTACGCCAAAAATTGGAATTGGAAAATGCCTATCTAAATGAAGAAGTATTAGATGTCCAATCCTATGGGGACATCCTTGGACACAGTCCGGCCTTGGAAACTATCTTGAAACAAATAGAAATGGTAGGGCCTACCGACTCCAGCGTTTTGATTACGGGCGAATCGGGAACCGGCAAAGAACTTGTAGCTCGGGAAATCCATAACCGAAGTTCACGAACCAATCAAACCATGATTAAAGTCAATTGCGCGTCCATTCCAAAAGAACTTTATGAGAGCGAGTTTTTTGGGCATGTGAAAGGCGCCTTTACAGGAGCCATCAAAGATAGAGCCGGTCGGTTTCAACTTGCAGATGGTGGAACTTTATTTCTGGACGAAATTGGAGAAGTTCCTTTGGATCTTCAAAGTAAACTATTGCGTGTATTGCAGGAAGGAACTTTTGAAAGAATAGGGGATGAAAAAACGCTCCACGCAAATGTAAGAATCATAGCTGCTACAAACAGGTCTTTGAAAGATGATGTGGAGGCAAAACGTTTCCGCCAGGATCTTTACTATCGTTTGAATGTATTTCCAATAGAGGCTCCACCTCTACGAAATCGAAAAGAAGATATACCTGTGTTAGCCTCAAATTTTATTGAATTGGAGTCTAAAAAACTAAATCTTCCTCTTCCAAAGCTAACTAAAGGAAATATTTCAGAGCTACAAAGCTATGATTGGCCTGGCAATATTCGGGAACTGCAAAACGTTATTGAACGCGCGATGATCACTTCCCGTTTCGGAAAACTTTTCTTCAATCTTTCTGGCACCGGAAAAAATATAAAGAAAAAAAAGTTAGAATCTATAGCCAAGGAAGGAGACATTAATAAAAGTATTCTTACTGAAGAAGAAATGAAGTTACATAACAGGCAGAACATATTGAATGCCTTAATCCAGTGTAACTGGAAAATCACCGGATCAAATGGAGCCGCAGAACTATTGGGAATGAGACCCACTACCCTGCATTCCAAAGTAAAAAAAATGGGTGTTAAAAGACATGGATAGGCTGGCTATTTAATAACAGCGAAACCATAAACTCGAAGGAAATTTAAAAATAGGGGGCCGCTAAATTATTGCACTGGTTCAGAAGTAGAAGGCTCTACGGTATCCGCAGCGCCATTACCAGGGGCTGGTAGTTCTGGAGAAAGCTCAACGATATTTGGTTCCTACTTATGCCTTACCTAAAATTAACATTTTTGAAATTTTATTTTATGCAGGAAAACATTTTCCAAACTTCACTAAAAGGCGCGGGTCCCCTTTTAAACGGAATTTTCGAGTTAACAAAGCCCATACAAGATTTTTTTCCTTCCGCAAAAATCCTATCCAGGTTTTCGCATCCGCATCGATTTTCAAATCTGCTTTGCCGATAATTTCTTCCACAATTGTAAGTTTTTTATCTCTAATAATAATCGTGGCCTCTCTAGCCTCCGCCCCTGAAAATCTAAAATGATAGACTGCATTCATATCTCCTGCTTTATGTCGATTAAAAACAAGTGGCAAACCCATTAAAAATTTTTCTACAGAGGTAGGTCGAATAGCGGTAGCCACGTGGCGGATAGATTTGTTAGGAAACCGCTTAGTCACATGGGCTTCTGCATCTGAATTTTTAACTACATAAACGTTTTCAGCCTTATCTACCAAAGGCTTCAAAATGGCTCGTTTAAAATCCCTTTTACTCTTTAGATAAGGTCCAATAACATCCTCGCCCGCCGGACAAACAGAGAGGCAATAGGCCGCCTTGTAATTTGCTCCAAAGGATAAAGATTGCCACCAGGAACCATGCTCCGGATCGGTTATATTTGCACGCAATTTTATTTTACTTTTTGATTCAGCAATTGTTTCTACATAATTCTGAAAACCGCCCAAGAATTCTTTATAGTTATGATTCATACAAGCTCCAAAATCAAAATCACCCTCTCCACCAATTGCCCCAACAGGACAAGCCGCTACACATAATTTGCATTCCAAACATGGGTTGAAATCAATAGACTCGGTCTGTTCAGTTACTACCGCTTCAATCAGTATTGTTCCTAAAAGAATAAAGTTTCCAAATTGAGGGTGAATTATATTCCTGTGAATTCCCATTTTTCCTAAACCCGCTGCCTCCGCTACGAGTTTGTGGGACACGGTCCAAATTTTTCCTGGATAACGGTCCATTTCCATAGGAAAACCCATTGGGGGATAAACTCCTCGTATACCCTTGTTAGCCAGTTGTTTTAAAATAGTTTGGGAAATATGATTGACGCGATCTCCTGCACTGTGAAACTCCACATTTGCAAGGGACCGTAATGGGGTTCGTATATTGTCCGGTAACATACGGGAAACAAAACCAATCAATGTACGAGTTTGTGGAAAAGCCAATTGTATATCTTTACGATCGAAATCTAGCTCCGGCCTTTCCAAAGCAATAAAACCCACATCGTCAGCACCGCAATCCAAGCACAATTTTCGTAATTCCTCGCTGTCGATGGAAACGGGAGTTGTCGCCACCATCGGTTCTTCAGCAGATTTCTTTTTCACAAAATTCATTTTCAGCCCCCATTTTAGTGCATATACACATAAATTTTTCAAAAAAAATTAATACGGATCAAGTTTCTTTATTGTCTTCGATAAACTGTTCATTAACTCTTCCCAATTGGTTGTCCCTAATTCCTTTACGATCTGATTCTGAGCCCGCCGCCAATGAGGCATCGCCTGCTTTAATACCTTTCTTCCCGCACGGGCTAAAGATAACATTCTTGTTCTTTTATCCTCTCCCGGTATCACTTCAACCCAGCTTTTTTTTTGAAGTGGAATTAAATTTCGGGTCAGCGTTGTACGATCCATGACCAGAGCCTTAGATAATTCAGTTATCGTCACATTTTTCTTTGAGTTAATGGCAGCCAACAAAGTGAATTGAGTTCCATATAATCCACAGGGCTTTAAGGCTTCATCAAATAATTGCGTGGCGGCTCTCGTTGCTTTCCTTAAATTAAAACAGGTGCAGTTTTGTACACTTTGACTCCTTTTGCCTGAATGGACTTTAGTGCTCTGGCTCATATTTTAGGAGTATATACACCTATATTAAAAACGTCAATGTTTTTTCTGAAAATTTAGAAACCTGATATTTAAAGGAATTTGAAAATCGAGAACCCTATAATTTTTACGCTGGTTCAGGAGTAGAAGGCTCTACTGAGTCAGCAGCGCCATCACTTGAGGCTGGAATTTCTGGAGGAAGTTCAACATTTTCAGGGTCAAAGACCTCTCCTAATCGTTGGCGGATAAAAGCAAGTAAATCATTCAAGGAACGAAGGATCGGATCCGTTTCTGGAATATTTGCCGCCTCTGCTTCGAAAACCGCATCAAATGTGGCTTGAACCAAAGCCGGAAAATCACGAATGCCTTCCGTTTCCAACGCAGAAGTTGGATCGCTCAATGCTGCCTCAATATCTTCCGGAGCAAAACCATCTTCCGGTAATTGAGTCAATGTCCTTGTAGCGAATGAAGCAACGATGGTGCGCTCTAAGGAAAGCTCCACTTCCTGGATAACGCCCAGATTTGCCGAAAGAACATCACCGGAACTGTCAAAATCAAACCCACCACTGGCAAAAAATTCACTCGCTATTGGAGAAATTTCCGCAGCTAGTTTATTGATTGCCGCCAACTCTTCTTCATTTAAATCCCCTTGAACAGAGATGGAGTAATTGGAAGCGGCTTTGGCAACGGTGCTGATTTCTTGATAAGAACCAAACTCATTTGACTGAGTTTGGGTTCGCGACTCTTGAAGAGATTGCTCACTTGAAAACGACAGGTTCACCAGATCTCCTTCCTGGGTTCTGATATTTAATTCGCTTGAAACGGAAGCACTCACAGCCGCTGAGCTACTGCGTAGCTCCCTGGGAGTTCCCTGCAAATTTGATTCTGTGATTTCAAGTGTCATGGTAAAGATTCGTCTAAATTGCTAATAAGCTTTTTTCTCTCTATATTTTTTATCGGCAAAAACAGCAACAAACATAAGGGAAAAAATCCCAACACTAAACCGCAATAACCCCATTGATTTTATGTGTCTTATTTGATTTAACGGGTTAGGGTTGTTTATTTTTCAAAAATTATGATAGGCTTTTTTATGGGAGTAACTTGTATCAGGGCCTAAATTGCCGTAAAGATCTCTATCAACAAAATTCGTTATTCCGTACTATAATCATTTAAAAACTTGAACAGTTAAATCAAAGAAATCCTGATGAGCGATACAGTAAGACAAGACATTATTTTCAAAATTTTAAAAATCGCCTCGGATAATTCCGACCTCAGCTCCGACGAGCAATTTAATCTCGCGGAGTCTGGAACCCAGGCTCTGTTCGCCCAATTAGTGAATGAAGGCGCGGCATCTTCTACCGGCGGAGATTCTGACCGGGAAAAAGCCAGAACCAAACGCAGGATGAAAAAGAAAGATAGGAATCAAAGAAAGGAACATGTCGGAAGATTTTTTATGCGGTTGATGGAGAAAAATATAAAAAAACCGGAGCTGCCCGATTGTCTTCTTCCCATTTTTGCTAAGTCCGTCCACGCTACTATTGGCGAAGATAATTACGAAGCAATGTCTGGCAAGATAAGCCGGCTCCTGGAGTTTGGAGAAAAAAAAGGCTATGAGTATGACCAGATACTTGATAGCAAACCCGGTAAAACCATCGCTGGGGAAATATTAAAGCTTTATAAGGATGAAATGGGATCGGGGAGTTTTGAGAAGCAGTTAAAATTTAGCTTGGACGAAACCCTGGTAAAAAACATTCCAAATATAGAAAATGGAGCGGACCTGAACATTGAAGACACCGTGAGCCTGGCTTACAACGAATTCAATAAATTTCTGTCCAATAAAGCTTCCTGAATTCTCTTTCCTTCACTTAGCCATTTCAGAATAGCTACAATTCTATTAATGCAGGATTGGTTTTATCCTTTTCAGAGAGAACAGGATTAGAAGTCGGCCAATCGACACCAATATCTGGATCATTCCACATGATTCCTTTTTCTTTTTCTGCAGAATAATACTCAGAAACTTTGTATAAAAATTCGGCTGTCTCGCTGAGAACACAAAAGCCGTGAGCAAATCCCACTGGAATATAAATTTGCAGGTAATTGGAATCTGACAAGGTATACCCTCTCCATTGACCAAAGGTGGGCGATTCCTTACGAATGTCCACCACCACATCGAACACCTCGCCTTTGATTACCCGCACCAGCTTGGATTGTTCGGGGGCAGCCCGAAAGTGGAGGCCACGAATGGTATTTTTCAGAGAAACAGACTGGTTGTCCTGAACAAACTCTTCCTCTATTCCAATTTCCTTATATCTTTCTTTTTGAAAACTTTCAAAAAACCTGCCTCGTGGATCGGCATGAACGGCAGGCTGGATAATCAACACTCCTTCCAAATCCGATTTTTCAACTTTAAAAGTCATATTTTATATCCAGGTTACAAATAAGAAGACGGGGGAGGAATACCCACATTTAGGAAGGAGATTATATAACGCAAAGGGTAATATTGGCAATCACGCATGGGCAAATAAATCTGGCTAATTTATCCGAAATCGGGTGAATGTTAAATGATTAGAATTATTCGAGGTTGTCTTTAAAATTTGCTAATATCTGCCTTTATAAAAATTAAACTCAAGTGCTTCAATGAAAATCATACCCGCAGTGGACATAAAAAATGGCAAATGCGTTCGCCTTTCCCAAGGAAAAGCCGATCAGGAAACCATCTATTCAGATCATCCTCAGGAAATGGCAGATCATTGGGATGAAGAAGGCGCGCAACTGATTCACGTTGTTGATTTGGACGGGGCCTTTGAAGGCTCCCCAAAAAACTCCAAAATTGTAAAGGAAATCATATATAGCAGTTCGGTGGACATTCAGGTCGGAGGAGGAATACGAACTATTTCCGCGATCGAAGAGTATGTAAACGCCGGGGTCTACCGGGTTATTTTAGGAACGATTGCCCAAAAAGAACCCGAGTTTGTGGAGCAAGCTTGTAAAAAATTTCCAGGAAAAATAATTGTCGGCATCGATGCCAGAGACGGCATGGTCGCAGTTAAAGGCTGGGTTGAAGTTTCTGATCAGAAAGCAACCGACCTGGCAGTCAAAATGCGAGGTTACGGCATTGCCGGGTTCATCTTTACCGATATCAGCCGCGATGGAATGCTTCAGGGCCCGAACCTTGAGAGCATCAAAGAGTTTTCAGAAACGGCTCAATTACCCGTCATTGCCTCAGGCGGAGTCAGCCGCCTGGAAGACATCAAAAACCTGATGGCGCTTGAATCCTCCGGTGTAGAAGGTGTCATAATTGGAAAAGCTCTTTACGACAAAACCTTGTCCTACAGTGACGCAAAAAATCTCATCTAACGCTCATGTTGATTAAACGTATCATTCCTTGTCTAGATGTTAAAGATGGCCGCGTGGTCAAAGGGGTGAACTTTGTCAATTTGCGTGATGCGGGCGATCCGGTGGAAGTTGCCGCAGCCTATGAAAAAGAAGGTGCAGATGAGCTCACCTTTCTTGATATTACCGCTTCTCATGAAAAACGTGACATCATACTGGATGTCGTTGCACGTACCGCAGAAAAAGTTTTCATGCCCCTTACTGTAGGAGGTGGAGTTCGCACTTTGGATGACATTCGTAATCTATTAAAAGCCGGCGCCGACAAGGTGGCAATTAATTCAGCCGCTGTTAAAGATCCTGAGTTTGTTCAAAAAGCAGCAAAACAATTTGGAAGCCAATGCATTGTCGTCGCCATCGATGCCAAGCAAACCAAGACGGAGTCCGATGAGCCCTCTATTCCGAGTTGGGCCGATGCCCACCCCGATTTACTTTTAGATAAAAGTGATGCGAGCTCAACCTGGGAGGTCTATATCCACGGCGGCAGAACAGCCACAGCTATAAATGTAGTTAAATGGGCAAAACAAATGCAAGCCTACGGTGCGGGGGAAATTCTTCTCACCAGTATGGATCGGGATGGAACCAAATCGGGCTACGATTTGGATTTAAACCGCACAGTTTCAGAATCCGTAACCATTCCAGTCATCGCATCAGGAGGGGCAGGAACGCTGGAGCATCTATATGATGGAATAATGGACGGCAAGGCCGATGCAGTTTTAGCCGCCTCGATTTTTCATTTCAAGGAATTCACGATTGACGAGACCAAACGCTACCTGAAAGAAAAAGGGGTTTGTATCCGTTTGACTTGAGTCCGAATAGCGTAAAAAGAAATTTTAGCTAACACAAGAATCTCCCTTGGTTCCAAATTAGACGACCTTCTGGCCCCACGCCGAGTGGTTCACTTGACGCCGCAGTTTTTCAGATCAAGGGTTTTCGATAAGGTATTGAGAGTTGCCTGAGTTTCAAAAGGGAGTGTCCAGATTTCTTTGCCGTGGCCAATCGGGCAATGTGTGACAATGGGAATTTCAGGTTTAGGAAACAGGTCTGCAAGAATATCCTCCAGCTTACCTTCCCCTGGCTTTTGTGGTTTGCAGTTGACCATCTCTCCAAAAATAATTCCTCGAACTCCTTTAAACTTTCCTGCTACTTTCAACTGCCATAGCATTCCATCCAGTTTGTAAAAAGGTTCACCCACATCTTCTATAAAAAGAATCCGGTTACGAGTTTGTATTTCAAAAGGCGTTCCCAGAGAACGGCAAAGAAGCGTCAGGCAGCCCCCGGTAATTTTCCCCGTTGCAGTACCTTTGGCAAATACTTTAGCCTTTCGGCAATGAAGTACGCTCGACTTTCCCATTAAAATATTTTTGAATTGTTCTTGCGATTGTTTCATGGGGGCTCGACCAAAACTTCCAGCCACCATCGGGCCATGAAAACCCAACACACCACAATGAAGATACAAATAATGTAGAAGCAAGGTAATATCACTGGATCCTACAAAAATTTTTGAATTGGCCCGAATCACTTTCGAATCCAATAACTCAAGAACCCGATTGGTTCCATAGCCCCCACGCGCACAAAAAATAGCTTTTATTTCAGGGTTGCGGACCATGTCCATTAAGTCTTTTGCCCGCTGCGAGTCTGTTCCAGCAAAAAACCGCGAACGTGCATGAACATATTTTCCGAGAACGGGTTCGAATCCCATTTCGGAAATCACATCCAACCCATTTTGTAATTGTTTTTTGTCGACCGGTCCTGCAGGAGCCACAATACCGACTTTATCGCTTCGATGAAGTTTTGGAGGCCGGACCAGGGTGCGTGATTTTTTCGACATTACAAATAACTTTCAAAAGGTTACAATAACCGCATCCAAAACCACTTAAACTTCAGGAATCATGGTTGCAGCAATTATTCAGGCCAGGATGGGGTCCTCACGTTTTCCAGGAAAAAGCGCCCGCCTGCTTTCAGGACTTTCTATTCTTGAGCATATCATCATTCGATTGCAACAGGTTCCGGAAA
>CAZECX010000111.1:0-10584 GCA_964510965.1 uncultured Nitrospina sp. | reverse complement strand
AAGAAGGCAGAAGCAACGATAAGCTATACAAAAGCTAGACAACTTGCTGTAGAGAAATACTCTGAAAAACAGGTTAAATTGGCTGAAGAAAAAGCTAAAAAGGTTATTTCGGATATGAATATTAATGTTAATATAGGCCATGAGAGAGTAAACAATCTCCGACAAGTAGGATTGGATGCAGCATTGATTGCTCAAGAGAAAAAGTTAAATCTAAAGGAAACAAACGCTTTAATAAAAGAACGAATAAAAGAGGCATGATTCAAAACAAGTATAGCCGAGAAGGGAAAAGAAACAGCAGAGGCTAAAAAAGATAGAGCAGTAAACCTAGCTAAAATGACCAAATTGGAATTGGATGCTCTACCCGATGAAATAAAAGGTAAAGCACAAAGATTACTATTACAAATTCAGGGTGACGAAGAAACAATTAAGAAGATCAAATCCCAGAGACAAAGTTCCGATGCCACTAGAGCCTTGAGAATTACACAGAATAGATTAGCAAACAATAAAGATCAAATACAGAAATTGCTTGCTCCACATCAAGAATTATTAGCAAAATCCAAAGCTGATAATGAGGTAAATAAATTTACACAGCAGACGAAGAATATAATGTTAAAGGATCGGCTTGGTAGGGAAACAGGGACAAGGACGATTGATAATTGGGGGTGGAATGATGATGTAGATACACCTCTGGACAGACAGGCTTATTCAGAAGTAGAAGCTGGGTTGCTGGCGAAGAAAGAGCAAATTAAAGCAGGATTGACGGAACAAAAACTCGACCAAATACTTGGGGTTATCATTGAAAAATTGGGCGTTACCACAAAGGATGCAAAAATAATTTATGATGAAATGACAAGCGGATTCTAAGAAAATGGCAGGACTATTCGACCACATATTCTCTGATACAACGGAATCGGAGTTTGAAACCAAAAAAAGCTCTGGTGGGATGTTTGACCATGTTTTTGATGACTTGCCCCAATCAGCTCCCCCTGAAGTTGTTCCAGAAGTCGAACCAAGATTCTATCCAGAAAAAATTGCTCCAGTAGATGCAGCAATTGATAGGATCATAGCCCCTAGACAAAACTATGATTCGGTTGAAACAATCCCTTCCGAATTGCAGTCTGCTACTGAATGGACAACTCCCAAGCAGTTTGTTGATCCATCAACCCTAATCCCCCAAGTACAAAAACCTCCTCCTATTTTAGACAACCTTGGCGATGCTCTTGAGTCTGGGATTTACAAAACTATAGGGCGAGTTAAGGACTATATAGTAGATGTAGATAAACAACGTAGGGGGCAGCCACTTCAACATCTAGCAGAAATGGTAGCATCCGCTGTAGGTAAAGGTTTAATGACTACACAGCCTCGCAGCGATGCAGATTTAAAACGTCTTAGGTTTGAAGCTGCGGAGTCAATTAGGAAAGCAGATGAAATAGGTAGACCATTAAGTTTTGAAGAGTTTGAAGGCTGGAAAGGATTTAGAAACTATTTAAAAGGTCTTGTTGGATCGTCAGCTCCTCAAATGTTAGCCTCTATTTTTTCTGGCGGTACTTTATCCCCTTTATTACTTTCTGCGGAAATGAATGCAGGTATGAAGGATATAGAAAACCTATCATTAGATAAACGAATTGCGTTTGCAAAATCTGGAGGATTAATCGCAGCACTTCTGGAAAACCTTGGTCTTGGGGTTATGGTGCGAGGTATCCCAAAAGAAGTGTTAGCAAAAATTGGAGTAGGCAAAATAGCAGGATTTTTAGAACGCTCACTAGCAGGAAGAATAGCTGCAAGAACAGGAGCAACTTCTACTACTGAATCTGTTACTGAAACATTGCAGGAAGGTACTTTTATAGCTGGAGAGTATTTGGCAGATAAAAAGTTCCAGCCCGGAGAGATAACTTCTAGGTTAAAAGAATCTTTTATTGGAGGAGGTATATTAGGTGGTGGTTTCGGTACAGGAGTAAAGGGAGTACAGGAAGCAAGTGCAGAAGTTGTTGATAGAGTAAATCAGAAGAAGATTGGAGATACACTCAATACAATAGCAGAACAGGAAGCACTAAGGGTTTTAAAACCAGATAAGCAATTAGTCCCAGAACCAACACAGAGGCCACCAATATTTTCAGAGTTTACTCCTGAAACTGTAACCCCAACGGAAGGAGGTGATCTTGTTTCTGGGGTTAATAAAGCATTTGACCCAGTTGAAAAAGAAGAAGTCACTCCTGAACCTCAGTCTGAAGTTGTGACCACACCGCAACCAGAGGCTGTCTCTCCAGAGGTTCAGGAGTCTACTGTAGAGGAAGAAGTTGAGACTGAACCTGAAACAATAGCCAAAGGGAGTAAAGAAGAAGAAGCCAAGTTAAAGGAGTTTGAGAAGGAGGCAGAAGAGGACTTTCAGAGAGCAGAGGATTATGGATGGGGGATTGCTCAAACAGAAGAAGAGAAGGCTGAAGCAAAAGCAGAGGAGAAAACAGAGACAGAAGTGGCAACCACACCAGCGGTTGTCCCAGAAAAAGTAATAGCAAAGCCAAAGCCAAAGGAAGTAGTTCAGGAAAAACCCCAGAGGATACAACCATACAACCAAGCTGATATTAAAAAAGGAGAACCCGGATTTAAACGCAAAGCAGTCCCTAAGTCAAATGCAAAAGTGATTACTCCTGATGGGTCAATGGAGGTGTCAACAAATCTGAAGGTAGTAGAACTGTCAGAACTGGAATTTGCAGAAGGGGAATTTCAGCCCAGAGATAGAGATAGGGAACAGTCTGCCGATCTTGCCAGAAGTAGAGCCACAAGGTTTGATCCTGCCCAAGTTATCCAACCATCCAGAACTACAGATTCCGGGCCTCCTATTATACTTCCTTCAGGCGTAATAGTCTCAGGCAATGGCAGGGTGCTTACCATAAAGGAGCTATATGAGAATCCTGATCTCAATGAAACGAAATATAAAAGTGAGACAAATACCTATCTTAATGACAAAACAAAGGATATAAAAAACTGGGCTGCACCCACAGGCCAAGAGTTTAAACAGCCTGTCTTGGTACAGGTTCTTAATGTTAATAAGTTTGGAAAGGAGGAGGCAGCTCAGAAGAAGGAGATTATTAAGTTTGTCAAGGCAAGCAATATCCAGAAGGTTGATACAATGTCTTCTTTTGAGGTATCTGCAAAAGATGCGAAAGCTCTAAAGCCTTTCGCAAATCTATTGAAAAGCCCTGATATTAATACAGGAGTTAATTCAGAATTTATACAGAAGTTTGCTGAAAAAGCAGTACCTGAAACAGAACGTGGGGATTTCTTTGCATCTAACGGCAAAGACTTATCTAATACTGGTATTAGAAGGATTGAGGATGCAGTTTTAGTGGCAGGTTATGGAGAAAGTGAAACAGTCCTAGCTGCACTTGAAAGCCCAAAAAGTGAAATTAAATCCCTTAAAAATGGGATGATGAAAGCTGCACCAAAATTTGCAGATGTAGCAGGGAAGATAGAAAAAGGTGATATTCCTGCTGATATGGATATTTCACCATTTATTGTTGATGCTGTAGAAAGAGTTAGAAAACTTAAACAAGATAGAACTAACTTAGCAGAAGACAAAGCTCAAGAGAGTTTGTTGGTGCAAGAAGAAGTTGAATTAACTGATTCAATAGTCGATGCAGTTTATAAAGAAGACGGATCAACTACTAGGTCAAAAGAATTTATTGGCAAACTTTTAAATAAAATTGCTGACAATATTTTAGAACAAGATTATACTCAAGGGATACCCGGCTTAGAAGATATTGCAGCAACAGCTCCTATAGAGGATATCGTTTCTAAGTCGATTAAAGAAGTTAAAGCTGAACAAAAGGTGAAAGATGACAAAGCAAAACAAAGGAAGAAGCAAGGAGAGCTTGCAGCTCCTGAACCAGATAGTGAAACAGTCACTAAAAGAGACTCTGGAAGAAGAGAGCCAAAACGAAAAAAGTTTGAAAGCAGAGAAGCCCCAGACGAAAAAGCAATCCTAACAGCCACAAAAGAAATCAGCTCTTCTGTCAGAGAACAAATCTATGTTGATCTGGCAGAAGCAGATGAGGGTATGTCAGAAACCCTATCCCTAAAAGCAAAAATTTCCATTTACAAAAATATGCCTCCTATACAGTTAGCAAAGAGGATGCAGAAAATAGCCAAAGAAAAGTTTGGACTGAAGTTTGTTGAAAGCGACAGATTAACTCCAGAGTCTGTAGAAATGACAATTAATAATATGATGAATTTCTATCAAAATGGACAAGGTATGGCAGCGGTTCTTGGGATACCATTGGATTTTATTGGCCTTGATGGGACATTAGGTTTATCTGGGATAAAAGGTGGGAAGAAAAGAGCTGGGGCGTGGTATAATCCTGCATCTGCACCAGATACAAAACATCCTGTTTATCCATATATTACTATAAAAGGAAGAAGAGCTGCATTCGCTCACGAATGGGGTCATGCCCTAGATTTTTATATTCTAGAACAGTTAGGTAATGGGTGGCATGATGGTATGTCTGGAAGACTGCGTGGTAAAAAATCAGGAGATGCTTGGGATAACGTAAATTTTGAAGGTGACTCTGCCAAAATAAGATTTAAAAATACTTTTGCAGAGTTACTTAATTCACTATTCTACGAGGATGGAGCAGATGCTGCTGCAATTATGGATTTGCAGACAAGGATTGCTAAAGCTAGATCACAAAAATCTATTGACAAACACCAAGAACAGATTAACAAGATAAAAGAAGGTATTACTAAGAAAAGACTTTCCAAGTCAAATTTTAAGTTGGGAGCTGAATATATAGGAAATATACAGGGTGAAAATCCTAAATATTGGAGTGAACCTACCGAATTATTTGCAAGGGCTTTTGAAGCGTATGTAGCCCATAAAGTAACTGAGCAAAGTGTGACTCCTAATATGCCCGGTACAGAATTTCTTGGTAAACCAGATTCAGGTTATATAATGAAACCAGACGATGTTAAATCATTTTCGCTTATTGACAAAATGTACCCCCAGGAATCTGAGCGATTAAATATTTTCTCCAAGTTTGATGATCTCTTCAATGTAATGGCTGAAGTCTTTTATACAGAAGAAGCAGCAAAGAATAAACCCGGAAGAATAATAGAGTATTCCTCATTATTTAAAAAAGATGGAAAAACACTTATATCTAAAGAAGGATGGAAAGCAGCAAATCAGAGGGTCAAACAACGAGGGGAGCAATGGAGAAATATTCAAAATAGAAAAGCAAAAAGGATTCTTAAATATCAGGATAAGTCTAGGTTTATGAATTCTATTTATGCTTTGGAAAGTGTTGTTAGATTTGGGTTCGTTGGAAGTAAGCAAGGTAATTTAGAGTCATACCAAAAACGATATCCACATATAAAAGAGATTACTAAAATTATGAATTTATTGTTTAGCGACCCCGGAGGTGAACGCTATACTTCTAATACATGGAATGATAAAGTCCCCATTAATATTCGCAGATTTGCTCATATGCTTAATAATTTTTCTAAGAAGCATAAAGCAGAATTATTTAACGAAGAAGATGAAAAGACATTAAGACTATTTGCAACCTCAGACCCAGCTACAATGGCAAAAGCAAAAAAAGGTGAAATCCCAAAAAATATATTAGAGTTTGCTGATGAAACAAAAAATTTATTAAACAAACTTTGGGATTATGCAAATAACAATAATGTAGAAATGAATTTTTTGGAGAAAAATTCATACCTTCCACGCATGATTGATTTGACTTTAGTGCAAGGAGATTTAGCTAAATTCAAGGAACAGGCTAAAGCTCTCTATGAGGAAGTAATCTGGGTGAATGAATATGGTAATGTGGATACTGCCGATATAGAGCAGCTTCTTGAAATAGGTAAAATTGCAGCTAAGAAAAGGTGGCGAGGACAAGATGAAAATGTGGATGAATTAGCCAATATATATAGGCGAGTAAAAGATATACAAAAAGAAATAAAAACACTTGAGGAAAGTAGCGAAGTTGGGGATGCAGAAAAGATTGGAAAATTAGAAGAAAAGATTGAAGAGATTATGGCAGAAAATGAAGAGGCTTATAGGGAAGGATATGATGCCCTTGCTAATCTCTGGTCTGAAGGAGCTGCTGAAGATTGGAAAACAAGGCTATTTGTAAAAGCAGGGGAAGACCCAAGTAACTCTTCACCAGTTGCAGCACAATTTGTTAAGAAAAGAAAACTACCTCCTGAAGCCGATACTTACATGGTAGATTTTTACTTATCTCCATTGGATTCAATACAAAGATACGTTACCAGCTTAGTAAGAAAAACTGAATATGAACGATTGTTTGGTAGATATAAAATACCAACAAATAAAAAACGAAAGCCCGGATCAATGGAGCTGCGAGACTATAAAGAATTTTTATTTGATGAAATGGCAGATAAAGGTGTACATGAAAATGATATACACATGATGCGATATGATGTTGATTCAATTCTTGGCAGAAATTCCCCGGTGGATACTGGTGCAATGAAAACACTTAATACTTTTCATTCGTTTGCATTGATGGCTATGCTTTCCAGAGCTGTAGCAACTTCATTACCTGAACCATTTGTAGCAGGAATTAAAATGGGTTCCGCTAAAAAGGGGTTTAAGGTGTTTATTGATACTCTGGATGAGCTATATGGTAAGTTTAACAAAGATGCTGCACAACGTACTCAAATGAAAAAACAGATAGGAGCAATCTTAGGAATATATGATGACCCGGAAGTTGGCGAAATGATGGCAGAAAGAATGGGTGGACATTTGGCTGATGATCCGAGGAATCAAGAACGTATGAATACCTATTTCGTTAGGACTGCTCTTCAGGGCGTAACAAACGCACAAAGAAGAGCCACTATGAATGTGGGCTTTCAATATTTAAGGGAGCTGGGGGATCAATACTTAAATCCAGTTGGTATTAATGAAGAAGCAATTGCTAAAAATAAGAAAGCAGCAGAAATGGAGCTGATGGATTTAGGTATTCCAGAGAAACAATTAGAAGATTTTTCCAAGTATATGCAGGAAACTGTACTTGTTCCTGAAGGAATAATGCAGTCTGATGGTGAACTAACTCCAATCGGAGAGCTGCTTTCGGTAGCTTCCTTGAGATTAGTAGATAGGACTATTCAAGACCCAGCTATTAGCTCTAGGCCAAGGTACGCTGAACATCCAGTAGGAAGACTAGTATTTTCTATACAGTCGTTTAACTATTCTTTTACGAGAAATGTTCTCGTATCTGAGTTCAAAAAATATCAACGTACAAAGAAAAATTTAGGAAACGGAAAAAATGTAGAACACGCAGCTCGTTTGCTGCCAGCTATTTTTCAATTATATATGGGGCATTTATTAGTTTCATCGTTAAGGATGATGTTACTGGATAGAGAAAAATGGGAGGAGAAAAAAGAAGATGGGAGCTTAATTAATTACCTACTTGAAATATCATTTAACCGATCCGGGGCATTAGGAATAATAGAACCTTGGTATCAATCATGGAGAGCTGTAAGATACCAGCGTGATTTAGCTTCTAGTATGGTAGGTGCAACTCCGGGTTTTTATTTACAAGCATTTCAGAAAATAGCTAAATTTTTCAATGATGAGACTAACTCACCTAATACCACCAATGCAGAGAAAAAAGCATTGGAGTCATTTTATACATTAGTAATTACTCCTATGATAGTTGCTGCTGTTTCTAATCCTAGTTTTCTTTCTAACTATGGTGTTGCTGGTAATATTGCAGCAGGTGCATTAGCAATGGTAGGTAATTCAAAAACGGCAAGGACAACTTTTAGTAAAAGTTTAATTAATATTTTTGATAGCAAAGGAGATATGAGTAGTAATAAAAAAACAAGGAAAGCTAGAAAGGCAAGGGAATGATTGTAAAGGAGCATTTAGAGCGATTACGCAAACTACACGAAGAGGCTATAGCTTATTATAAGAGGTAAATTTATTAGTGTCTTGTTAGAGTTAAAAAGCAAATTTCGAGGCATTATTAGAGTTGTTAGAGTTGGATTATAGCCATCTAATATTGCATTAAATGGCTCTAATCCCTTGCTATGACTGGTGGGTCGGAGGGGAATCGAACCCCTGACCGCCTGATTAAAAGTCATATAGATATATATTTAAATCAGTTAGTTACAAGTTTAATTTAAAAAATTATAGTCATGTTATAATTCGATGTATCCCTTTTGAAAGCAATCCCATAGCTTCTTGCAGGTGTGATGGGGCTAAATGGGCGTACTTATAAGTCTGAGAAATATCTGAATGTCCTAAAATTTCACAAACTGCCGAGAGAGTAACTCCTTCCATTACCATATAGCTTGCTGCCGTATGTCTTAAATCATGGTATCTAAAGTCTTCAAGATCAGATTTTTCAAGGGCATTATCCCAAGCTTTTTCAAAAGACTTAGGCTTATCTAAAAACTTTTTAGTACCTTTTTTATCACTACCTGAAGAACTTGGAAAAACCCATTCGTTTCCATCCGGCCTATTTTTGAACCTATGTTTCAAGATGTCAAACCCTTCTCCGTTAATTGGAACTGTTCGAGGTTTTCCATTCTTTGTTTTCCAAAAACTAATTGTTTGTTTTTCAAAATTGACAGCATCGAATCTAAGCTCCCATATTTCTTTTTTCCTTGCTCCAGTGAGCAATGATAACATAACAGCATCTCTCAACTCAGGAGTACAAGCTAGGAGTAAATCTTTCGCTTCACTAGGCTTCAGAAACCTTACCCTACTTTCTGGCTCTTCTTTCGCTTTGACAGTTGAACAAGGGTTAATCATATTTCCCACTTTCTTTTTTTTGCCATCTTTAATTTCATAGATTCCACACCACTTTATATCTTCTATGCAGTATTTAAACATAGAAGAAAAAGCAGCAACATATCTATTTAATGTGGAGTCACTTCTATTTGGAGACTCCAAAAGTTTTCTTCCAGTAAGAATAAGGTCATCATTAATATCACCTAATTTCTTATTGCCAAAAAAACTTTCCCAATGGTCGAGGGCTTTATTATAACCCTCCTGAGTTGATTTAGATTTTTTCGGAAGATAAACTTCCCGAAATTCCTTGATAGCCTCGCTTACTTTATGGTTGTTGGCCTCTTCAAGAGATGCTTCTTTTTTAACTTTATTAGCAAGAAGTTCTTTTTTTTCTCTCAACTTTTCATTGTAAAGATCCTCTTGAAGATTATTCATATCGTTTTTGGTTCTTTCCTTTTTCCCTCGTTTTGTTGTCTTGAAATAATAATGGTCTAGGGAACAAAGGTTATAAATTTTGGGTTGATTACCCGGCTCTACTAATGAATAAAATCTTCCCCGGAGCATCCCGGTTAATTCATCCTCCCAAAATCTTTGCTTTTTATTCATACCAGCTCCTCATTACGTTTTTTATCCAGAAATAATTTCGGTATCATATCTTCTCCTTGTAATTATTAATAACATTTAAGACTTCATCAATTTGACCTTGCATTTCTGTTTTAAAGTCACGATCCAGATTTGTTTCAGTACATTCTTGGCAGTTGTCAGGAATAATTTTTACAGTATTAAAATTATAATTATGCCCTTCACTTATTAGCTTCTCTTCAAAAGCTACATAAAAATTTTCAATATCTTTTATTTCTCCGGCCTCGACCCAAATGTGGGTTAAACCTTCCTGTTCTCTCACTTCACCTCTAATTAACCGCACATTATTTTTTTCAGTTAGTTGTCCAACTTCTTCAAAAATCTTTGCTATTCCTTCAGGCCAATTTGAAACTTGAAAAAAACTACTCCCTGAGTGACCGGGGAAACAATATTTATCTATATCAAATATTTCATGCGTTATTAAAAAAACTTCTTTACCTTCCTGGCAATCTTTATTCATTTTGCTCCTTTTTTTGAAGTTAATATTCGTTCAGTAAATTTAATTACCGCTTTAGCCTCTTTAAGTTCAATTTTCAAAGCGGCAACTTTTTTTTCTGACTCTGCACATACTCCTTGGTCTTTCTGCCAGAGTGTACCCTTACCAATTAGGAGCCAGTTCATATTGACACCATACTCGGCTAGTTTTAATAGGATATTGGCGGATACGCCAGTATCCCCTGAAGAAATTACCATACTAAGATGGTTGGGTTTCAGTCCTATTTTTCTTGCAAATTCAGACTGGTTCCCTCCTAAAATTTTTACCAACTCAGTAATCCTCTCCTTAATTAATTTATCCTTCATATTCCCTTTCCAAGCGTTTTTTTTTCGTAGGATTCGCACAACTACTATTCTTTATTATATTGTTAATCAAAATAACTTGTAAATTACTATATTATTTAGTATTCTTACCAACATCAATAGTAAATTGACAGCCAACAACCCTTTATTTATAAGGGATATTACTTGTCAAGAATCCTATTAAAGTTCTTTAAATCTGTCAAGCAAAAAAATTTTATGGACGAAATTAATACTCTTAGGAAAAGAATGAAAAAGGCAGGAGTAACGCTAAAGAATGTGGCATACCTTGCTGAAGAATCTGAGCAGACAGTTTGCCGGATCTTAAATAAGGAGCTAAATGAAAAAATTCATAATGCAGCAAACAAATTAGTTAAGGATGCAAATGAAGA
>CAZECX010000110.1:0-10741 GCA_964510965.1 uncultured Nitrospina sp. | reverse complement strand
AGGAAGCTACCAACTTTTTCATCCAGCCTTCTCCTCTCAAAAAGTTTTGATTCCAAGCAAAGTTTTGCTTAGCTGGAACCACTTTGAAGTATGCTTTTTATCAATTTTTTTGCAACAATTCAATCATTTTTTAAGGATTTCCCCTTACAATAGGAAATATCAGCCTCAGCAGGGCCTAATCTTTAAAATACAAGGTATTACATTTGCCCATTTCATCAGATATTGACCTATCCATTCTGCAAAATATGCATTCAGAAACTAAAAGGCAGTGGCGGTATCTTTCTGAAACCGACTCCACTAATGCAGAAATAAGTCGCAGCCTAGCAGATCATCCTACTAATGAGGGACTAATAGTCCTGGCAGAAAGTCAAACAGGTGGAAAAGGCCGATTAGGGAGAGTCTGGCATTCAGCACCCGGAACCGGAATATATATCTCAACTTTGATTAGGCCCAATCTTCCTCCAGAACAATTACCCATTCTCACATTAATGGCAGGTCTTGCAACCACGATTGCGGTAAATAAATTTATCCCTCAACCTGCCCAGCTAAAATGGCCCAATGACCTTTTACTCAACGGAAAAAAAATTGCAGGCGTTTTATGTGAATACCATTCCGCAAAAACTCCTGCAGTAATCATTGGTATCGGAATCAACGTAAGCCACACCCAATTCCCAGCCGAAATCAAAGATATCGCGACATCGCTCAAGCTGGAATCCGGTATTGATATTGATCGCATTGCATTGATCAAAAGTTTGGTAACCCAATTGGATTTTCAATACAGCGAACTCAAAAAAAATAAGGTGGAATCTCTCATTGATAATTGGACTCGCCACACCGACCTTTTTGGGAAAACCATTACCCTCAAAAAGAGCAATCAAAGCATTACCGGGAAGGCCATTCGATTGGACAACCTGGGAAGGCTGATCATAGCCAATGAAACTGGAGAAGAAACAGCTCTCGATTCTGGAGAAGTCGGATAATCATTCAAGCAAGCGAATCAGGTTGCCTGCAGCATAAGCTCGAATGGCTTCTTTCGGGTCTTCCAGCATTTTCACCAGCAAAGGAAACGCCTCGGGGCCGCCCATCATTCCCACTCCTCTAACCGCGGCCGTACGCACACGAGAATGAGAATCCCGCAAGGCTGCGGTTAATATCTTCAGTCTTTGAGGAATAGCGGTTTTCCCCAGCACTCTTGCCATTGAACTACGCACCTTAAAATCTTCATGGTTCAATAATTCCTCAAACACCACTTGGCAAGCGTCAGAGCCGATCCGATTTAGCGCTACCGCTGCAGATAGTTTGGTCAGGCCATCTTCATCTGCGCATAATGGAATCAAATCCGCTTCTGCGTTCTTTAAGTTACTCATAGCCATGGCGGCCGCCTGGCGAATGGAAGAATTGGAATGTTTTGCCAGTTCTCTCAGCTTCGGCAACATATCCGGTGTTGCCTTTCCTTCCAGAGCTTTCAAACTGTAGTAGATCATCTCCGGTTCAGAATGATCGAACAATTTAACGAGATGCGGCAATACCAACTCACCCCCAATTTTGCCAAGATGCCCAATGGCCTGATAGCGACGATCAGGAATAGGATGCGTCAGGGGCTCCAACACTTCTTCCATATAGCCCTTTTCCCCTAGCTTGACCAGTCCAGCGGAAGCGGCCAGTTTCATCGGCACATCATACGATTTAAGATAGCTGCGGACTTCTTCCACCACTTCAGCGCCACCTTCATCCCCCAACATTTCTACCGCCGAACTCCGCACCCAAATATCCGGATCATTTGTAAGCTTGCGAGCCGCATCAATGGCGGCGGTGGAAGAGATTTCCTTCAAGCCCTGTAATGCAAACAATCGTGCTGTAGGGTAATAATCTTCCACCCCTTTAAAAAGAAGAGGTATCAACTCAGGATCATGAGACTCCCCCGCTGCACGCATCACTGCTGCACGCACAAAGGAATTCTCATTTTTATAAATTTCGTTTAATAATACCTGGCAGTCCTGGCGCAGCTTTTGTAAAACCCCTTCCGTCTCGGAAGCGGCCATAACAAAACTTTGGAATCCGAAAAAAATAACCACCGGTAAACAGACCCATTTTTTCAGCATAATTTTCAATTTATCGAATCGACCTTATTTGAATTTGCAGACACAATATCCCTATAAATCTTAGCATCTTCTGCTTTACCTCTTTTTTCAAAACCCTGAATCAGAATCTCACATTTTTTAATCAACATTTCAGTTACCCACTCCCGCTGCGACATGTTTAGATCGTCACCATGCAAAAGTTTTTCCAGAGCATAAACCCGCCATCGATCCATTCCCCAGTATTTTCGCGACAACTGGTCTTCATGCCCGCCACGCTTGATGATCAACTTATCGCTTAGAAACTTAAAGGGGTAGTGCGCCGCAATTCGCAACCATAGATCATAGTCTTCACACACAGGCATTGACTCATCAAAACCGCCCACTTCATCCAAAACCGATTTTCGAAGCATAACCGAAGATGGACTGACAATGCACAATGGCAAACATTGTCTGAAAATATCTCCGGAATATTTCTGGTGCTTGTTCATTGGATTTACACGAACCCCATTCCGAATCCATATCTCATCGGTATAAACTGCCTTGCAGTCCGGGTGATCTTGCATCCATTCAACTTGAGCTTGCAACTTGCCCTCTTCCCATAGATCATCAGAGTCTAAAAAGCAAATCAGGGAACCCTGTGCCCGTTCAAGACCTTTATTCCTGGCGTAAGAAACTCCGCGATTCTCATCCAAATGAATTACCTTAACGGAAGGAAAATTTGCGAGCACCTTCATTGTGTCATCGGTAGAACCATCGTTCACCACAATCAATTCAAATCCACTCTGCGCTAAAACAGAATGGATGCTTTCCGCAAGACAGTAGGCTCTGTTAAAAGTTGGAATGATGACCGAAACCAAAGGTGGATTCATAATCGAAACAATCCTTAAATGAAATTGTCCTTAAATGGGGCAAAAAATGGTTTTTTTAGCCCCCAAACTCGAAAACGCCCTAAGTTCAATAAGGTACACCATTCCAATCATATCGCAAACCCTACAGGGTTTATGGAACAAATATCAGCAGAACGCTCAATATGAATGAGTCCAGCATTTCAATTTAATTTAGATCTTCCTCCCACGCAAGTGGGGCACAAATGCCTTGACAAACCCCCTAATTTCTCATAAAACTAGGGGCTTTCCAATGAGTAACGGATTTAAAAACAGCCTACTAGCCAAAAGAAAAGGTAGGGACCTAAAACTAAGCAAGCATATGAAGTTTTAGGGTTACATATTATGTATATTGATGATTGCCTCCTGGTTAAGGTGGCGCATTCATCTTAAATTCACTCAACAAGAGTCAGATATGGATTTCAGAGACGTTACACAGGATTTAAAAAGCGACCTCGCCAAAGTAGAAAAAGCCATCAATGAAAATTACAAATCCGATGTACCTCTGATTCCGGGGATCAGCTCCTATTTAATGAGCTGTGGCGGTAAACGCATTCGCCCCATGCTAACTCTTCTGGCAGCAAAACTCTGTGGTCGCGAAGCGGATGAAACCGTTGTCAAACACGGCTGCGTTGTCGAGTACATCCATGCAGCAACTCTTTTGCACGATGATGTCGTAGACGAAACTACAGTTAGACGCGGCAAGGAAACCGTCAACGCTAAATGGGGTTCCGATGCCAGCATACTGGTTGGAGACTTTTTAATCTCACGCGCGATTCTCATTCTGGCAGATGATTGCGAAAGAAAAATCATTCAAGCCATCACCGAAGCCACAAAAATTCTCGTTGAAGGCGGCATTCTTGAATACGCCGAAGCCCGCAAAATTAAGGTAAACGAAAAACATATTCTCGATGTCATCTACCGCAAAACAGCTTCCATTCTCTCAGTAAGTGCCAGGTTGGGCGGACTGCTCGCCAACGCTACCGAACAGCAGGAAACCGCTATCATTGCTTTTGGGGACGATTTCGGCATGGCTTTTCAGCTGATGGACGATGCACTCGACTACGATGCCGATGAAAAAGTCCTGGGAAAACCCACAGGAACCGACTTTAAAGAAGGTCATGTCACCCTTCCCTTACACCACCTGTATCATAACGCGGACCGGGGACTGAAAAAAGAAATCGAAGGGTTTATTAAAAACGAAAACATCGGGCCTGAAGAAGTGCAATACATTGTCGGTCATATGCACAAACACAAGTCTATAGACTACACACTCAACCTCGCGCGCTACTACATCGACCGGGCCAAGTCCCATCTCAGAAAAGCCGATTTTCCAGAGCCAAAATACATTGAATATTTTGACGCCGTTGCGGACTACATCCACAGCAGGCACACCGCTCCCAGCGCACCTGCCGTACCCGCAAAGTAGCAGGCCTGCGCCTGTGTATACTGCATTACCCATCAAGCAACATTAATAATAAGGGCAATACCATTACACTTCCGCACGTCATCGCGAGCGACCTAAGGGAGCGTGGCGATCCAGGCTTTCTGGATTTGCCCGTTCAGGGCACGAGAAGTGTTGAGAATTACCACGGCTTCACTACGTTCGCAATGACGGCTCATTCATACCTTTTTCTGTTTAAAAAAGGGGAGTGGTTGGGAGTAGTCATTAAACGAGCTATACTGCCTCTATTAATCAGGAGGTCCATGTGGATAGACATCCTCTCGTCAAACTGGCAATTCGTTCAGTGGAACATTTCATCGAAACCGGCAAGCCTCTCCCCTGCCCCGATCCTTTACCCGATACCCTGAAACAAACCGCTGGAACCTTTGTTTCTATAAAAAAACAAGGGGCTCTTCGCGGTTGCATCGGCACCATGACTCCAAAATATAAAAACCTGGCTGAAGAAATCATCCACAACGCTGTGCGGGCTGCCAACGAAGACCCGCGCTTTGATCCTGTCGAAAAAAGAGAGCTATCGGGGCTGACATTTTCGGTAGACGTGCTGACCCCACTGGAAAAAATTGAAGACCTGAAAGGTCACAACATTAAACAATATGGACTTGTGGTCCGTGGAGAAGGAAAGCAGGGAGTGCTGCTGCCTGATCTCGACATTATCAAGTCCGCCAACCAGCAACTCAAAGTCTGCTTGAAAAAAGGTGGCTTCAAAGAAAACGACACTTACGAACTCTTCCGTTTTGAAGTAAAACGTCTCATATAATTCAAATCACAACCCCAACTTTTGAGTTTTGACTTTATATATAAACTTGGATATGATTTTCCCCTTCAACGATGCCTGGCCCAAAATTCACATGAAAATTATCCACATTTCCGTCTCTAACAATCTGGTCCCTCCTGAAGGTTACGGGGGAACCGAGCGGGTGGTTCATTGGCTATCCAAAGCACAAATGGATATTGGACATGAGATCCATGTAGTTGCCCCAGAGGCAAGCACCACAAAGGCAAATATAATTCCGATTCCACTATGGTGTAACGAAGAAGAAGCCTATCAGCAATCCTATCAAAAAATTCTTAGTCTCAAACCAGACATCGTTCACGACCACACATTTACTCAGTTGTTTCGTTTACGGCATCCTGAACAGGCCGCCGTTTCAACACACCACAACGAGCGCTTCGAACCCGTTTCAAACACCATCTATCCTAGCCGTGCAGATGCCCAGTCCAATGGCTCCTCAACTTTTGTCTATCATGGATTAGATCTGGACGAATATTCCTTCACTGAAAAAAAGGAATCCTATTTATTGTTTTTGGGAGCTATCCATCCGCGTAAAAATGTAGATAAAGCAATCCAGGTGGCAAAATGGACAAACATGCCATTGGTAATTGTTGGCCCCGTGCGGCATCCTGGGTATTTTTGCAAGAAAGTGCGTAAAAAACTTAATGACAAAATCACCTATCATGGGGAAGCCATGGGGGAAATCAAAAACCATTTACTTAAAAATGCAAAGGCTCTTTTGTATCCCTCATCTTGGGAAAGTTTTGGGCTATCGGTGATCGAAGCCATGGCGGCAGGCACCCCTGCCATCACATCCGACATCCCCCCCTTCCACGAAACCGTGGAACAAGGCGTGACTGGATTTATCTGCGACAGCAAGAAGGACTACATTCAGGCAATAGAACAGCTACCCTCCATCAAAACCTCTGCCTGTCATGAAAGAGTCGCAAAACTTTTCAGCAAAGAGATCATGGCCGAGGGATATCAAAAGCTCTACCAACAGGCCTTCGAAAAAAAAAATTGGTGATTACCAATTATAAAACATAATCAAGCCTGCTTATTTGATCAGCTAATTAAATACGCGTTTGAAAAAATTGAGCATGGCTGCCCAGGCTTGTTCATCCGCCTTTCTGTTGTACTCGAGTGCCGGAATATTGAACTTCTTGCTAAACTCATCGGCTTGAGGGTTGGTATAGCTATGCTTGACCCCTTTGAGGTTCATATAAGTAAAATCAACATTGGCCTTGAACATGTCCTGAGTAAAAGAAGCCACTGTTTCGGGTTTGAGGAATCCATCTTCTGATCCATTTATAATAAGCACCGCCGCCTTCATAGAATTTTTCGTTATTGCGGGTTCCATGGGTAATGCACTGTGAAAACCAACGATTCCTTTCAAGTCAGCACCGCCTTTTGCCATTTTGATAGATACCGCACCGCCAAAACAAAATCCGATGGAGCCGATACGCGTGGCATCTACGGTTTTATGTCCCTTCAAAATTTCCAGAGCCTTGTTGTATCGTGCCTGAGATTCCGGCCAATTACTAAAAGCCGCATTCATAAACTCACCGGCTTTTTTAGGGTGGTTCGCCAGTTTCCCATCGCCATACATGTCCAAGGCTAATGCAGTGTACCCTGCTTCCGCCAGCATTTTAGCGCGATTGCGGGCATGGTCGTTATGCCCCCACCATTCATGAACCACCAGAACACCAGGGCGTTTGCCTGATTTGGAATCGTCAAAGGCGAGATAGCCGGTCAATTTTGTGCCGTTGTGGCTGTATTCGACCACCTCTGTTTTAACCCCTGCATTTGCCAAAGAAACCAAACCGAATAAAACAAGAACACCCAGTGCGAATATTTTTTTCATGAAATTTAACTCCCGGAGCTAAAATTTTAATTATTAAATGGATGAGAAATTGTACCGGGCAAAAATCGGAAAAGAAAGAAAAACTTTCTGGTTCATAAGCCCTGTGATCCTGTCTCGCGAAATGAGCCCTGACCTTTTACCAAAACAGGTCACTGTTTCCAGCGGGCGTTGATGGCGAGGGAACCCATGCGGATGCCACCCATTCTCAAACTGGTCAATAGATCAAGAGAAGGTATAAAAAACAGGCCTCGGGTTTTGGCCGGTTGGGTTAGAGACTCGCTATGCTCTTCAAGGTTGGAAGGATTTTTATCGAAGGTCAGGATATAATCTCCCGATTCGTCATCTGTATTATAGCTATAACGGTGCTGTGGTAGTTCTGTGCCAGATGCATCTTTGGCTAAAAAACGGTGTGTGCTCAGAAAGCTGCTTTGCGCCTGGTCGAGGTAATTGGGGTCTTCAATCAGCACTTGCTTCTTCACCTGGGAAACATCGGAATGCTTGCCGCCTTCGACTTCTACTTCTTCGATCAGTTCACCGTCTTTCCCAAACAGTTCTCTCACTTGGTTGGCCAACTCGCGATTTAGCTTCGGGTAGCCGGATGAAAAATAAAGTAACATATCTCCTTCAGACTCAGGCACTTCCTCATCCTCGACATCAATTTCATCGAAAGCGCGAAAGCCGCCAGGAGCAGGGACATCCGGCGTAATGAGCAACCAGTTCATCGGGCCGAACCCAATGGTCACAAAATGCGGCTCACCATCGGCGATCTCGTAAGCCATCCCCGGAGTCTGCGCACCAATGCGCGCCACGTTCATGGCGATCAGGGGTAGATCGTCAAAAATATATTTTTGAATCAGAGAATACTGATATGGGGACTTCAATACCCCTTCTTGAGCCTGCACGGAGTGCCTCCGTTCTCAAATAGCTATAGGATTTAGTAACTAGAAAATCTTTATCTCGGCTTTAAAAACCGGTTCCAGCGTTACGCTGGCCGGGCCACGCCCGGTGGGAAAAGGTCAATGCTCGCCAAACGGACCTGCATTACTGCCCCTTTGACTGTTGTTCCATTTTTTTATTGCAACCGGCGGTTCGCCGGAAAAACAAAGGGCCTTCACTCCAAAGAGTAAAGGCCCTGAGTATTATCTAAACCCAATTAAATATCGCAAGCAAGCTGTGCCCTATTCCCACCGGGCGTGGCCCGGTTAGCCGACATAGGAGCATTTGCTCGCTGGGGTTCGGGTATCCATGTTTTTACCACGTGAAGTGTGGTCATCGATTTCCGCTGCACAACCGATCATTCTGCCGAACAGGAAGGTTGCGAAACTTGCAGACTCGATATCCCCATCTTCCATCTTGCCCTCGTTGTAATCCGACCAGACAATTTTTAGAAGGATAACGGCGATGACCGCATCGATGTTCACACAATAAACGTTCTTGCTGACTTTCGCTTTGAACAAGCCTTGAACGAGGCTGTGATAAAATTCAAGAAAAACGTTGTTAATGCCTTTTTCCTTGAACAGTCCACTTACAAAAACTTCACGCGGATCGTAGTTCACGTCTTTGCCTTTGAACACAGGATGATTCACACAAGGCAGCTTGGCATAATCGAGATTACCAACTGCTTTTTGTTTCTTCTTGTAGTCAGAATAATCATTAGCAACCTTGAGAGCCATGGCATCGAGGTCGAGACCGTGATTCCCATCAGCAGGATCTTTCAGTCCCGTGTCTTTGAAGTTTTCCATCAGGAATGCTGCCGCTTCAAAGCCGTTTCCACCATGGGCGAAACCGGTATGCGTGAGGAATCCGATAAAACCTTTGTTCACCTGCACGCGCTGAGGCTGTTCCGGTCCATCTGCACTGACTGCACCTTTGGCACCTTGTGCTGATATGGTACCGGGTCCGTTGGTGATGATGAGTCCGAGTAGAACCTGGAACTCATAAAGTTCAGACTCCGAAGGTTGGCGCCCTAACAACGTAACGAACGCCGTTTTTGTGAAGCTATAATTTGGAATTAACTCTTCCAGCTTGACTCCGGCAATAGCATCTTCCGTGTGCCGTGAAGCTGGAGCAGAGACTCCAACGATGGTGCTGTAGATACGTGAATACCAGGGCAAACGGGTGAGTGTGTCTTTAGATATCTTTTTACCTCGCAACGCTTCCCAGCCCAGAGTGACCCAAACCGCTCCGAATAATGCATCGCTGGAGAGTTTGCCGCCATTGGCTGCTGAAAAGTCTTGCACGAACTTAATGAACACAGAGTCACCGGCCTTATTAAGACATTCGGCCAATTTGGTAGCGCAATGATCCTCACCATCGGCAAGAAGAGCGTCTTTATATTTTTCCGCTTCCTTTAATTGCGCAGCGTAATCGAATGTATCTTTCGGACCGCCGAGTTTGGTGAATTGGAACAACTCTAACAGCGCGCTCGAAGCATCCATAGCCTTTTGCACCATTTTCTTTCCAACAATTGCTACCGCGGAAGAAACAACGGTGTTCGGCGAATTGCCGTTATCACGAGCTGCCTGTGCCGCTGCCATCGTCGGTTGATTATGTTGGTTGACATACATATTCAAGACGATGTTTGCGATCTTTTCTCCGTATTCACAAGTGTATTGCCGCGTGAGGGCGAAAACTAGATTGGCTTCAAAAGACTTCATGGAAGCATCGAGAATAGAAGTATTATGAATTTTCGACACCTGTGTTTTCGGGTCCATCATCGAAGCGCCACTGGCATCCTTCAAGGTTTCGCGTCGATGTTGCGCACCCACCATTTTATCGAGCGCTTCAATCTGTTCGTTATAAGGAGTAGATGCTTCGACTATGGGAACATCTAATTCTGGCGGCAAAGATAAGCCCTGATTGTTGCCAAACCATGGTTTTAAATCGAGGCTACCTTTTGGTTCAAAATCTGGTTTCTTACCATTGAGTTCCATGACCTTGGTCAAGGCTTCCGGGATATGTGCGATGTTGGTAACCAGAGCACCTTTTTTCGAAAAGATGGGTTTTTCCGGAGTGTAAATTCCATCGACTCCGAAATAATCCATGAACCATTGTTCCTTAGCGAGCGCATCGTCACCAGCCCCTGATAAAGACCCAGCATGACCACAGGCTTTAGTCAGTCGTGCTTTCCAACGGCCTACAACACATGCAACGATAGGCTTATCCGACTTCAAGCCATGTTCATAATATCCACCTGGCTCACTGTATAGGACTGCTGCCTCAGAACGATCATCATTATCGAAAGCATACAGAAACTCTTTTGCACTGTATTGAATATAGACGTCCTTGCCGCTTGAGACGGAAGTCGTTGTTCCCCACCCAGTTGTAGAAAGATAAACGGCTATTGTCGTTGTGAAGTTACCCGAGTTGGAAAACAGAGCGACCGAACCTTTGATGAGGGATTCTTCTGGAGCGTTTCCACCCAGAGCACCCCCCAATCGGACGTGATTCCAGGAGTCCGCCAGCCCAAGGCAGTTGCCGCCAAAAAGATCAACTCCATTCAACTGACAAATAGCCCGCATGATACGAGAATCTTTTATGGAAACTTTCTCAGTGAGGATAATAGCTTTGGTGAGATCCGGATTATCGCGTACAGCTTCTGCGAGTCCATCTTTCACACCTGAAGGGGGAAGATAAATTACAACGGTGTTGAATTTATGCCCCGCCTCCATACCT
>CAZECX010000109.1:0-10755 GCA_964510965.1 uncultured Nitrospina sp. | reverse complement strand
ATTTATTCTCTTGGGCCAGAAGAATTGGCAAATATTCCAACCTTGCCACATTCCCTTGATGAAGCCCTACAGGCTTTAGAAGAGGATCATGAATTTATGCTTAAAGGGGATGTGTTTACTCAGGATGTTGTGGATACCTGGATTGACTACAAAAGAGAGAATGAAATCGATCCATTGAGATTGCGCCCGCATCCACTGGAATTTGAAATGTATTACGATTGCTAATTGGGTGGACGCTGGAGTGTAACGAAGATGTTATTTCGAAAACCCCCTGGGTTCATCCAGGGGGTTTTTTTTTGCCCTGATTTGGAAAAAGGCTGTTGCCACTTGAAAAGAATAATTCAAGATCATGACTTCCAAAGAAAGCATAATAGAAAAAATCCTCGATTGTTCTCCCTGGGATGATCAACTGGCCTCTAGTTTAACTAGCTATGGATTCCAAGAGCCCTCAAAAACCTGGAAAGATTTAATCTCTCTTGCCAAGAGTGTAAATTTTAAAAAACTCTACCCACTTTTTTTTTCAACATTATTGGATTTGTCAGCGCGTTCACACAATGCAGATTTAGCATTGCATAACCTCGAGCGTTTTTCTGAAAAGTTTAACGACAAAGACCATCTTTATACTCAGCTCTCTGAATCGGATACTTTATTAGAGGCACTGGTATTTTTATTTTCAGGAAGCCAGATTCTTACCGATTCGCTTCTTAGTGAACCTTCCTACGTCAACTGGTTGAGTCGACCCGATACTCTGACAGAATCTAAATCAAAAGACATGTTGATGAGAGATTTTCATGAAATGTCCGGAGAAAGTTTTCATAAAAATGATATTTCATCTCTCCTTAGAAAATTCAAAAAAAGAGAATACATCCGAATAGGTCTCCGTGATTTGCTTGGGAGTGCGGAGTTGATGGAAACCGTGGGAGATATTTCCAATCTAGCAGATGTATGTCTGCAAATTGCATATGAAAAAGCAGATAGGGATTTAAATAAAAAATATGGTTTGCCCTCTTATGAAGATGCTGATGGGAATTGGAATGTGTCTGAATTTGCCATTCTAGGAATGGGAAAACTAGGCGGTCAGGAACTCAATTACAGTTCGGATATCGATCTTATCTATATTTACACTTCGAGTCACGGCGAAACGCGTCCCGATTCATCTCAGCCAAGCACGGTTATAAAAATAACCAATCATGAATATTTTTCCAGGCTGGCTCGGCAAATCACCAAATCCATAAACGAAATCACTTCCGAGGGCAACGTGTTTCGGGTCGACTTGGACCTCAGGCCTGATGGCCCTAGCGGGGAAATCGCAAGTTCCCTTGCCAGTTGCGAAACCTATTATCAATCATGGGGGAGGACCTGGGAACGCCAGGCCCATATCAAGGCAAGAGTTTCTGCGGGAAGTGAAGCACTGGGCAAAGAATTTTTTGTCATGATGGAACCCTTTATTTACCGAAGAAGTCTGGATTTTGAAGCTATAGAAGAAATCAAATCCATGAAAAATCGCATCAATCAAAGTTTAAAGGGCAATAAGTCCGGAAATATAAAATTAGGGTTTGGAGGTATACGCGAGATTGAATTTTTTATTCAGGCCTATCAATTGTTGTTTGGTGGAAGAAATAAAGAATTGCGAATTAGGGGTTCGTTATCTGCTTTAGAAGTTCTAAAAGAAAAAAATATTATTGCTGAGGAAGATTTTCTATGTTTATCCGAGGCTTATATTTTTTTAAGACATCTCGAAAACAGAGTGCAAATTACTTTTGGTTTGCAAACCCACAGGATTCCCGAAAACGAGGCTGACCGAGCGGTATTGGCAAGAAAGATGCGTATTGATGGAAAGAACACTGAGGAACTTGCGGATAAGTTGATGAAAGTTTATGAGTCACATACATCATTCGTAGGAAAAATGTTTTCTGAACAATTTGCAGAAAAAGAAAAACGCGAAACAGCAGAAGCCATCTCAAATGAATGGGAACAATCAAGAAAAGGAGAAATATTATTTTCTGAAGAAGTTCTTGCATCCATTCCCTTGATTCAAGACCCTGTCCAGGCGTTTAGGTTTTTAAAGGTTTTCCGTGATGGTTCTGAATTTTCACACCCGTCTGAAAAAAGTATTCAGGAATTCAATTTCATTTTGCCTAAAATAATCAATCAATGCGAACGAGTTCCAAGTCCAGGCAAAGCTATCGAAAACCTATGCAGGTTTGTTGAAGCCACAGGTGCGCGGGAATCTTTTCTAAACCTGTTTCAGGAGAATGAAAAGTTCCTTGAGCTTTTACTTATTCTATTTGGAAGCAGTGGTCTTCTCTCTCAAATTCTAATAAAGAGACCTGAGTTTGTAGATTTACTTACAGATATGGATGCGATTTATAGATTCAAAACGTCAGAAAAAATTTCAGAGGATTTAGATAAATATTTGTCGGCGGAATCAACGTTGGATTCCAAAACCCTCCTGTTGCGCCGTTTTAAACAAGCGGAAGAATTGCGAATTGGCGTCCGATTTTTGATTAAAGAAGCTGATTTGGAAGGCACGCTTTCCGATCTTTCAAACCTTGCTGATGTTTATTTACAGGCTGTTTTTAAATTAGCCTGCGAAGAAGTCAGTAAGAAAAACGGTCATCCGATTGCTGAAAATTTTTGTATCATTGGCATGGGAAAATTAGGAGGTGGGGAATTAAATTTTGGATCTGATCTGGATGTAATTTTTGTTTACGATGAACCCGAGGAAAATAGCCCGGAAGGGATGCACTACGCCACCATTTCCCAATTGATATACAAACTGACTTCAGAAATGACTTCAGAGGGCTATGCATACAAAATCGATACTGAATTGAGACCAGAGGGTGGAGCGGGAGTTTTGGTTCTTTCTGTTAAAGGATATGAACATTATTTTAAATCCCGCGCAAGAATCTGGGAACAACAGGCAATGGTCAGGGCACGTGTGGTTGCAGGAAATAGAGAGGTAGGAAAATGGTTTTTGGAAGTTGCCCATAATTTTGTGTTTCAAGGTAATTTTGAGTACAGCTCCCTTATTGAGATTTCCCGTCTGAGGGAGCGAATGGAAACAGAACTAGCTCGAGAAAAAACCAGGGGGAAAAACGTGAAGCTTGGTTTCGGGGGAATTGCAGATATTGAATTCACAATGCAAATTTTGCAATTGATTCACGGAAAAAAGAATCCACCTCTACGAGAAACCAATACGGTGGGTGCCATTAATAAATTTGTAGCGCACGGAATGATTGACCAGGTAAAGGCGGATCAGGCGAAAGAAAATTATCTGTTCTTGCGAAAGTTGGAATGTGCCTTGAGGATTATTCGTGAAACACCTACGAACAGTCTTCCAAAAGATAAACGCGACTTGGCGCAATTGGCCCGTTTGATGTCTTATGAAGGCAGTGATGTTGAAAACCTTGCCAATGATTTATTGAAAGATTATGAGAAGCATACGACACAAATGCGAAGGTATTACCGTGATACCATCGGTCAATTATTGCGCACGGGACCCCGTTCTTCTTCTGGCGAAGAAGAACAGGACCCTTCTTAAAAGTTATTAAAGCAAAAGCCCCCTCTATAGTTTTTCTTAAGATGTTTTAAATATTTCAACCAAGCCTTTTAGCTCCCTCGAAATTCCTGCCATGCTCTGCGCCGAATTTTGAGTGTCTGTTGCTCCCTGGGTGGTACTCTGCGCGGCGGTGGCCACCCCAGTAATGTTTTGTGTGATTTCCTGAGTACCAGTTGCAGCCTCTGCGATATTACGACCAATTTCATTGGTGGTCGCCGTTTGTTCTTCTACCGCGCTGGCTATGGTATTAGAAATATCATTTATACGGTTTATAATTTTGCTGATATCTCCTATGGCCTCTTCTGAATTTTTTGAATCCACCTGGATAGCCTGAATTTTATAGCTGATATCTTCAGTGGCCTTGGCAGTTTGGTTCGCCAGTTCTTTTACTTCATTTGCAACTACGGCAAAGCCTTTGCCTGCTTCTCCAGCCCGGGCGGCTTCAATGGTTGCATTCAAGGCCAACAGGTTTGTTTGCTCGGCAATGGATGTTATAACTTTTATAACATTGCCGATTTCAATAGAACTTTCTCCTAGTTTTACAACAGTCGCGTTCGTCTTTTCAGCGGCCTCAACGGCTTCCTGCGTAACTTTTGCCGCCTCATTGGCATTTTGAGCGATCTCGCTAATGCTGGCTGACATTTCCTCGATTCCCGTAGCAACCGTTTGAACATTTTTACTTATCTCTTCGGAAGCTGCGGAAACCACATTGGCTTGATTGGAAGTTTCCTCTGCATTGCCTGCCATAAGGTGGCTGACATCGGTCAATTCGCCTGATGAACCTTCCAGAGTTTCGGCATTTTTTCCTATTTCAGAAATATTATTTCTTAGTGTAGAAAGAAAATTCGACAGACCATTTGCCATTTGCCCAATGGAATCTGAACCGTTTACGGTAACCTCTTTGGTGAGGTCACCCTTAGATGCCGCTTCAACGACGCCAAGCATGACATCTACTTTCTCTTGAAGTTCTATGGCCAATTTCTGTTCCCGCTCTGTTGCTTCGTTTGCAATTTTTTCTTTTGCCACTTGTTCCGTAACGATTCCCCAGTCGACCATGGGTCCTAAATAATCACCATTCTCATCAATATTTGCTGTAACGCTTAGTTTTAAAATTTCAGGACCCACTTGAATTAATGCTTCGTGGGGTAAGTTTGCTGGGTCAGCAAGTATTTTTTGTTGGTGTGCCGGATTTTTATGAAATATGTCGACAGATTTCCCAATTATATCCTCCACTTTTACTGGCAGATACTGCTCCAGAGTTTTAAGTACTTTTTTAGAGGCTGGATTCATGTACTGAATAATCAAATCCTGGTCGGCTGCAATCATGTTCCCCGGATTGTTTTCAACAAAACCGGCGAGTCGATTGATTTTTTCTTCCTGGCGAATTCTTGCTGTTGCAACCTCCCAGGTGATCATTGGACCCGTATATTTACCCTCCCTGTCTAAAATGGCAACAGCCTCAAGTTCGAGGGTTTCCGGGCCCAATATAAATTGAGCTTTGTAAGGTAAATTGTTTGGATCAGATAAAATCTTACGTTGGTGTGCCGGGTTTTTATGGAAAATGTCTATACTTTTTCCCATTATTTGATCAGCTGGAATGGGTAGATATTGTTCTATGGTTTTAAGAGTTTTTTCGGATGCCGGGTTTACGTAAAGCACGTTAAAATCTTTGGCATCTGCCATCATAAAGTTGAAAGGAGCATTTTCGACCATGGACTGTACCCGGTCAGCGTTTTCGATGGGTTTTCTAACTGCATTAACCACAATTTTGGTGAAAAAAACTATCAGCACCAAACCCGCAATAAGCAAGACCCAGAGAGTGGTTACCAAAGATTCTGAACGGTTTTTAGAATCCAACATATCTGTTGCAAGTAATTTTTTCTGGTTGCTTGCCATAGCATCTAATTGCTCTTTGATTGCAAAAGCGGTTGGTGCTGCTTTAGTGCCGAGCCAGGTATTGGCTACATTCCATTCTTTACCACCTCGAATGGCAAACATCTTGGGAGGTAGAGGGGCAAATGCCTCTCGCGCTTGAGAGAACTTCTTAAATAATTCTGCCTGTTCGGATGTAAAAAGGTTTTTATTGGCAGTCAAATCTCCAAAGCGGCGAATATTTTTTTCCCACATCACATCAAAGGAATCTTTGAATTGAGATTTTCCTGAAAGAAGATAAGCTCGAATGCTTGCCAAAGACCGAGCCGTGGTTCCTCGGACATCTGCCATCATCCCCAATAGAGCTTTTCTTTCAGGTGTGGCTTCCTGGGTTCCTTCTATATTGATAATTTTTGTAATGGAATTGACCAGAATGCTGGCTTTTGGGGCCGCCTCTTGAAGCAGAATTTTGTTTGCAGGAAGATTATCAACGGTTCCGGAGATAGCCTCAATTTCATTCTGAAATTTTTGGAAATCCTTCAATTTACCTTTGATGATTTCCATACGCTTTACATTTTCAGGGTTCGTCCAGTTTTTAGAAAATTCTTCCATTTTATCTATTGAAGGTTGGATTTCTGTGGACCAGGATTTTTCGCGTTCTGCTCTAAACTTGTCTTTTCCAAGAATCATCCAGCCGCGCAGGGCAGCAAGGGAGTGGTTGATTCCGTTTAACATCATTAAACTGTTTTGTGCTGTGGGAACCCGCAAGTCCACAACTTTGTCAGAGATCTTTTTTACCTGCTTGGTTTGCCATATGGTATTGGAAACAATAATCACCATGATCGCCGCCACCAGAGCAAAACCAATTTGAATTTTTGCGATAACTCTTAAATGATTAAACCAATTAAGCATTCTCTTTCCTCCAAGCAATTTTAGTGGAAAAAACTTCGGTAAAGTTTGGACAAACCAAATAAATATTGGTTTATCAGATATAAAAATTTTAAATATTCGGAAGGGTGTATATTACATGGAATATGATGGTATTGCAAAATTTTTATTAATCCGAAATAATATAAGTAAAATTCCGAATTAATAAGTAATGTTAGCTAAAATAAATGGTATGCAGAAAATAAACTGGGAAAGGGATGGCGCTGGAAACATATAATTACAATACCTATGGCTATGTATAAATGCCTGAATTATTTGGCTTGGGGAATATTTTTAGGGGTTTGGTGGGGCGGGGAGCAAAACACCCTGACCTCCTGTTGCTAAGCAAACTTGCTAGGAGGTTAGGGCTTTGAGATGTTTTTTGAAAAAGCGTTGAGCTTGTAGGCAATACTATCAATCAAAGCCTGCCAGCTGGCTTCGATGATATTTTCGGATACGCCTACCGTTCCCCATTTAGAGTGATGGTCGCCTGACTCAATGAGAACCCGGGTTTTTGCGCGTGTTCCTTTTTTCTCTTCGAGGATTCGCACTTTGTAGTCGTAGAGATTGACTTCATCCAACTCCGGATAAAATTTAACCAGGGCTTTTTTGATGGCTTTATCGAGAGCGTTGACCGGACCCGTCCCTTCTGCTGCAGATACTTCCTGCACACCATTTACCTTGAGCTTGACAGTTGCTTCGGAGATGGGTTCTTCGTCCTCCTGCCGTTTTTCAACAATGACGCGAAAGCCGATGAATTCGAAGAAAACTTCTTTTTCACCCAATGCATCTCTCATCAATAACTCGAAAGAAGCTTCGGCACCCTCGTACTGAAATCCTAAATTTTCAGATTCCTTGAGGGTTTCAAGAATTTTTTTAATTTTAGGATCATTGGCATCAACATCGATTCCAAACTCTTTCGCTTTATGCAGCACATTGCTTTTTCCGGAAAGATCAGATATCAGGATGCGCTGGCTGTTGCCAACCGTTTCGGGTTGAATATGCTCATATGTTTTGGGATTTTTACGCACCGCACTGACATGCACTCCTCCTTTATGGGCGAAAGCACTTTTTCCCACAAAGGGTTGTTGGTTCCAATGGGCTTTATTTGCCAATTCATCGACAAAGGCGGAAACATCTTTTAACGTTTCCAGCTGCTCATCGGAAACACAGTCCATTCCCAACTTGATTTTCAAATTGGGAATGATGGAGATCAAGTTGGCATTGCCGCATCTTTCGCCAATGCCATTGACAGTTCCCTGTACTTGCTGGGCTCCTGCTTCTACGGCACGAAGTGAGTTTGCCACCGCCACTTCGGAATCGTTATGTGCGTGGATTCCCAATTTAACGGAAACAGATTTTTTAACTTCAGTGAATATGGAATGCACTTCGTCTGGAAGCGACCCACCATTGGTATCGCAAAGCACAATCCAGTCCGCGCCGGCAGATTCTGCTTCTTTGATTGCTTTGAGTGCGTAATCAGGATTATTTTTGTAGCCATCAAAAAAATGTTCAGCATCGAATAAAACCTCATTTCGATGTTTTTTAAGATAACTGATGCTTTCAAAAATCATTCGTAGGTTTTCATCGAGACTGGTGGACAAAGCATCTCGGACATGCAGATCCCAGGTTTTTCCAAATAGAGTGACCACCTCGGTTTCTGTTTTCATAAGGGCTTGAATTACGACATCCTCTTCTACTTTTTTATCAGGATAGCGGGTGCTGCCGAACGCAGTGATTTGGGTTTGCAAAAATTTAACGCGGCTGGCTTTGGCAAAAAAATCTATATCCCGTGGATTAGACCCAGGCCAACCCCCTTCGACATAATGCGCACCCATTTCATCCAACTTGTGAGCGATTCGGATTTTGTCTTCAACCGTGAAGGAGATTCCTTCGGCTTGGGAGCCGTCTCGGAGTGTGGTGTCGTAAATTTTTACAGAGTTCATTTTTTCTTAGCTTTTGATATTTTTTGTCTTGTGCCTTTTTGCTTTTCAATGCTTTTAATTGCCGTTGGTTTTTTATCCAGGCCGAATGCCTTGTGAAGTGCATTTACAGCGGCTTTAGTATGTTTTTGCTCGATGATGCATGAAACCTTAATTTCGGAAGTGCTGATCATCAGGATATTAATTTTTTCTTTTGAAAGCGATTTAAAAATTCGCGCGGCTACTCCAGAGTGACTTCTCATCCCTGCGCCGACTATGGAAATTTTGGCAATTTTTGAATCGGCGTTGACGTTTACAGCATGAATCTTTTTCGCCACTTTTTCCATAATGATCATTGCTTCATTTAGCTCTTCACGACCGAGGGTAAATGATAAATCAGTATGACCTTCTGCACTGATATTCTGGATGATCATGTCCACAGAAAGACCGGCGGCGGCAATGGGTTCAAAAATATGCGCTGCTACACCCGGTTGGTCGGGGACTTCTTTCAAGGTGATTTTCGCCTGATTTTTATCGTACATGATTCCGGAAACCACCGGCTGTTCCATATTAGGATCCTCCTCGCAGATCAATGTTCCTTTTCCCCCTTCGATATAAGAGGATTTCACAACTAAGGGCATTTGAAATTTATGGGCAAATTCTACGCAACGTATTTGTAGAACCTTGGCACCCAGGCTGGCCATTTCCAGCATCTCATCATACGATACCACATCCAGCTTTTTTGCTTTTGGTACCATTCTAGGGTCTGCAGTATAAACACCATCGACGTCTGTATAGATTTCACATTGGGAGGCGCCAAGTGCCACGGCAAGTGCAACAGCAGAGGTGTCTGAGCCTCCTCGCCCGAGAGTAGTCACATCGCCATGTTCATTGATGCCTTGAAATCCAGCAACAACAATAACGTTATTATCTTTTAAAGCCTGCCGCGCTCTTTTCGCATCTATTTGTTTGATTCGAGCACGGGTATGCACACTGTCGGTTTGTAATCCAATCTGCCTTCCTGTCATAGAGATGGCAGGTACACCACGAGACTGTAAGGCCATGGTCAAAAGCGCGCTTGAAATTCTTTCCCCAGAGGAGAGTAAAAGATCCATCTCTCTTCTTTCCGGGTTGTCACAAATTTCCCGGGCCATTTTCACAAGCTTATCGGTTTCGCCTGCCATTGCGGAAACTACGACCACCACCTGGGTTCCTGTTTTTCGAATGCGAGCGATTCTTTGGGCAACGTGTTGAATGCGATCCAGGCTGCCGACAGATGTGCCGCCATATTTTTGTACGACCAAGGGCATGTTCATAGTTGGTTATTTAAAAATGCCTCAACCAGCTCGGGAGCTGTGTTGAATTTTTTTCCCGATTCTAAAATTTGTTCATCATATTTGATTAAACTGGAAACCTCATTCCCGGGCTTTGATGAGTAAACAAGATAAGGCACAGGGGCACGGTCATATTTCATCAATGCTACAGAGCTAACATGATTGACAACGATCAGTAGTTGGGTCTCTTCCTGGGTTTCAAGAGCTTGAGCAATGGGTTTAACTACCTCTGAATCAAAATCTTCAATCGCAAGAATTTTGTCGTCAATACTGCCTTTCAGAGAAACTTCTTCGCCTGCAGAAATATGGAGAAAGACCACATCTTTTTTTTCTAATTCTGCCAGAGTCGTTTTTACCTTGCTGGAATAATTGGTATTAAAAAAACCAGTTGCTCCTTCTATGTCTAAAACATCAATCCCGGCAAGCCTGGAAATGCCTTTGATCATGGACGATGCTGTTATTACTGCCGCCGATTTTCCAAACCGTTCATGAAATGAGGGTAACGATGGAGGCTCGCCATTTCCCCAAAGCCAGATGCTATTAACAGCATCTTTTTGTTCTTGGATGCGTTTTTTATTGTAAGGAAGATTGTGCAAAATTATTTGCGCCTGATTCATTACAAATATTAAATCGCGCACCTCTTTTCCTTCTGGCATAAACTGACGGATGCCTTCGCCGATCAATTCGTTTGGCGGGGTCAACCTTTCCTTTATCGGAGGATTTTTTATTACTGCGAGATTGTGATACCCCTTCCCATGATGGAACTTGACAGACGCATCCATCACCTGTTCGTTTAAAGCATTTATCAAAAGTTCTGAATCTTCTGAGGATAAATTCCCACCCGTATAGTCCTTCATTACCATATCGTCATGGGTGGCTTGAAGGGTTATCAGATCGCAACATAAAGCGATTTCGTCCGCTTCCAGTTTTAGTCCAAGTCCTATAGCATCGAGCGCAGCATGACCGGCTTGATATTTTTCCGGATCGTAGCCGAAAAGCCCCAGGCCAGAAACTTCGTTTCCAGGATGAAGGTTATCTGGAATGGTCTGCACAGGTCCACATTGGCCTTTTTGAACCAGGGCATCCAAATTTGGGGTCTCTGCAAGTTGCAAAGGAGTTTTATTATCTTTTTCTGCAA
>CAZECX010000108.1:0-10994 GCA_964510965.1 uncultured Nitrospina sp. | reverse complement strand
TGTTCCCGATGGTGCCACGCTTCTGGATTGCATGAACCAGATCAAGTGGACTCTTGATGGCAGCTTGTCTTACCGCATGTCGTGCCGAAGTGCCATCTGTGGCTCGTGTGCGGTCAAGTCAAACGGCCATGCCTTGCTGGCCTGCCAACGACAGGCGGAACACCTTGTGGATGACAACGATACTATTACTCTGGAACCGTTGGGCAATATGAAACCGGTCAAAGATCTGGTGGTCGACTTCACTCCGTTCTGGGACAAAGTCAATAAAGTAAAACCTTATTTAGAACCCAAAGACGAAGCACCGGCAAAAGAAAGACGTCAATCGCAGGAAGATTTTTTAATCATTGATGATGCCAGCACCTGCATCATGTGCGGCGCCTGTTATTCCGACTGCAATACTCTGGAAGTGGATGATAATTTCCTCGGGCCCGCTGCTCTCGCAAAAGCGCAAAGGTTTGTCGGGGATTCCCGCGACTCGAAAACCCTGCAACGTGTGCAAGACTTGAGTGAGCCTGGAGGGATTTGGGATTGCACGCATTGCGGCGAATGTGTGGAGCGATGCCCAAAACCGGCACGTCCTTTCGATCGCATTAAAGAAATTATGACCGTGGCATTGGAGCAAGGAGTGCATAACAATAACGGAGCACGTCACGCCCTGTCCTTCACCAATTCTGTAAAAAGAAGTGGCACCCTGGATGAAAACAGGATTGCACCCGAGTCTGTAGGCTTATTCAATATTCCGGGGTTACTTAGTCTGATTCCCATTGGGCTAAGAATGTTGCTCAAAGGAAAAGTCCCACCGATCTTTCATAAATCCATTGAAGAGGTCGATGACGTCAAACGCATATTCAAGGAGTTGGATCAATGAAGTTCGCCCTTTTTACCGGATGTGTCGCCAAAGGGGCGACTCGAGAGTTGATGCTCTCTACCACCAAAGCCGCCGAAGGTCTGGGTTTTGAATTTGTAGAAATGAAAAGTGCGTCCTGCTGTGGTGCCGGAGTGGTTTCAGAAAAAAGTCCCTTACTGGCAGATGCATTGAACGCACGTTCGTTTTCCATCGCCGAAAAACAGGGACTCGATATCGTCACCATTTGTTCCACTTGTCAGGGGACCTTAAAAAAAACCGAAGCGCATTTGAACGAAAGCAAAGAGTACAAAGAAAAAGTAAACGATATTCTCGAAGAGGGTGGGCATCAGTACAACGGTAAAACCCGAATCAAACATTTCGCCAACATCCTCGCCACCGAAGAGGGTATGGCAAGATTGAAGTCCCGCATCAAACGACCTTTGACCGGATTAAAAGTTGCTGCGTTTTATGGCTGTTATGTTTTGCGTCCGTCCGAAAGATCTGACTTTGAAAACCCGGACAATCCTACGGGAATGGAAGATATCTTTGAAGCATTGGGCGCAACGCCGGTTTATTATCCGAGCCGTGTGAAATGTTGTGGTTTCCCTATCGTGATGATGAACAAAGACGCATCCCTCGGTATGTCGGGCAATGCCTTGCAAGATGCGATTGAGAATGGTGCCGATGTAGTCGCTACCGGATGTCCGCTCTGTCACCTGTCTCTGGATTCTTACCAGCCCGAAATAGAATTATTGCAAAAGAAAAATCAGTCCATTCCTATCCTTCACCTACCACAACTGGTTGCACTGGCTTTAGGCTACACACCCACACAATTGGGAATGGACACTCATATCGTCTCCACCCTAAAAATCAACCAAATCCTCGCCAGCTAGTAGTTGCTCGCACTTTGGCTTTGCTCTAAGGTATTTCCTTGAAAATTTAGAGAGTGACCTTATACTTAGTGGTGAAGAGAGTCATTCAAAAATTTTTGTGAGATAAGATGAATGATAAAAAAAAATACAAATTACTGATTGTGGATGACAATAAGGGTCACTGCCAGGTTACAAAGCGATGTTTGGAAGATGACTGCGATATTGAAATTGCATATAGCGGAGAAGAAGCAATTTCTAAAATCTACGATTTTAATCCTGCAGTGGTTCTACTGGATGTCATGATGCCAAGGTTGACCGGGGACGAAATTGTGAAAATGATTAAAGCCTGGAAACCGGAAATCCACGTTATTATGCTCTCAGCCCATCTCACCCCGGAAATCGAGAATGAATGCATGTTTAACGGTGCTTTAGCTTGCTTTCAAAAACCGATCAATTTTGATGTTCTTTTGGAAACCATTCGAAAAGAAATCACCTCTTGAGCAGTTGCCAGAATCTATTCTTTGCGTGGGGAAAATAAATCGTTGCTCACCCAACTCGAAAGGGATATCCATGTAGGCATTGGGGAAAAGTAGTGTGCTTTTCTTCAATTTGTCGCCTTAAAAACCTGTCCGTATTTTGAATTAAAATAATTATGTAGCCGATTAAAAGCTTCTTCTCCGTCCCGCTTCCTTACGTCTCTCAAGTGCCCGAAGATAAAGTCCAGATGGGACTCAATTTCCTTAATTACTTCCAATTCAGAATTTGGTTCATTTTCAGACATAGAAGCCTCTGTTAGCTTGAAGGTTTATCGCAGTTGATTAACTCATTGTAGGGCAGGAAGTATTATTACTCCAGCTTCTTCTGGATAAATAATTCAATTTGACCCGGTGGGTAGGGTAAATCTATATCGCCAGCCAGATACAGTTCCCCTCAACAATGGAAGCCGCAACTGTGATATCGAAATGGGCCTATGAGTTTTTTGTCCTAAGTAAAATAGTTGCCTGGCTTGTGGGGAAAGTTAGAAGAGGTTAATATCAATTAGCTGAACTCTTTTTCACGAGCCTCTCTTGATCGAAAACACATTTAAAAAACAAATTGTTGTTCTTTTAATCGGTCTTGTTGTGTTTTGCGGAATCTTGTTGATGCCGATTCCAGATGGCATGACGGAACGTTCGCAACGAATGCTCGCCGTAGTCGCTTTGATGGCGATATGGTGGGTCGGTGAAGCAACCTCGCTTGCCGTGACCGCGATGTTACCCTTGGTGTTGTTTCCACTGCTCGGTATCATGCCGAGCGCACAGGTTGCCCCCAACTACGCGAACCATCTTATCTTCTTATTTCTTGGGGGATTCATGATTGCCCTCGCCATGGAGAAATGGAATTTTCATAAACGCCTCGCACTGTGGATCATCTCTGCGATGGGTACGGAGCCGAAACGCATCGTCCTCGGGTTCATGATTGCCACTGCGTTTTTATCGATGTGGATTTCCAACACTGCATCGACAATGATGATGCTTCCGGTTGCCATGGCAGTGGTCCGACAAATCGCTTCAGGGTCTTCTTTGAATGGAGAGAGAAATTCGGACTCACAAAAGCAAATAGAAAACGGATTAGGTCTCGTATTGATGCTGGGCCTGGCATACTCTGCCAGCATCGGTGGCGTCGGCACTCCAATCGGTACGCCGCCGAATATTGTGTTCGCTGGATTCTATAAACAGCTATTTCCTGATAACCTTGATATCAGTTTTTTTCAGTGGATGACCTTGGCTATCCCCATCGTCCTGGTTTTTATTCCAATCACATGGTTGTACCTTTGCCGGTATGTTTCACCCTTTCCAATAGATCAAATTGAAGGGGGAGAAAGTGGAATCATTCAAAAAGAATTGGATGCCATGGGTTCCATGAGCCGGGCGGAAAAAATGGTCGCCACCGTTTTTTGTGCTACAGCAATGCTATGGATTTTCAGACGACCCATTGCCTTGGGCGATTTCATAATTCCTGGCTGGTCGCAATTGTTTCCCTATAAAAATTTTTTACACGATTCCACGGTTGCCATGACGATGGGGCTACTGCTAATGGTGATGCCGGTCAAGGGTGCCCAAGGTCTCACCTTGAATGGTAAAACCGAATGGTTTGTTTTGGACTGGAAAACCGTGCAATCTAAAACTCCCTGGGGGATATTGATTTTGTTTGGTGGTGGTTTTGCGTTGGCGGCTGGATTTGGAGTGAGTGGACTTGATAAATGGATCGGAACAAAGCTGACTGGAGTTTCGGATTGGCCGTTGTGGATAACGGTGTTGGTCATTTCTTTAGCGGTAACTTTTTTAACGGAACTGACTTCCAACACCGCAACGACAACAATGATTCTTCCCATACTCGGTATGGCGGCAGTAGCGGCAACGATTCATCCACTCTATTTTATGGTACCGGCAACGCTTGCCGCTTCATTTGCTTTCATGTTGCCAGTGGCTACTCCCCCCAATGCAATCGTTTTTGGCAGCGGTTGGGTGAGCATCCCAAAAATGTCAAAAGCAGGATTGGTCCTCAACCTGATAGGGGCGGGCATTGTGACCACAGCAATTCTAGTTCTAATAAGGGGTTTATTAATAGGAGAGTAACTATTGCCAGTTGCCCCTACGGCTAGCAGCCGCCCCAGCGGAGGATAGGCTGGCGTGCTGCGCGAGCTTCATCGGGACGTGATACTTTTGGCAGGCGCGGTGCATCGTGAAAACTTTCCGGGTCTTCCTGACCTTTTTTGGCGATGGATTTCATCGCTTCGATAAACATATCGAGAGTTTCTTTGGATTCGGTTTCTGTCGGCTCGATCATCAAAGCACCCTTTACGATCAATGGAAAATATACGGTGGGTGGATGGAATCCATGATCGATGAGTTCTTTGGCAAAGTCCATGGTGGTGATGCCTTGGCCCTTGTCGTTGAACACGCATTCGTGCAGGCTGGCTCCTGTGAACGGGAGGTGAAACGTGTCTTTTAATTTAGCGCGGATGTAGTTTGCGTTTAGCACGGCGGACTGTGCAGCTTCAAGAATGCCTTCAGGTCCGAGAGTACGGATGTAAACATAGGCTCTCAGCAGCATGCCAAAATTTCCGTTGAACACTTTTAGTTTGCCGACACTTTCGGGGCGGTCATAATTTAATATGTATTTATGACCTTTTTTCTCGACAACCGGTTTGGGTAGATAAGGCTCAAGAATATTTTTGATGCAGACCGGACCTGCTCCCGGTCCACCGCCTCCATGGGGAGTCGAAAATGTTTTGTGCAGGTTTATATGCAATACGTCTATTCCCATTTGCCCCATCTTTACGATTCCCATGACCGCGTTGAGATTCGCACCATCGCAATAAACCAGTCCGCCTTTTCTGTGAACGATTTCGGTTATTTTTAGAATATCTTTTTCGAACATTCCCAGTGTATTGGGATTGGTCAACATGATGGCGGCGGTTTCTTCATCCATGAAGGCTTCGAGTTTGTCTATGTCGATAAGGCCTTCAGAGTTGGATGGGATTTGCACCGATTTATAACCGCAAAGAGTTGCGCTGGCAGGGTTGGTGCCATGCGCGGAATCAGGTAGTAAAACTTTTTTCCGGGGATTGCCTTGTGCAGCGTGATAAGCCTGAATCATCAGCATGCCGGCAAACTCGCCTTGCGCTCCTGCGGCAGGCTGCAGGCTGACATGGTCCATACCACTTATTTCTTTCAGGCATTCTTGCAGCTCAAACATAAGTTGAAGGCTTCCCTGCGAATCATCGTCAGAGGAAATCGGATGGTGCCCTGCAAAGCCAGGTAAACGTGCCAGGGTTTCGTTTATTTTTGGGTTGTACTTCATGGTGCACGATCCTAATGGGTAAAAATTTGTATCGATGCTAAAGTTCCATTGCGACAACCTCGTATAGTGACGAACGACATCGAGCTCGCTTAATTCTGGCAGTTCTTTAATCGGACCACGAATTTCATCAGCAGGTAGCAGGGTTTCCAGTTCGATTTCTGGAACATCGCAGGCGGGGAGGGAATAGGCCTTGCGACCGGGGGACCCCAATTCAAAAACAACCGGCTCTTCAAAAATCAAACCTGCCGTGGCAATTTTTGAATCGGATGAAATTTTATTTTGGTTGTTCATGGCAATTTCCATTAGGTGTTCAGAATTTTTTCGAGGGTGTTGATAACGGTTTCGGGAGTTAGGTTGTCTTGATGTCGATCATCGAGAACCACGCTAGCCGGGTGCCTGGGTCCCCAGCGTTGAATTTCTCCGTGCTTGAATATAACGCAGGCGGGTTTTTCAACAGCCGAGGCCAAATGCATGATGCCTGTGTGGTTGCAGAAAAGAAGATCGCATTGTTGTATGAAAAGCGCAAGCTCTTTTGTTTTTACCAGTGGCAATAATCTGGGCTTGAAATCCATTTTTGAAATAGCAGACTTTAAACCCTCTTCTTCACCCGGTCCATTGATCAACCAGATGTCAGCGATTTTATTTTTAAGAAAGTGCTCCATCACTGTCTGAAACTTATCCCATGGCCACCCCCACTCAACGATACGAGTCCCCGTTTTGACAAGAATCAAAGGCCGTTCACTTTTGTCCGAATTCATGATCCCCGTTATTTTATTGTTTTCTCTGGTATTAAAGTAAATTTTGGGTTGCGAGATTATTTGTGGCACTCCCATATGCTTCAGTAGCGCCAGATTATTTTCAATTTCGTGGCAGGGTGGGGTCTCGATGGGAAGCCTGATGTTGTAATTCCATGGGTTTTGTGGATGAAGATAACCCGCCATCAATTTTGCATTGGAACAAAGCGTGAAGAACGTGGCTGTGGCACTGAATTTTTTATTGAGAGTGATAGCTAGATCAAATTTTTCTTTGCGGGAATCCCGGATAGCGCGCCAGAACCGTCTGCGACGCATTAAAATAATCTTATTAAGATTAGGGTTGTCTTCCAGGATACCCCCTTGTATGGGGTTTACCATCGCTGTGATTTTTAAATGTGGAAAAGATGTTTTTAATGATTCATAAACCGGTGTTGAGAGTACAACATCCCCCAACCGGTCAGAGCGAACCACAAGCACATTGGAAATTTTTGAAAAATCCAGAGGAAGAGGAGCCAAGGGAACATCTTTCTTGGCAAACAGTCCAAAAAGTTTCCAGAGACTATTTTTTATTTGGAATTCGACGGATCGTAGGAACTTCTTCATGCTTGATTTCAGTTGTTAGGGAACGGTGTTCGATCCGGAGATAACGATTGCAGATTAAAAAAATGTGATGGTTTTCCACTAATCAAGTGGCAGGGCTTCGTCAATGAGCATTACAGGGATGTCTTCCTTGATGGGGTATTTTAAACTGCAGGCTTTGCAATTTAAGCTATCCTCATTCTCGCTCAGCTCAAGGTCACCTTTGCATTTAGGGCAAACTAGAATATCCAGTAATTCTTTATCAATTCCCATAAAACAACTCCACTTAATTATTGCTTTTTTGATTGGATCGGACGGCTTCAAAAACTTCGTCCACGGTCACTTGTTTCATGCACTCTTTGGTTCCCAGGGGACATTTTCTTTTCCAGCAGAAGCTGCATGACAACATCTTATATACTGTTTCGTGATTCAACCCATAAGCTCCGTTTCGTACCGGGTCAGTAGGCCCGAACAATGATACTGTGGGGATTTCTATTGCGGCACAAAGGTGGAGCGGTCCCGAATCACAACTTACCAGTAGTGCGAGGTGTTTGTAAAGAGCAATAGATTCCTGAATAGTAGTGGGTGGGGCGATCCAGCATTTTTGTTTCATGGATGCTGCGATCCGTTGGGTTTTATGCTCTTCTCCTGGCCCCCAGGTCAATAGAATTGAGCAATCCATCTCCAATGCAATGCGGTCCGCTAATTGTGCAAAGCTTTCCAGTTCCCAAAGCTTGCTTTCGAATCCGGCTCCGGGGTTGATGCCGACAATGGGTTTGGTAGAGAGCTCGGGTTGGTTCTTAAAAAAGTCTTCTACTTTCTGCTCTTGAATTTCGGGAAGGGGGAATTCTTTTACTTCACTCAGAACGCCCAATGCAGATTGCACAAGGGTGAGGTTCATATCAACTACATGAATTCCACCTGCCATATAAGGCGCTTTTTTATTTGTAAAGATTGAACTGATTTTTTCTTTGCAGTTTTTTCTGTGAAATCCAACTTTGGTTCGTGCGCGGCTTAGCATGGCAATTGCCCCACTTTTTACGAGGCCATGTAAATCGAAAACAACATCAAATTTTTTCTGGCGCAGATTTTTTATTATTTGCAGAATTTCATTTAAGGTTTCCCTGTTCCAGTTTTTCCGCCAGGTTTTTGTGCGGATGGGAATGACTTCATCGATATCCGGGTTGTTATGTAGGAGAACCTGATAGCGTTCTTCAATCATCCAGGAGATGAAAGCATCCGGATAGGCTTGTCGCAGGGTTCGGGCAACGGGTAAAGTGTGAACGATATCACCCAATGCGCTCAGTTTGAGAATGAGGAATTTTTTTTGACTCTTTGAGCTCATGCGACAAGGTCGGTCAGGGTTTTATATATTTTAATATCCTGCCATAGAACAGATAACCTAGATAGCCCATAGCGCTGCCCAAAATCATTCCTCCGATAACATCGGTAGGATAATGCACTCTTAAATAGACTCTAGAATAGCAAACGATCAGTGCAAAAGTAAAAACCATCAATGTGGTGTTGCGGAAACAGAGGCTTAAAAGAGTTGCTGCGGCAAATGAATTAGCGGCATGGTTAGAGGGAAACGAAAAGCTTTCAGAGCAGCTAACCAATCCTATAATGTCTTGTGGCAGAACATGACACGGGCGAAGCCGCTGAATCCCTTCTTTTAAGATATTGTGCCCTATTGCATCGGCCAGACCAATTGCGACACCAGCTGCTATAAGAAAAGCCAGTCCGCGGTGTTTATAGGTACCTAGAAGAGCAACAAGGCATAGCAGGCCTGGTACGTAGAAATTTTCCTTTATGGTAACAAACAGCATGAACTTATCCATCATTCGGGATTGAAAATGCTGGTTGATCCAGTAGAATAGCGAAAGGTCTAAATCGAGGATGGTGAAAGTTCCTTCGTAAATTGAGGATGTAATACTTGAATTTTATGAGTCTTTCCGCTTTGAGTCAACCCCCTCAGAAGGAAGGCAATGGGCAAAGACTCGTTAAGCAGCGAACCAGGGAATGGAAAAAGTAAAAGATAACGCGGTGATCCTGTTTGCCCGTGACCCCGTTCTAGGTCAGGTTAAAACCCGTTTGAGTTCATCGTTCGATGATGAAACCATATTAAAGCTTTATATCTGCTTTGTTGAAGACAGTCTGGATAAAATTCGACAAGTGGACGATGCAGATTGTTTTGTGGGGATCTCGCCAGAGAATCATTCCGGATTTTTTAACGGAACAGAGAGTTCCGGTATGAGTCTTTTTGTGCAGCAGGGAGATACCCTTGGGGACAAAATGCGCAAAGCTTTTGTCGACCGATTTAGGCAGGGGTATAACAAAGTTGTTATTATTGGGTCAGACAGCCCTTCCTTGCCTGTGTCTTATCTAGATAAGGCATTGGCTTCTGAAAAAGATCTGGTTCTGGGTCCGAGTACCGATGGCGGGTACTATCTGATTGCAATGACAGGTAAGGTTTCTGAAGTGTTTGGCGGGGTTGCGTGGGGTACAGAAAATGTTCTTGAGGAAACCTTAAAGAAAGTTAAAGAAACGAACGTTTCTTTAGAGTTGCTGCCTGTCTGGTACGATGTGGATTTTCCAGAAGATTTAAAGTTTCTTAAAACCCATTTGACGCTAATTGTTCAATCGGGTCTTTGTGAGAGTGGGAAAACTAAAAAATTTCTTGATGAGATATCTTTTCAATAGAGGTGGTTTTTAAAAATGAAACTTTGTAAATTTTCGGAACCGGATTACCGAAGCGTAGTCGATGCTTTAGTGAATCGGTCAAATATGGATTTGTTCACTCAGGATGAAACGGTCCGAAAGATATTAAATGATGTTAAAGAAAAGGGCGATGAAGCTGTGCTGCAATTGACACACCAGTTTGATCGTCACAAAATCCCTTTGGAAAAAATCCGCGTCACCCCGGAAGAAATACAGGCTGCGTATAAGGAAGTAACCCAGGAAGAGCTTGATGCGCTTCGCGAAGCTGCAAAAAGAATTCGGTTATTTCATGAAAGGCAGAAGCAGGATTCCTGGGCTTACGAAGAGGAAGGTGTCACGCTCGGTCAAATGGTGCGACCTTTAGAAGTTGCGGGGATTTATGTTCCGGGAGGAAAGGCTTCTTATCCATCTTCTGTTTTGATGAATGCCATTCCCGCCAAGGTGGCCGGGGTAGAGCGGGTGGTAATGTGTTCGCCTTTTCCCGATGGTAAGACAAGGCCGCATGTGTTGGTTGCAGCTGACCTGGCCGGAGTTACGGAAATTTATAAGGTGGGAGGCGCGCAAGCGGTCGCCGCCATGGCGTTTGGGACTGACACAATTCCGCGCGTGGATAAAATTGTGGGTCCGGGAAATATATTTGTAGCTTTGGCGAAAAGGCTGGTCTTTGGAATTGTGGATATAGATATGATTGCAGGTCCCAGTGAAATTCTTATTGTTGCGGATCATTCTGCTAACCCTGCTTATGTGGCGGCTGACTTGCTTTCTCAGGCGGAACATGATGAAGATGCCGTTCCCATTCTGGTGGCTTCGGATGCGGACCTGGCTGAAGATGTCAGAAAAGAATTGGAACAACAGGTAAAAGTTTTAAGCAAGAAGGCCATTGCCGAGGTTTCTTTGGATAAGAACTGCTATTTGTTGGTAACGGAATCCCTTCAGGACGCTGTGGATATGGCCAATAAAATTGCACCGGAGCATTTGGAGCTTTCCGTAGAAAACCCCGAAGAGTGGGTCAAAAAGGTGCAGAATGCAGGTGCTGTATTCTTGGGGCACTACACCCCTGAAGCGATGGGAGACTACCTTGCCGGCCCCAATCATGTTTTGCCCACGAGTGGTACCGCGAGATTCTCGTCCCCTCTGGGAGTTTACGATTTTATCAAGCGCACCAGCTTGATTTCCTATTCAAGAGAAGCCTTACAAAATTGTGGCAAAACTGTAACATTGCTGGCAGAAATGGAAGATTTGGGCGCCCATGCAAATTCGGTAAAATTGCGGCTGGAAGAGCCTCGAAAAAAATCCTAAAAACATTATATTTTAAGGGCTGCAGGGGTCGATTTTGACTTGACACATAGTAAAGGCTATGTTTTAATCACCATCATT
>CAZECX010000107.1:0-11069 GCA_964510965.1 uncultured Nitrospina sp. | reverse complement strand
GAGAACTTGCAAGCTGCTGAATCAGCCATCCGCGATGCGGATATCGCTGAAGAAGTAGCCCTGTTGACGCGAAACCAGATTCTGGTACAGGCATCAACAGCCATGGTGGGCCAGGCCAACCTGATCCCACAATCGGTCTTGCAGCTTCTCCAGTAACGGAAAAATGATCTCGGATAAAAATTTATAGCCGAGTTTATAAGCAAGGACGCTTAAACTAAAAATAAAAAACACCAGACCTTTTCAGGGAGGAAAAGAATATGGTTGCATTAGTAATAAATACTAACTTATCTTCATTGAATGCCCAAAGGCATCTTGAAGAAAATAGATCACAACTTGGAAGTTCCATAAATCGCATTTCATCTGGAATCCGAATCGAAGGTGCTTCAGATGGCGGAGCGGAACTGACCCTCACAGAAAACATTCGAGCTGATGTTCTGGCTCTTCAACAAGGCTCCAGAAACCTTAACGATGGCACGGCTTTTATAAAAACCGCCGAGGGTGCCTTGAATGAAATATCTGGCATTTTGTTACGCCTTCGTTCTCTAGCATCTCAATCCGCCAACGGAACCATCGGTGATATCGAAAGAGTAACCACCGACCTGGAGTATCAAGCCTCTATTCAAGAGTTGGATAGAATTGTAGGCACCACGGAGTTCAATGGCACTTTTCTGCTGGATGGAACATTGGCTAAAAGTCAACCTCAATCAGCGCACAATGTCCTTCAATTGGGAGTGGATTCTTCCTCGGACAATCAAATTGATCTGAATGAAATCTTAGATCTTACGGATGTAGGCACTGCATCTTTAGGATTGACCGGCTCCAATATCTCCACTCAGGGAGCTGCATTCCAGGCGCTGAATGATCTGACTGTCTCAATCAACGATCTAATTCAGGTACGTGGTCGAGTTGGAACAGCACAGATCAGAATGATACACGCATTCGACAATTTGAAAGTTCAAGAGGAAAACCTGACTGCAGCAGTATCTACCATTCGAGATGCGGATCTGGCAGAAGAGCTAACTGAACTGACCAAAAATCAGCTGCTGGTACAATCGGGTGTTGCAATGGTTGGGCAAGCCAACTTGAACCCGCAAGCCGCACTGACTTTGCTTGAAGGAGTTTAATAAACAAACAAAAACTTTCCGGCCAGCCAGGATAACTTTTTAAATAAACAGGAGAATAAAAATGTCATTAACAATTTTTCCCCAGGCGTTTTCAGTAGGTTTCGCGCCTCAATTCAACTCAACACCATCAAAGCCACAAGGCTCTGCCGACCCCCCGCAGGTGGAGCTCTTTGGCAATGTAGATGGCGATTATGCTGAGCTTTCTACAGTAAAAATCATTTCTGATGACAACGATGTTTCAACAGAAAACCAGGAATTTACGAACTCGGACCATAAAACCAGGGTTCGAATTGATCCGGAATCCCAAAAAGTCATCATTGAAGTTGTGGATGATAAAACTGGAAAAGAAGTACGCCAAATTCCAGGAGAACAACAATTGCGTTTAAATCAAGGTATCACTGAATACAACAACATTGCATTTAGAAAGAACAGTGACATCTCAATTGAACAAAGCAGTTCAGAATCTCCTGAACAAGATCGCTCAGAATAATCGGCTAAATTTATAACTTCCGGGACCCTTTTATGGTCCCGGATTACAAAAGCACCTCTGCCCTGGTAGAGGTGCTTTTTTATTTTTCAATTTTTTTCAACTCATTCCTTGAAAATGATAATGCTATAATAGCGTAGCCTGCAAAAATTAATTTTACTGGTGCTCACCCTTCGTAAATGAAAACTTTCAAAACTGGAATCATTGGTTGCGGCCGAATCGGAAGCCTGTTGGAAGAAGACCCACTAAGGGGTAAACCCTGCACCCACACAGGCGGTTTTTCAGCCCTACCCAATGTGAAAATGATTGCAGGATGCGACATCAATGAAACCCGCCTGAAAAAATTCGGACAACAGTGGGAAGTTAAAAATCTTTACACCAATTACCATGATATGCTTTCCGAAAATTCGTTGGATGTCTTATGTATCGCCACATGGACAAACCAACATGCCACCATGGCCCTAGACGGTGTCCGCGCAGGAGTAAAGGGAATCTTCTGCGAAAAACCCATTGATGTTAACCTCAATCTCGCACGCAAATTGGTTCGTACCTGCGAGAAAAAAAATATTCCTCTACTCGTCAACCATGAAAGAAGATGGGATGCCTACTACCAGAAGGCAAAAAAAATAATCCAAGCAGGTAAAATTGGCGAAATTAAAACCATTATTGGAAATGCTTTGAGCTGGAAACCCAGTGTCTTACCTGTATCAGAATTTGGAGGGGGGCCTCTGTTTCATGATGGAACACATTTAATCGATCTTCTTTTATATTTTGGTGGCCCCATTAAATGGGTCTCGGGTCACGAAACAAGACCCAAAGGAAAAAAATTTATAGAGGAGATGGCATGTGCCATGATCGGATTTCAAAATGGTGCCATAGGATTTGTTGAAGGTGGAGGAGCGCGGAAATATTTTAATTTTGAATTAGACATTCAAGGATCAGAAGGCCGTCTGTTAATCGGAAACTCAGGAAGAGAACTGTATGTAACTCAAAAAAGCAAACGCTTTAAAGGTTTCCATGAACTGGAAAAAATTCCATTTCCCGAGCCTAAACGCTATGAAACCCCATTTGTGGGCAGCGCCAGAGATTTGATTAAAAGCATCCGCACAGGAAAACTGGGCAGCTCCACCGGCAAAGATGCTGTAAAGGCATTGGAAATCATATACACAATATATAAATCGGCACAACAAAAAGGGAAACGCCTCAGAACAAAATGAAAACAAAAATTATTGCCGCAAATGTTCTCGTGGGTTTTACGATTTTATTTTTTTTGACAGTTTTAAAAATTTATTTTAATGGCAAAGAAGAACTCTCCAATGGAGATGAATTTTCCCAAAATAAAAATCTCATTCAGGCTGTGGTCCATTACGAGCGTGCCATTCAATGGCATATCCCAGGTTCTGAGACAGCGGCCCTGGCTGCCGAAAAAATTTGGAACATCACCCTTTCCTATGAATCTAAAAATCTGATTGAAGAAGCATTAAAAAGCTGCCGTCTTCTACGCGGTGCATTTTATTCGACTCGCAGTATTTGGACTCCCGGGGAAAAGTGGATAAAACTATGCAATGAGAAAATGGCACACTGGATGGCTGGCAAATCAGACCCAATAAAAAAGAGTGAGATTTCCTTTGAAAGTCGGAAAAATAATTTTCTCGAAAAATTGCAGGCCGAAAGATCCCCCTCAACCATGGGGTCAATACTAACGGAGATCGGGTTTTTTGGATGGGTAACCTGTGCAGTCCTCTTTTTGTTAAAGGCAGTCACTCCAACGGCAGGTTTGAATCCCAGACCAGCAATCATTTTTTCCACAGCATTCCTGCTATTTTACGGAATCTGGATTCTCGGAATGTTTAAAGTATAAACGAGATTTTTACCACCTGACCAAACTTTTCAATTACTCCTTTACTCTAGTCCACCAACACTGCTACTCTCGAATAGAGATTAAGTTTTTTATTGAAAACCATTAATTCACTATGCTAATTTTTCCTAATTCAGTTTTCCTTTGATTTTTCCTATTAGTATTTTCCGCAGTAAAAACAAAAGAAAAATCTTTCCCAGATTTTCAATGGTTGTAATGGAGCATCAGAATGATTGAGGTTGAAAACCTGACTCGGTATTATGGGACCCGATGTGCCATAAATAATATTTCGTTTCAAATTGAAAAAGGCGAAGTTGTCGGCTTTCTAGGCCCCAATGGTGCGGGCAAAAGCACAACCATGAATATAATTTCCTGCATTCTCCCTGCTTCAAGTGGAAGCGCAAAAATAAACGGATTCGACACCTTTGAACAATCCCTTGAAATAAGAAAGATCATCGGATATCTCCCGGAAACCCCTCCCTTGTATCCTGATATGATCGTTACAGATTTTTTAAAATTTTCCGCCGGAATCAGGGGAGTTGATGCAAAGCAAATCTCTTCCTCTGTCATGAGGGTTATTGAAAAGTGTGCGCTTAAAGATGTTAGCCACCGCATTACCGGGCGACTCTCCAAGGGCTACCAGCAAAGGGTTGGATTGGCCCAAGCCATGGTCCACGATCCTGAAATCCTAATCCTGGATGAACCAACGGTAGGTTTGGATCCCATTCAGATTATTGAAATCCGAAAATTAATTCAGGATCTGGCCGCCGAACATACCATTATCCTAAGTTCGCACATCCTCCCTGAAATCACTCAAATTTGCAAACGTGTGATTATCATTAACGAGGGTGAGATTGCAGCCGTAGATTCTTTGAGTGGATTGACGGCCTCTTTAAGAAAAAGTGAGCGCCTTTCCTTAACCATAAGAAACGTGGAAAACGACATTGCTGAAAAGTTAAGTGCTCTGGATCAGGTTCTTTCGGTTTCACCTGGAGAAGAAAACCAATTCCTCATTGAATGCGGGTTGAGAACAAACCTTCAAGACGATATTGCAAAGCTGGCCTTGGATAAAAAGTGGGGAATCGTGGAACTCAAACCTGTTTCCATGACGCTTGAAGACATATTCCTCAAGCTAACCCTTGAAGAAAAGGAACCTGCTGCATGAAGAACAGTTGGATCATAGCTAAAAGAGACCTGGGTTCATTTTTCAACTCCCCCATTTTTTATGTCGTCACTACGATATTTTTAATTATCTACAGTTATATATTTATTAATATCCTAAGTTTTTTCAACATGCAAAGCATGCAATCGGGACAATTCCAACAAATGGGTATGGCTCTGAATATAAATGAAATGGTCATCGAACCCAGCTTTCAGAATATGGCGGTGATTTTACTTCTCATAATTCCCATCATCACAATGCGAAGTTTTGCAGAAGAGAAAAAATCTAAAACTTTTCGCTTGTTGCTTTCTTCACCCGTACAACTAAAAGAAATTGTTTTAGGGAAATTTCTTGCATGCATGTTGGTGGTAACACTGATGATTCTAATGTCAGGTTACTCCATTGGTTTTCTTTTCATGATTGCAGAACCGGACATTGGCCCTGTTCTGACAGGCTTTCTGGGTGTATTGCTCATGGCGGGCTGCTATGTTTCGGTTGGGGTGTTTGCATCTTCATTGACAGAAAACCAGATCGTTGCCGCGGTAATCACTTTTGGCTTTTCTCTGTTCATGTGGGTCATTGGATGGGGTGCGCAATCAGCCGATTCCGCAACCGGACAAGTGCTCCAATATCTTTCCATCATTGAACATTTGGATCGCTTTTTAAAAGGCATGATAGAAACCAGCGACCTGGCTTATTACCTTTCCTTTATTATTTTCGGACTTTTCCTTTGCCATCGCACTTTAGACTCGAATCGGTGGAGGTAAACTAATGAAAAAATTCGTACCCATAGCAGGTTGGTTGGCCTTAATATCAGCGTTTGCCGCACTGTTTTTTTATATTGTTCTTCCAGACTTAAAAACCCTAATCCTTTCATTAACGGCCCTTTCCGTTTCAAATGGAATATTTTTTCTGGTTTCTGAGGGCACAAGTTTAAAACAATTCTTTTCTTCGCGAACGGCCCAACATGGAACCAATGCCATCATCCTGACTTCAGTATTCCTGGGAGTCCTTATTTTTACCAATCTACTAATTCATCGTCACAAACACCGATTCGATTTCACGGAAGGAAACTTATTTACCCTGGCGCCTCAAACTAAAAAATTTGTTGCAGATCTTCCTCGCGAAGTTAAGTTAACGGCTTTTTTTCAAATTGAAACACCAGAAAAAATGGCATTCAGCAATTTGGTTTCCGGGTACCTTGAAGAAACAGACCAAATCGAGATAAGTTATGTCGACCCCGATAAAAACCCCGCAGTGACCAAACAATATGGAGTCACCACTTATGGCACCATCGTTTTGGAAAGTGGAGCCAAAGAAACCAAAATACAAAATGCCACAGAAGAAAACCTGACTAACGCACTTTTAAAAGTCACTCGCGATGAACAAAAGGTAATCTATTTTCTTGAAGGTCATGGAGAAAGCCAAATTGATAGCACTGAAAATGAAGGCTACCAAACTGCCAAAAATAATCTTGAGCAAGACGGATTTATAGTTAAGCCCTTACTACTTCTGCAGACCGGACAAGTCCCGGAAGACACAGCTGCTCTGGTTGTGGCTGGACCCAAAAAACCGATACAACGGGAAGAGCAAAAAGCCCTGCAGTCTTATCTTGAAAAAGGGGGAGCTGTCATGATGCTCGTCGACCCCAAATCCAAACACGGCATGGAAGCGTTCCTGAAAAGCTGGAGTATTGAACTTGGCAACGATATTGTTATCGACCCTATGTCCAAGTTGTTTGGAGGAGATTTTGCAGCCCCTGTTGTGAATCAATACACGGTTCACGATATTACCAGCGAATTTGTTCTCGCAACCATCTTTCCAATTATCCAGTCCGTCAGAACAATCCCAACATCTAAAATTGCAACTGTTGAATTGTTGAAGACCAGTGCCAATAGTTGGGGAGAGTCAGACTTTGAATCGGGCACCGTAAAATTTGATGCAGAGTCCGACCTAAAAGGACCCGTCCCCGTCGCGGTAGTGGCTACTAAACTCCTGGGAAAAGAAGAAGCCCATGAGGAAAATGAAGAACCTCACGAGCATGAAAAAAATCAACCGAAAGCCACTCTGGTTGTTATTGGCGATTCAGATTTTTCTAACAACCGGTACAGCAACTTTTCCGGCAATGGAGACTTTTTTCTAAATACCGTTTCCTGGTTGGCGGAAGAAGAAAGCCTTATTTCAATTCGCCCCAAAGAAAGAAAAAATTCCCCTGTCCACTTGACCAGTTCATGGGGGAGCGCCATTTTTATTTTGGGTGTTCTGGTTTTTCCGGGAATCGTAGCCGGTACCGGCATTCGGATTTGGTGGAGGAGAAGAGGTCTATGAAGTTTAAAGGAACGGCCTGGATGATGGTCGTTTTCCTCAGCCTGGGAATTTATTATTTCCTTGTCGACCTGCCCGCCGAAGAAAAGAAAGCCAAAGAAAAAGAGATAGCCGGCAAAGTTCTCTACTTTCAAATAGCCGACGTCAAAGAATTCTCCTTAATCAAAAACGACAAAACCATAACCCTGCAACAAAATACGGACAGCACCTGGCATCTTAGCCAACCCTTGAAAACTGCGGGGGATACCCCCGAAGCAGAATCCTTCCTTTCAGAAATAGAAAATCTGGAGAAATCCCGGGTTGTCGAGAGTAATCCGAAAGACCTTTCGCAATACGGTCTGCAAAACCCCTTCTTTAAAATTCATTTTATGTTCAAAGACGGTAAAGAAGAATCCATACTGCTAGGCCATGAAAGCCCAATGGGCGGAAAAATATATCTCAAGCTAAAGAGTGATCCAAAAGTACTTCTTGCAGCCACATCTAAAACAAACTTTGATAAATCGGTCTACCAGTTTAGGGATAAAACCATTTTTAATTTTAGTTCGGGTTCCATCAACCGGATTCAAATTAAAAGGGAAAAACATCCTTTGAATTTAGTCCGAGAAAAAGATGAATGGCTTGTGTCTGGAGAGGTCAAAGCAAAAGCTGACAAAGATGCAGTTTTGGCTTTTTTACAAGCGATTCAATTTTCAAGCATCAAAGAATTTGACAGTGAAAATCCCGATTCCCTGAAACTCTATGGACTGGATAAACCTACCACTACCCTTACCCTGGAGGACGAAGATAAAAAAGTCTATTCCATCGATCTTGGGGACACAAAAATGGGTTCCGGGACCTATGCAAAAAAAGAAGGAGCTCCTGGAGTTTTTCGGGTCGATTCAAAATTTCGCAACACTCTTGAAAAAAAGAACGTCGATTTTCTAAATAAAACTTTGATCGAATTCGAAGAAAAAAACGTAGCAGAAATAAATATACAAACAGAAGAAGAAACCATTCAAGCGGTGCGTTTGGAAAAGGATGAATGGATAATCAAGAAACCCAAAGAAACCACCGCCGACATGGCAACCTTAAGAAGTCTATTTTTCGACTTGAAAGAAGCAAAACTCACTGAGTTCATCAAACTATCCCTGGATGCCACCGACTCCTTTGGACTCGACAAACCCAAGCGTTCCTTCTCATTAAAACTTGCAAAGGGGAAAGCCATAAGGATTCATTTCGGCAACACCACGCTCGATGGTAAAGAGGTTTTCGCACAACGAACGGGTGAGTCCACCGTGTTTTCGGTTTCCAAAGAGACAACACAAAAGCTATTCCGCAGCTTTCATGAACTACGTAACAAAAAACTATTCAAATTTGAAACAGATGATGCAAACAAAATTATCATCGAGAAACAAAAGACCCTTTTCGAATTACAAAAATCGGGTGCTACCTGGAGTTTGCTCAAACCTGAAGAAATAAAAGTAAAGGAGTTTCTGGCAAAAGACCTGCTTTGGACGATGAAGGGAATGGAGTTCGAATTATTTAACGAAACGGGCAAGCCACCGGAATCCGCTGGATTAACTCCCCCGGTGTATAAAGTCAGCATATGGAAAAATAATACGGAAAAAATCACAGAACTAATGGTCGGTAATCTTGATACCAATAGCCAACAATATTACGCCCAAATAGGAGGTAAAAATGGCTATTATCGGATCAAAAAGAAGCATCTAGACTCCCTTCCCCTGGACTTCAACCGGTTCAAAGCTCAATAAAAAAACTCGAGCATCCTAGCCGCTCTCTCTTGCTAGGACCCCCATATATTGTAAGCTTTTAATTTTAAACACACTTCATATTGGGTCAAGAGGAAAATATCAGAAAAAAACAGGTTTTTTGACGCACATAAATACTTATAAAATAAGGCTTTTTACGTTTTTTAGCAATTTTTTTCAAATAAGCGCTTGACAGATACTATATGTAGTGGTATTTTTTGCAGAGCATACAATATAAAGCAATGAATAGGTTTACATGGGCGTTGAATATTAGCCCCATTTGGAGTGTCGTTTTTTTGGAAGGCTAAAGAAATTGAGAGATAGTTTAAAGATCTTCCAGCGGCGGGTTACTAGAAAAGAGGATTCCATTGTAATGAATGAGATGCATCCCGAATTTCAACTGTTAACAGCAACCAGTGGGATGTATAGCAGTCTCAAATCCCTTCCCAAACCCCCAAGCGTTTTGAGCGCCAGCCGAACTCTGCGATGCATCTCGGCAGATGATATCTATCCAATTGGCGTAAAGTGGAGTCCCTTTTTGACCCCGGGTATATCCCGGAAAAATAGTAGCCCGCCTCCTTTCTTTAATTGGAAGCGCCCCGCCCTTACCGGAGCAGTAAATACTCCTTGTCAGGGACGGTTGTAGTAATAGAATAATTTAAAGTTCTCATTATCCGGGAAATGGCGGGGCGTTCACCCTCTTTCCCGGTTTTTTCTTTTTTTAATCCCCATTTTTTCCCCTCCTGCTATAATCCGCTTTTTAAACTTCACGCGGACTTATAATAATGAACAAAGAAGAATCCGATCCTACCTGCCGGGTTTCCGGTAGCTCCATACCTCAATACGCGCATGCCGGTGATGCTGGTGCCGACATCACCGCATCCGAAAAAGTAGTTATTCCGCCAAGAGACCGATTGCTGGTCGCAACCGGTGTCCGCCTGGAAATCCCCGACGGGCATGTCGGTTTGATATGGCCGCGAAGTGGGTTGGCCGTGAAAAAAGGCATCGATTGTGGAGCCGGCGTCATCGATTCCCATTACCGCGGCGAAGTTAAAGTTCTTCTCTTCAACCATTCCGACAACGAATTCCAAATCGAGCCGGGGGATCGCATCGCGCAAATTTTAATTCAGAAAGTCGAGAGAGTCCAGTTTCTCTCAGCCGATGAATTGAGCGAGACCGCTCGCAGTGAAGGAGGCTTCGGATCAACCGGTAAATAAAATGGAAATCACCCTAAACCAGTCCCGACTGATTCTAGAACAGGGAGACATCACCGAAAGCAATGCCGAGGCCATCGTTAACGCTGCCAATTCCGATTTGATACTGGGCGCGGGAGTGGCAGGAGCCATCCGCAAAAAAGGCGGACCCGAAATTCAAAAAGAATGCGACCGCATCGGCCATTGCCCCGTTGGCGATGCCGTAATCACCTCGGCAGGAAATTTAAATTGCCAATACGTGATCCACGCCGTCGGCCCCCGATGGGGTGAGGGAGAAGAAACCAGCAAACTTAAAAACGCCCTCCTCAACAGCCTCAAACGCGCAGAAGAAAACCAAATCTCATCCATAGCCTTTCCCGCCCTGAGCACCGGTATTTTCGGGTTCCCTCTGGAACTCGCCGCGACCACCCTGCTGAACGCAGCAATCGACTATTTTTCAACAGAAACTCAAATCCAATCGCTCACATTTGTCCTGTTCGATGCCGAAAGCTTCCATGTTTTCAAAGAAAAACTAAATGAAATAAAAAAATAAAGAAACCTCCAAATCGTTTATAATAGCAACGAGTCAACGTTAAGCGATTAGAGTTTCCTATGAGTGAAGAAAAAACAGCCGATCCGAAAGAGCCGGGAACCTTCAAAATAGTTCGTGTGCAACCCACACCCAATCCCGATGCGTTCCAATTCATCTTGAACGGAAAGGTGATGGGCGACGGCACCAAAACGTTCGACTCCCCCGAAGATGCAGGTGACAACGTCCTGGCAAAAGCCCTGTTCGAAATTTTCGGAATCCAAAGCATCTACTTAAAAGAAAACTTTGTCACCATCACCAAAGCAAACTCGGTGGGCTGGCATACCTTGATGGAAAAAACCGGACACACGATAGAAGAACTTTTATCCTTCTATGAGAAAGGCGACGAGGCCGAACACGCAACAGACGTCCACCCGGTTCTTGAAGAATTCAAAAAAGAAGAGTTCTTCACCTACGATGGCGAACGACAAACCGAAGTGGTCAACGCCTTACTCGACGTTGCCATCCGACCCGCACTTGCAAACGATGGTGGTGGAATCAACATCCTCGCCATCGAAGGCAAACAAATCAAAATCCATTATCAGGGTGCATGCGGCAGTTGTCCCAGTTCCACCACCGGAAC
>CAZECX010000106.1:0-11769 GCA_964510965.1 uncultured Nitrospina sp. | reverse complement strand
GGTCGGGGCGAGAGGATTTGAACCTCCGACCCCCTGCTCCCAAAGCAGGTACGCAATTTTTAAACCTTATAAACATTGAACTTGCGGAGACGCTCGTTGCAGTCTGTGTCCATAAAAGCCAAGAAGTGCAATAAAGGTTGCCACAGAATTGACACAGGTAAAACAATGGAAGAGGGGGTCACCCCAAGTAGGAGTCCCAGACTCTGCCCTCCTTAGTAAATAGGTATGGGTTGTCTAAAAGAAAAATTTTGCGGTTTTTTAAATTTCCAAATTCACTTTTTTGTAAATTACAAAGAAAACCCTGCATTAAGATGAAATGTTTTTGAAATCAATCCCTGCCTTTTCAGCTTTCACGATTAAGTAATGAACGAATGCTGAACAGGATACTAGCATATACAATGCGTCATCAAAATCTAAATCGGACTTTTCCATTAAAGCGTGTCTGATACCATCACTATCATTAGTCCATCCATATAATTTCCCAAACCCTTCTTTAAGGGCAGAATGTATATCAATTTTGTCTTCTATTAGTTTTAAGGCCTGACCAAGTGCTGCTTTGGGATTTCCTGAAATTATTTTTACTACTGACTCAACCGCAGATATTGATTCCTTAATTGAGTTACGAAAATCAGGATTCTCTCTGTCGGATAATTTAGATTGAGCTGCTTTTATGTGCGCATAAACTCCTAATAAGTTATTTGATTTCGATTCTTCTAAAACTTCTTGGATTACTCCCATTTCTTGTTCATTCGAAATTGGAGATAGTATGCTGTCTATAAATCTGTATGCAGAAAATTCTCTTTCGAGAATATTGTTGAATTGTTTTTGAAGGTGATCCCTTTCGTCATCACCAAATTCCATCAGATGAATATTATCTACGACATGTTCAGCAAAATCATAAGCACCCGTCCAAGCTAAACCGAAAAAACCTTGTTTGATTTTTTCTAAAGCGTAATCCGCATCTTCAGGAACATTGTCTAAATGGTATTTAAAAAAGTTTGCCCAGATATCTTCAAAAAGAGAATATACTCGTGCATTTTCAAAAACATAAGCCTCGCTATATCCATAAAAAATTTCTTTATAAAAAACATTCCATAAGCCAGCACGCAAATGGTCATCCATCGATTCAAATTGCATTTCCTTCTTTACCGGCTCTTTTTTTATTCTCTGAGAAAAGCGCATATTGTTATTAATTTAATTTGTGCGAGATCATTTACTAAAAATCAATTGGTCTAAACAAACTCAATTAAATTTAAGATTCTCTTTCATTTGGATCAGAAGTGAACCAGTAATTCAATCTTCTGAACTCTCTGGTTTCTACGTAATGTTTGATGTCTTTTAAAACCGCATTATTGCTTTGAAGGAACTCATCTTTATTGCCATCTGGATACATGGAGTCATCATTAATAGCCATATTAAAACTATCCATAAAATCCACAATGTTTTTTTCTTTAAATATATTTTTTAGTTTCCAAACTTTTTCGCCGTTGTCCCGAAGCCTTTCCGCTAATTCATTATGGAGTGGTAAATCATCAGAGCTAACTGGTTGATTAATTTTATTTAATTCTTCTCGGATAATATTTTCTTCTGAATTTCTCCTTCGTTTTAATTCTTGAATTATTGGGGCAGCTTGATCCTTTACATTAATGTAATCCCAATGTTCCTTAGCCTCTTGTATCTTTTCGGATGGCACTTGATTGTCTTCAAGCACCTTTTGGAGTTCTACGCCTATTTCATATCGTTCCTTTCTGGAAATGGAAGCACCCCAACGTCCCATTTTTGCAATCATAGTAAACATCGGCTTTCCCACAGCAGCAGATAAAGATTTTAAATTATTGATTAATTTCTCAGCTTCCTCCATTTTTTCTTCCCACATTTCCATTTTTAACCACGGCGTTTCGACTTTTTTGAATCTGGTTAAATAAACAAATACTAAGCAAAGGAACCCAGCTGAAAAAACAAGGGTAGCATTTTTCAATTGCCCCACTTTTGCAAGGTCTACAGCTACCCAAAAAAGATATAATGAAATCCCAAATATTATAAATCTATAAAGCTTATCCATATCAATGCATTGAAAAAAACTATTAAGCAGGCAAGAATTCGATAGTATCAATTTCCTTCATGATTTTATCTGTTTCAACTAAAGCAACTATTATTTTTTGCCAGTGAGCAATCTCATCAATGGTCAAGCTGCGGCCTTTGCGGTCTTTCAGCCACTTTTGTGCAGGCTGGTAACCACCAATATAAAATTCCCATGCAACCTTTGGCACCTTTCCGAAAAACTGTGTCCCATTAATCCAAACTTTTCCATCCTCAAAAACAAACTTTTCAACCTTATGGTCTCCCCCCGCCGGATAATTGGTAATGAGGGTGTCTAGCTTTTTATCTCGCATCATGTGCAATTCAATTAACTTTGCACCTTGTTCGGCAAGTGCGTGGAAAACTTTTGAACATGTAGGATACGGAACCCGAGGAAATTCAATCTTTAAAAATTCAGAATAGCGCAGGCGATATGCTGAGCTGTGTAGCACTGCATAAATGTAATTAAATAATAATTCTGGTGTTACATCTGGAATAGCCTTCTCTATTAGGGAATAAATTTTCGGATCAAGATTGGGAGCTTTTCCATCGAGATTTTCCAAAGTTCTATTAAAAGTATACAAAGGAAATAGGAAAGCATTGTTAGATGTTTTTGATGAGAGGTGAATAACTTCTGTAATATTAGTTGACACGAAAACATGTGCGAAATCTTCACCTTTAGTCATGCGTGAAGTTAGCAAGCCTATATTGCTTCCAGCAAGCATATGCTCCATGACTTCTGGCCTAGGCATACAATGAAAACCTTTTGTTTTACCTGTGTAGTAAGTCCAACGCTTGTCAAAAGGACGATAACTAATTTGTTTTATTCTTTCATGACTTAATTTAGAGTCAGACAAGTCTTTCTGTGCCCATGCAACTTTCCAATCACGCACATCTTTTTTCAAGTTGTATTCTTTCCGAGCATCTTCAGTTGACAATGAACTAAAATTTTTAATAGTTTCAACTAAGGAATCTTCATTGTAATGAATGGTTAACTTGTCTCGTGCTGTTGCAATTCCTACTGAGTGGACAGGAAAAATTTCAGTTATGGAAAATCCTTTTTCGTACTCTTCTTTGCCAGAAAAGTTTTTTGGAACAAAAAAATAATAAGGTTCTTGGTAATCTAATTTTTTAAAAGGAATGGAGGAGAGCTGGTTGCTGAATAAAAAATCGTATTTTGATTGGCGTTCACCGAATAAATCGAAATGATGAAGGTTTGCAAGAGGTTTCTTGCCTGAATGTTTTGAGTGCTTAGCTGCAATGATAATTGAAACACCTTCCAATATGTCAAAGACATTATTGTCGGCTGTGCCATCTGGTGCTGTTTCATTTTTCTGAGCATTTCCATGGAGGTCAATAATGTAAATGTCATCAAAAGTGTTTAACAGATGGTAGCGCATGCCTCTAAAAATTGGCCCGTCTAGGTAAGAGTGACTAGTGATATATGCCAAAATCCCTTTCCCGTTTTTTTGTATAAAAGATTCTCCCATTCTAATAAACTTGGCGTAGTCATTGTTAATCCACTTTATATTTTGTTCTTGAAGTTTTCCTCCGCTTGGTTCCTGTTTGTATGAATCCATTAGGCCCATGATCCAGTCGCTTTTATTTATACTCTCTCCGTTGTATGGTGGGTTGCCAAAGGCAACCATTATTGGCATGTTCTTCTTTATCCAACTTGCATCATTTGCTTCTCGGGATAGCCACGAGGCAAAAAGTGTGTCGATTTCAGGATGATGCTCTTCAAGACTATTTGTTAAATAGACACTTACCCTTTTAGTATTCGATGGCTTGAGCCCAATTTCCTGTAAGAGCAAATCAAGTTTCATATGGCACATGGCATAACTAGCCATTAGTAATTCGAAACCGTGCAATCGTGGCAGGAGATCATTTTCAAGATAGTTGACCCAAATGCCCTCTTGGCCTTTAAAGCACTTACTAATTTGTTTGATTACTTCAGCCAAAAATGTCCCTGTACCTGTTGCAACGTCTAGAAGCTGAATTTTATGTACTTTTCTTTTAGACATTTTTCGACCTGTTTTAGTTCGCTTGTCAGTTTCCTGCGCCTCAACCTCAATCATAATTTTAGATTTGTCGCAAATTCCCTCCTTCACTTGAAAATGATTTTTCAAAACTTCATCAATGGCACGAACAATAAAATTAACTACCGATTCAGGTGTGTACCAAACACCACGTAAATCCTTTATTGATTTGTCGTACTCTTTAAGAAAAGTTTCATAGAAATGAAGAATTGGGTCTTTCTGACCAGTTCCTGATCCAAAATCTTTTAAGATTGCTTTTAAGTCTGTAGCACGAAACACTTCACATAGCGCATCGACCATCCAAACTATCCGGTCATCCAAATCTGGCCCCGCTACATATACAAAAAGTTGGCGCAAAAATGGGTTAGTTTTTGGTATAAGGTATAGGGCTTCTTCACGAGAAAAGTCTTCGGGTGTTTTATCATGCAAACGGGCTGTGAAAAGGCCGTATGCTAACGTTTGGGCGTAAACATCAGCGAATTGCTCCTCATCCATATCATGAACCAAAATTAATTGGAATGCTTTTAGCTGGTCATGAAGAGAACTTTCCTCGTCGGTATTCTTTACGATTTTATAAAAAACATCCCGCATTAGACGAGCTTTGTGCGCCATCATTTCTGCTAGTTTTTTAGAAGACTTAATTGTTTGACCAGAAAATGAAGCAAAGTCGATAAGAAGTCTTTTTAAATGGTCAATATTCTCCGGCAGAAGTTTTATATCTTTCCCTTGAATTTCTGCAATAGAAATTGTTTCGACTCTTTCAGAATACCGGTACAGACGAAATTCCATATAGTCAGTTAAGATTAGGTTGTCAAGGCTTGTCCGATAGCGATTTAACTGGTCACTTTTTTCTTCCTTATCCAAATTAATTCCAATGTCTTTTGCTTCTATGTAACCAACATGAATTTTGTTTCTGGATAAGATGAAATCTGGTGCGCCACATTTAATTTTTTTTGGATCATTCGTGGCCAGCACATCTGGAATTAGGTCTTCTAGAAGATTTTGAAGGGCGGGACGATAGGCGTGTTCTCCAGCTATACCAGACTTGTACTGTTTTTGAGCAGCGTTAATATATTTTTGGAAGGGCATGGCATTATTTATGGTCAGAAGTGGAAACCATTGGTTGGCTTGGCGAATTATACCAGAAATGCTACTATTACCATACCGAATAAAATGGGCTGTCTTTCTTGGAGAGTTTGACAATACGACTATTTAATCAAATAGTTTGGAGGCTAAAAGTAAAACTTGTGAAAGGGGATAAACATAAAAAAGATTTAAAAAAAAAGATGTATGAAATGGATGAATATCCAAGGAAGCTTGAAAGGGAAATGAAAAGACTATCTCGCCCTAGGAGAGTAATCACATATTTTGTTTTTATAAGTTTGGCTATATTTTGGTGTAGCATACTTTTTATAGCCTTTGGTAATTGGCCGGATAATCTTTGGGTACAAGGAATAGCGAGCCTGTTTTGCATGATTGCATATGCTAAGATTGTACATATATTTGAAGAAAACGTTGCAAGGGTAATGGAAAAGGATGAGGGCGAAAAACTAAACCAATGGATTAAAATGCAGCGAAAGGATTAGACCATCCTTTCTACTTAAGCAAATAGTATTTTTAGCCTTGAGACAGAGAAAAAGAAACAGAAAATTTTAATCACCCTAAGAGTTATCATAAACCCTCTAACTTAACTATCTAAAGGATTTAAGGTAGTACAAGTACCCCTCAAGTACCCCTCAAGTACTCCCCAAAAGGAAGCATCTTTCTCCCGCCAAGCTTATAATTTAAGGATATGTGTGATCCAGTTGACAAATATGAAATTTTAAAAAGTTACTTCCCTAAAGATAGTAACTGGTGGATTGATCTGGACTGGCATGATAAAGGCCCTAATCAGCCAGAAAAAATAATTAAAGTTGAATTTGATAAGTGGCTGGAGTGGGCCTTAAAAGAAAATACTTATACTGATGCGCTTAACAGATTAAAAAAAATTAAGGGTAAAAGAAGCGAAAAAGAGTTTGATGAGTTGGTTTGGCATGTTCACTCTGTCTCATTTTCTGCCACGCCGTTAAACAGCAAAATCAAATTAAATATAAAAGAAACTTTTGAAGATCAAAAGGATAATCTTCAGAACATACAATCTCAGATTCTTGCAATAGAAAAATTAAGAGGACTCATAAAAAAACAACAGGGAACTCCTTATGACCCTCTTGCTCTATTGGTTACTCGTGAAGAATTTTTTGACATTGATAATATTCCAAGAGAGGTCTTGGAATACAATTGGCCTCATTCAGACAGGGATTGGTTTTCATTTCCCTTTGAATTATTTGACAAAGGTTTAGAAATCTACCTGAAAAGATTGAAGTCAAATTTGACAGAAGACCCTTCAGGCGAAAATTTAGTAGAAAGTATGCTTGCAAAAAAATGGGGAGCTTTAATTTATCCCGGCAACTTGACTCCACAAGCAAAACGAAAATCTGCTGAAATTAATAGTCTTTTATTTAATCTCGTATTTCTTTTCAGACAATTCACATCAGATCAATCCAATAAAGAATTTTTAAAATTTACTAGGGGGCATATGCCTGACCTAGGAAGCCCGTGTTATGAAAATGTAGCCGATATATCTAATTCTATCCTATTTGCCGGAAATATTATTTCTGAAGAAGATGAGGGATTAGACAGCACCAAAGTGATGGAACGTGTAAGAAACTTAACCTCACAAGGCGTCCAACTTGGTTCTTGGTTTGGTCTTGGATTTTAAATAAATTCTTTTTTTTAAAACCCCACCTGAAAACCACATCTCATTTGTTAGCCTCTCTTTGATTGGTCAGTAACTAAATTTAAACAGACCTGAGGTTTCCATGAGAAAGCACTCGATAGATCGCTCCAAACTTCCTGAGCCTTTTAAATATTATTCCCGCTATTTCAAGCTACCAAAGCAAAGCGGGAATACATTGGTTCACTGCTGTTTTCATAACGACCGAACTCCTAGCTTATCAATTAACCTTGATCAAGGTTGGTTTAAATGCTTTGGGTGTGGTGCCAAGGGTGGCGATGTGCTGGCTTTTCATAAGAAAAAAAACCAGATGGGTTTTATTCAAGCCTGTCGTGACCTTAACTTGGAGTTTTATTGATGAGTATTAATTCAACTAAAAAGATTGTAGCCACTTATAAATATCCAGATGAGAATGAGCAGCTCCTATTTGAAGCAGTTCGCTATCAGCCAAAGTGTTTCCGGTATAGAAGACCTGATGGCAAGGGAGATTGGGTTTGGAATATTAAAGGTGTGCCTAAAGTTCCTTATCGTCTGCCAGAGTTATTGGCCAGTAAAAGCAGTGTTTTTATACCGGGCGGAGAAAAGGATGTGGACACTCTCTGGGAACATGGATTTGTTGCCACCACTAATCCTTGTGGTGAGGGTAATTGGAAACCTGAGTTCAACAAATTTCTAAAAGAAAGGGATGTTGTAATACTGGAAGATAATGATGATGCAGGTAGAAATCATGGAAAGACAATCATGGAGTCTCTAAGTGGAATCGCAAGCTCTATCAAGATAGTTCAGTTTCCTGAATTACCAAGCCATGGAGATGTCAGTGATTACCTAGAAGTCTATTCCGTTGAGGAGTTTAATAGGAAAGTTGAAGAGGCTCCCTTATGTGTAGAACCAACAACCGAACCACTTTCAATTATTCAGGATGAAAGTTCTTCTTCTAGTGAAAAGTCTTCAGATTCCATGGAGCAAGCTCTGGAAGAATCAGGGTTCTCTGATCTAACCAAGGAGTCAACTGTTGTGGATGAGAAATATAGAGCCTTGTCTGATCTAGTTCGCTTGACTCAAGGTCGAGATTCCACATGGCTTAAGCTAGCTCAGAGTGAATTGGTTAATCATTTAAGTAAAATCGATGTAAAGAGTCCAGCTCAATTGGTAAAGGATGCTTTTGGTTCTGCTATTTACGTAGAAGAAAAGGAATCATCAAGAGGCTTGGACTTTGATGATCCGGAACCATGGGACGATCCAGTAGATGGCTTGGAGTTATTGGAAGAAATAACAGGTGTCCTTAAAAAGTATGTGATCCTTCCAGATGGAGGAAAAGATGCGATTGCTCTTTGGATTCTAACAAGTTGGGCACATGATGTTTTTGAAATTTTTCCATTATTAATTATTAATTCCCCCACGAAACGCTGTGGGAAAACTACACTTCTGGATGTAATTTCAGCCTTTGTGCCTCGTCCCCTTGTAACTTCAAATATCTCCACAGCCGCATTATTTAGGAGCATTGAGGCCTATAGACCAACTCTCCTCATAGACGAAGCAGATACCTTTCTCAATGATAATCAAGAAATCTATGGTGTTTTGAATGCAGGGCATAGAAAAAGTGGTGCGTTTGTTATGCGAGTTGAAGGGGATGATCACACACCTAGACAGTTTTCGGTTTGGTGCCCTAAAGTATTTGCAGGAATTGGAAAAAGAAAGGACACACTTGAAGATCGATCTATCATTATCCCTATGCGTAGAAAAGAAAAAGGAGAAATGGTGGAACGATTAAGAGCTGATCGCTTATGTGATTTGAAAGGCCTAAAGAGTAAAGCATTTCGCTGGACAAAAGATAATATGGAAGCTCTCAAGTTTATAGACCCAAAGCTGCCAGAATCTTTAAATGACAGAAGTCAGGATAATTGGCGACCTCTTATTACCATTGCAGAATGTATTGGAGGGGATTGGCCGGAGAGAGGAAGGCAGGCTGCTTTAATTATTTCTAGCGAAGAGAAACAACCTGATGAATCTTACAAAATAATGTTGTTATCCGACATCAAAGATATTTTTGATGAAGTTGGTGAAGATCGTATACCAACTTTGGAGCTGACAAATCTGCTGAATGAAATGGATGATAGACCTTGGTCTGAGTTTAAAGGAGGATGGCCTATAACACCTGTTATTGTGGCTAAACAACTAAAGCCTTTTGGAATAAGGCCAACAACCATAAGATTTTTTGATGGTGCTACGAAAAAAGGATATTACAGGCAAGACTTTGAGGAGACATTCAGGAGGTATTTGCCTGAGGAAAGGGATGAAGGCGTAACAGACGTTACAATCCCATTTTAAAAAGAGTTGTCTGGATAAGAAGCCGTTACAAGAGATTGTGCTGTTACGTCATAAAAATCTATTAACACCTTTATTTCATTACATGTAACGGATGTTGCGGGTATAAGTAGGTATTACAAAACATAATTTCTATGAGCTGTTTAAACCAACGATTCTTCAAACAGGAAAAAGCCTCAGAATTCTTTGGCGTATCTAAGGGATTTTTTAACAAGCGTATCCGACCTTATCTTACAGAGATTAGGTGGGGTGATAATCCCCAATCAGGGGTTTCATTTGATGTGTTGGAAATGCATGCTCTTGCTGATAGGATTGTGGAACGCAACGGGCGTCCCGCAAGGAAAGGAGGTATGGAAACATGGGACGTAAAACAAAAGGTATCAAGCTCGTTACAAGAAAGGACTCCCCTTACTTGTTTGCCGAAGGCACACTCTTCGGAGAAAGAGTTAGGCGAAGCACTAGAACGACTTCGCAAGAAGAAGCGACCCTGATTCTGAATGACATCATAAATCAGATTAAGCAGAAGCACTTGTATGGTGATGAGGGTTCTGCTGTTGATTTCAACACAGTAGCAACAAAGCATTTGAACGAGTCGACCAAGGACACTATTGGGGAAGATGCTCGTTATATAGAGCAGATGGCTCCGTATATCGGAAAACTTTCTATGAATGAAATTTTCAGGGGATTTGATGAGCACAACAGGGCAAATCCTTTGGAGCAGTTCATTCTTGATAGAGCAAAGAGTAAGGTGTCTGCCAGAACCATTAATTATGCTTTAGGTGTTCTCAATATTATAGGGAACAAGGCAGTTAAGAGGTGGAGACGGTCAGGTGGTAAGCCCTTAATCCCGAACTGGAATTGTGTTCCTCTAGTTGATGAACAAGAAGCTAGGGCTCTTGGATTAAAGGAAAAACGTGAAGTAGGCCCGATTTCTTGGGAAGAGCAGATCACTTTGTTCAATGAGCTTCCTGAATTTAATCGTGATATGTGCCTCTTCAAGGTGAACACAGGATGTCGAGAGCAAGAGGTTTGCCAGTTACGTTGGTCGTGGCTTGTTCAAATGGATGATAGCCTTTGGTATTTTGAGATTCCCGGTGAGTTTGTGAAAAACAGACTTCGGCGAGTGGTAGTTTTAAACGTCATTGCCAAATCCGTGATTCAGAAACACAGAGTAAATCATCCTGAGTTTGTGTTTGTCTATAAAGGGGAACCTGTCAAAAGGATGAATACATCTGCTTTCAGGAGGGCTCGAAGTAGGGCGGCGAAAATGTTTCCACGTATTATTAATGCCGGAATACATAGCTTAAAGCATACTTATGCTACGAGACTAAGAGCAGCTGAAGTACCTGAAGAAGATAGAAACTTTCTGACAGGGCACAAAGGTAGAATGAGCATGACAACTTATTATTCTGTTCCTGATCTGGTGAAGATGTTGGAATATTCCAATCGGGTTTGTGAGCAAAATGATAATATGCAATTGCTCAATTGTAGGGCAAGCTAGGCATATTGACTCAGAATTGACACAGACAAAAAAAAGGACCTACAGCGATTGCCGTAAGTCCTTTCTTTACTGGTCGGGGCGAGAGGATTTGAACCTCCGACCCCCTGCTCCCAAAGCAGGTACGCTAGCCAGGCTGCGCCACGCCCCGATAATTTATAATGCGCCCCTAGTGGGAAGCATGCATTTTATGAACTTGGTTTCTTTGCTCGTCGGTCAATAGTTTCATCACCGCGATTTTAGCTTCGACCTTCGCACGGATCTTTTTAGTTTTAGCGGCGATGATTTTTTCTCCAGCCGCACGGATGGCTGACGCGTCTACTGTTTTACCATGGACGAGACGATCAAACTCCATTTTTGCGACTTCTTTTTCTGCCTTCAACATCACACTGTTTTTCCGGTACTCGAAACGCATCTTCTGGATGCCTTCCACTTGAGAGTCGGTCAACTGCAGTTGGTGGCGAAAGTTTAGCAGGTGACTGAAAAAACATTTTGATGAGTGGGCACTATGGCCGCCATGCTTGCTGTAGCTTTTATGGCTGCCATGACTGCTGTCTTTTGAGTAATGATGTTTCTTATGCTTGGCACTATATGCGTGGTTTTTATGCCCACTCTTAGACCCGTGATGTCCTGAATAAGATTTCTTGCCGCTGCCTTCTGACTTTTTATGCGGATTGTAGCCGTGTCTTTTTTTCGAGTAAGCTTTACTTTTGCTACCTTCCGATTTTCGTGGTGCGGTTTTTGTTTTACTTCCTTCACTTTTTTTCTCACCGTAGGCATAGCTGCCAGCACTGTCTGTTCCTAAAAGGGAATGTATTGTCAGTGCTTCTTGAGCTTTAATAGCACTGGTAATTTCTGCGCTGGCAGATTGAATGAAGAACAAAACCAGGATGCTAGCCAATGCGCTAATAATCGGGTTTTTCATTTGAGTCATTTTTACCTCCTTCACGGAGAAATGCATTAAATGCAAATTCTTAATAATCCAAGTCGATGACTTGTAAAAAAAGCACGCCCGGCAGGATTCGAACCTGCGACCTACGGATTCGAAGTCCGGA
>CAZECX010000105.1:0-11787 GCA_964510965.1 uncultured Nitrospina sp. | reverse complement strand
TTCCACCCGAGTGGGTGCCTACGGCTCCTTATCTGGCCTTGCCCAGTCTCGCGGCGGTGTTGCGGCAGAACGGCATCGAAACCGTTCTCAAAGACATCAATGTGGAAATGTATGACCATATTTTTACCCCTGGATTCCTGTTATTTATTAAGGGCAAAATTCAAGACCGCCTCAAAGAACTCAAACGAAATGAAGCCAATCTAAGTGCTGAAGACGCAGAGCTAAAGCAAATGCTCAGCGATTATCAGCATATCGATCTCGACTACCATATCCAGAAAGTGGGCCGCGCCAAGGAAATCATGCGCAGCGAGGAATTTTATGAGGTGGAAAAATCGGAATGGGCCCTCAACGCTTTCCGCGAAGTTATGGAATATGTATCCGTAGCCTATTTTCCAGCAAGCATCCAGTTCTATCCCATCGAGAGCAACCTCAACGTTTACCGGCCCTGGGTTTCCGAAGATTTATTGAAAGTCCCCTTCGACAATAAGGTCAATGTCTACGCCGATATCTGCCGGCAACTGGTTTTAAGATCCATCAAAAAAGAAAAACCGGAAGTGGTGGGGATATCGATAGGGACCCCGGTGCAATTGATGTCGGGCATCACCTTTGCCACGTTGATCAAAGAAGCCTTTCCCGATATCCATGTCACTGTGGGGGGCAACATCATCACACGATTGAAAGACGAGTTTGCCAAGAAGCCGCATTTCTTTGGCAAAGCCTTCGATTCGATGATCACCTACGAAGGGGAGCATGCCCTGGTATGGCTGGTAGAGGCGCTATCGGGCAAACGCAAAATGAACGAGGTCTCGAATCTCATCTATAAAGATGAAAATGATCAGATGCACGTCAACGAGACTTATCAAGAGCGAGTTGATGAATTGCCGCCGCCTGATTTCGATGGCATGCCCTGGGAAAAATATTTCTCACCGGAAAAACTCGTGCCCTACCTCGGTACGCGGGGATGTTATTGGGGTAAATGTACGTTCTGCGATCACGGTGCCGGTTATATCGACCAGTTTCGTGCCAAACACGCTGACCAGATTGTAGATGAACTGGAATATCTGAAAAACAAACTCAACGCAAAACATTTCATGTTCACCGACGAGTCGTTTCCGCCGGCACTGTTCATCAAGTTGCCGCCAATGATGGTCGAACGCGAACTCGATATTTATTGGACGACACTCATAAGGTTCGAATCACAACTCCTGGAACCGGAGATATGGGACATGGCGCATAAGTCCGGCTGTCGTTCGCTTTATTACGGATTAGAATCGGCGAATGAGCGCATCATCAAACTGGTTAAAAAAGATACCGATATTAAAGCTGCGAAAATCAATCTGGAGCAGGCCAAACGGGTGGGCATCTGGAGTCATGTCATGTGCTTTTATGGTTTCCCTTCAGAAACCGAAGCCGAGGCAGAAGACACACGCCAGTTCCTGATCGACAATCAGCACCAGATCCCTTCCGTCGAAATGTATTTTTTCGTTCTTTATAAAAACGCACCGGTAATGTTTGCTGCCGATGAATATAAAATCGATGTGAAGGTCAATCCCGAACACGATCTCGCTCTCGATTATTATTACACTCCCGAATCCGGTCAGACGACTGAAGAGGCGATGCAGCGCTACGAAAAATTTTATCAGGATGATTTTAATCCTTGGGCGTTACGCATCAACGCGCGCGAACATGTTTTCCTCTACATCACCAAGTTCGGCACCAGCGATCTGCCGCAACTCTACGTTAAAAACAATCCCGAAGCCCACGACCACCACCTCTCCCCAGAGGTTATGTTGTGATTGCCAGCAAAACCTTTTTTAACCACAGATAAACGCAGATGGACACCGATAGCACAGATAAAATAATAAAGAGTTTCTTAAGAACAGCCACTAGGAGGGTCTAGGAATTTGGTTGCATACTCTGCCAGTTTTGCAGATTTGTTTGCTCCCCCTCCAAGGGAGAGGAATTGAATCAAAACCCCCTCAATCCCCCTTATTACCCCTGCGGGGTGCGAAAGCTATGGAAAATTTAACGCAGGGGGAGGCTAAACATCTCTGTTTATCGGTGTTCATCTGTGGTTAAACGGGGTTGCTCAATTCGGTCTTTTAAAGCCGCGCATTTGTGGGATGGTGCCATCGAAGGTGTCTTGTGCTGCTTTGGCTGCCACGCTGGTGGCGGGGTCGGCTTTCTTTTCTTCTTCACCTTTTTTCTGCGCGAGAAACACACATAGGTCTGGATTGACCTGATTCTCTGGACACATTTTTATGTGCTGGCGGAAGAACGGCATATTGTAAACCGGATCATTATAGAGAGCATCGAGTTTGTAGTGATCGAACAGACCTTGTAGCTGACGCGGTCCCACCAGAAACATGAATCCTCCCGGTGATAATGCTTCAGACAATGCCGTTAACATGCTTTCGCAGGCTTCGCGGTCCTGATGGTACATGAACGGAATCCATTTAAAGATCAGATCGTATTTCTGGCTGTAGGCGTCGCGGATATGCTCTCCCTCAGGCAGAAACGAAACTCTTTCCAAATTGCTCAATTGATCTTTCGAGGCGGCGAAGTTCCATAAGAGTTGCGCGTTTTTTTGTGCAAATTCCGGATCGCTGTAGAGCACAGTATATTGCCGGTCTTTCGAGCTGTCGATACAGCCAGCAAGCACGGTGTCGAAGGTATGGATAAGAACGGATTCCATTTTCTCCAGTTTTGACGACATTGCCGGAGCCATTTCCATATAGTGAAAAATCTGGTCAAGCACCATTGGCTGTAAGGAAGACTCGTCGATGTCTGCCTGTCCTTCAGGATAAAAGGGAACGGTGTATAAAGATTTTACCGGGTCAACATGGGGAGGCTCCCCGTTGAAAAACCACTGCCATGTGAACGGATATTTATCCGCGAGTTTTGTGGGATAGGTTTGCGGTCGGAGTCCCCAACTGGGTTCAAATAATATTTCGCGTCCAAGTTTGCCTTCGATAAGATTCAAGGTCTGATTTCCCACACGCACTTCCCGTTCGATGGGAGGTTTCCTCACTCCGACACAATTGGTGAAGGGGAACGTGATTGGATCGTCAAACGCCGTGACCTTGTACAGGTAGCCGTCTTGCGCGGTGATGGCTACTTTTTGTTGCTCACTGAAATAACGTACTGGCGGATGCTTTTGTGGTGTCCAAGCAATTTCGTTGGAAGTTTGTGGATCCATAAAAACGGTTTTGATGTTTTTCCCTTCCGGTCCTTTAGGTTCAAAGAAAGCTGAAAATATATTAAACGCTTCCTTGGAAGGGTAGGTCGGCAGACCGCGATATCGCAACGGGGGTAGTTCTTCTTCCCGCGACTGGTCGTTAAAAATTCCCCAGATAAACTCAAAGACGGCGCCGCCAGTTCCCGGCAGGGTGGACTGAAAGAGTTCGACTACAGGGATCAGGTCGAGTTTGGCCCAATTGACCTGAAACATAAAACTGATGAATATGGATTTATCAAATGTGCCTTCGTGTAGAGCATACAGTCCATCTTTGGTGAGGCGGATATCGTATTTGCCTTCGCCTTGATGCACCATGTGGTTGTCGTCATAAAAATATTTTATTTCCGAGAAGGGTACGCGCCAGGCTTCTGCGGCTTTCTCGCGAAGGTCATCGAGAGACATATTTTCCCAGCCTTCATGAGTGCTGATATCTATTTGAGTTGAAAAAGTTTTAGCGCGGGGTTTGATGCCCACCCATTGTTTGCAGTCGAGTTGCATGCGGGCAAGGGCCAGTTGCGTTTCGCCGCTATTGTCATCTTCCGTCCATAAAGCTTCGTGCAGCGGTGTGCCTTCGGGATCGGTGCAGAGAAATCGTCGTCCTTCTTCGTTGTAGAAAACGATATGCCGAGTCGGGAAAACTTTGACTCGGGTATTTGCGATTGTGGGCGAATCATTTTCATACCAGAATTCACAATCGTCTTTTTCTTCTGTTTTAAGGTTTGGGAGCTTTTTTTCAAGTTCGGATGCGTAGGAAAGATTATTGGCGAAAATGAGAGAGCCTTCCCGGGTCAATGCTTCGATGATTTTTTCAACTTTGGTCACTATTTACCCCTCAGTGGTGTTTCTGGCTTGAAAGAATGAAGAGGTGATTATAGTGAGCCTCCTTCCAATCTGTCAACCAATGAGCTTATTCTTTGAAAACAGGTCTTTTCACCCTTAGTGGAATGATTGACAGAGGCCCTTTAGAACTCTATAATTTGGATCACACAATTATTATCAAAATAACTCATTTAGCTAGAAATACTTAAGTTGATGGCAGGGCTATTTTATGTCCTCAAGTCGCTGTTTATTTCTTTGCAAAAATATAATGTCCGTTAAAAATTTAAAAGGTGGTGCCCGGTTATGAGTGAAGTGAGTGAAGGAAGAAAACTGGAGAATCTCGGTTACGAGAATTTGCAAAAGAACAATATTCAGGAAGCAGAGTCCAATTTTCTGGCAGCTTTAAAGGAAATGGAAAAAGAGGGTGATGATGCGGGGCAGGCCTATGTTTTGGGCAATCTCGGTAATATCAGTTTTCAGAGCAAGCAATTTGACAAGGCTGAGGAATTTTATTCCCGTTCCCTCACTTTCATGGAAAAGTTGAAAGATGGCAAAGGGGTCGAAAGTTCATTGGGCAACTTAGGGAACGTTTATTTTTACCAGGGCAATTTCGACAAGGCGGAAGAAAACTATCAGAAAGCCATGCAGATTATGGTAGAGGCCAACGACCCATTGGGGCAAGGCATCTACAGTGAGTACCTGGGAAATATCTATCTGAAAAAAGAAGAAGCGGAAAAGGCGATTGAGTTTTACGAAAAAGCCAAAGAGTTTATGTCTGCTGCCAAGCAGGATGAAAGAAAAATAAAACAACTCGATGAACGCATTGAGTCCATTACAAAATCTCCCCTGTTTTTAAAGAAGAACGAAGAAGGCCTGGTGGCCAGTGTTGAGTCACTTATCTCCACTGGACAAAAAACCAAGGCCATTGCCAAACTGCAGGAACTGGAAGAAATATATTTCCAGTGGAAGCGCATGGACAAGGTAATCGAAACCATCCAGAAAACCATGACCCTTTTGGAAGAAATGGATGACAAAGCATCTGCGGGTGTTTGTTATGCAAATTTAGCTGGAATTTATTTGCAAATGGCCGCTGAAGGGCAGCCTGAAAAAGTGGATGAAGCGGAAACGTATTTCAAAAAAGCCCTGGCAGTGATTGGAGATTCTGACAAACGCAGAAACTCTTATCTCCTCGGTAGTCTGGGAAATATTTACCTCAATCAAAATAAACTCGAACTGGCATGGGAAAATTTTGAGAAGTCCCTCAAAACCATGCAGGAGCTGGGCGATGGACTAGGAGAAGCCCGCGGTTATGCCAATTTGGGTAATGTTCGTGGTCTGCAAAAAAACTGGGATGCAGCGGAAGAACAGTATTTACGTTCTCTGGAGTTGATGGAAAAAAATGAAAACCGACCTGGCATTGCTCAGCAATGTGAGTCTTTGGGTGACATCTATCTTAAGAAGGAAGAGTTCGACAAGGCTGAAGATAATTTTATGCGAGCCAGTGATCTTTTTGAAGAGATGAAAGAACAAACAGCTGTCCAGGAAGTGCAGGACAAGCTGATGTTCATTTTTTCTCAGCCGAAGTATCTGGAAAATCGCAAGCAAGCCATTCGCGAAGGTCTAAAAAAACCTGAAGCTGAGAAAGATCCGAAGCTGAAGTTGATGCTGTTGAACGATCTCGGCAATGTGCTGTTTATGTCCAACAGTTGGGATGAGGCTGCGGAAGTGGCACGGGAAACGATTGCCCTGCATGAAAAATCTGGAGATAAGCAAGCACTGGGTGGAGCCTACGGTAACCTGGGAAGCATCTTGATGCAGCAGGAAGATTTTAAGGGAGCTGAGGAGAACTATAGCAGCGCCATCAAGATTAAAGAAGAATCGAAAGAGCAGGGAGGCCTCAAAGAATTGTATGCCAATTATCTAAATATTTTGATTCTGGCCGGCAAAATGGAGAAGGCTGAAAAGCTGGTGAACAAATCATTAAAGATAAATAAGACTGCCAACAATGCCAAGGGACTCGTTGCGGATTATAGAAATCTCGGCAATATCTGTTTGCAGAAAAAAGACTGGTCGGGTGCTGAGAAAAATTATTTGGAAGCTCTAACCTTGAATACCAGTGCGGATAATAAGCCGGAGATGGCCGAAGACAATCGCAACCAGTACAACCTCTATTTGCAAAAGGAGGATTGGGGGAATGCGGAAAAATATGCATTGAAATCTTTTGAAATTGCCGAGCAAATCAATGATGTTCGGAACGTCCTTGCAGACAGTCGGGTATTGGCAAAAATTTATGTTGAGAAGAAAGAACGAGCCAATCAGGAAAAGTTTTATGTTAAGGCTCTTGAAACATCTGAAAAAGTCAATGAACCCCGAGAGATTTGCGCGGATCTCAGGAACCTTGGAAAATTTAATATGGAAAGGGGATACCGCGAAAAAGCCAGCGAAGGTTTTCAAAGGGCATTTGAAATTTCGAGCAAGTTGAATGACAAAGCTGAAATTTCAGAAGATTATCGCAATCTCGGTAATCTGGCATTCAGCAATGGCAAAAGACAAGAAGCAGAAGAATTATATTTAAATGCATTGAAACTCACTCAAGAAGTGGGGGATCAGCGGGGAGCTGGTCAGGATTTGACGTATTTAGGTAACTTGAAGTTTAAAGATATGAAATACGATGATGCGGAAAGATATTTTGGACAGGCTGCGGAATGTTTTCGCGAAATAAAGAGCTGGTCGAATTTAATCCAATTCAATATGACGGTTGCTAGAATGCAGATACTGGTGGGTCGGTTTGATGAGTTTGATAAATATTTGAAGGATGCGCGAGAAATTGCGCGTGATCTTGGAGATCCAGAACCGATCATGGAAGCAATTAAAGCCATGGAAAAAATGAAAGATGAGATCGATAAGAAGTAATTTGATCAGTCGGTGCAATAATAATTGAATATCTAGAAGTTATTGGCTTTTGAGTGTGGGAATAATCTGGTGTTGTGGCTGTAAAAAGTATAAAATAGGAATTATTTAGCAAAGTTTTGGAAATCTTTTAGTTCTTCAAGCAAAATGCTATCTAAAGTTTTCCGAAGCGTAACTCCTAAAAAATAAAGGCCTTTTGTCTTGACATAAGCCTTTAAAAGGAGCTAAATTATCCTATTCAAAAGTAATATAAAGAGGGCGGATTTCGCCTTTTAATAGCGATAAACGCTTCTATTTTTTGACTTTAACAATCGATTTGGATTTATGAAAGTTAGTTATAGTGCTCAGCTAATGGAAGAGTCGGTATTCCGGCATCTTAACCATTTGGAACGGTCGGGTTATCGTTCTGATTATGACGAATTCCATTCTCTTGCCGATCCCATTTACGAACTTCCTGAAGATGATCGGGAGATCGCATTCGAGAAAGTAAACCGCTTGTTTTTCCTCGAAAAACTAAAGCTGGGTGACCATGTGTTACGAGCTTTGGAAGCGGTGGGCTTGATTCCCAAGAGAAAACGCACCTCTAAAAAATCTGCTTTGTTGCAGGCAAGTCAGCCTACCGAAGCTGCTGAAGAGTTGGAAGAAGCGCCATCCGAAATGGCAGAAGGGGAGCAGGCTGAAACTGCTGAAGGAGAACAAGCTGAGGGGGAAGCAGTTGCTGTGGTTGAGGAAGAAGAAGCGCTCGCTCCTGAAGAAAACGATGAGATTTCCTACGATCTGGCGCGTGAATTTGAAGAACGCATCAAAGAGGTAATTGTTAAAAGGGCGATCAATAAAGTTGATGAGGGATCAAACGTCCTCAATCGAGTATCAGGTAACCCGATCATAGAAATGAGAGTTCTTGCAAGCCGATTTAGTAACCCTGAAGAGGCTCTGGATCTGGATGCTTTCTTAATCCAGGAGTTCATGCACGCCAAGGACATGGTTGATCCCGAGTTTGACTATGAAGATGCATTTATCCCAGGCAATCCTTCGGTGAAGAACCTCATTACTTCGCGTTTTCGACTGCTCTGGAATATGTATGTTGACTCCCGACTGGCTCGAATGGGTGTGGTATCCGTAATACCCAAGGAAGGTCGCTTTCGTGAGTTTGATAATTTTTATCGGAAAATTCCAGATAAGCAAAGACGAGGTATATTTGAAGGAATTTGGGTAACAGATAAGTTTACACACGAAGAACTTCTCTCCATGGCTACTGATCTTGATACCTTGATGAGTAAATATGTAGACCCTGGGGAAATTTCGGAAGAAGAACGGGATTTTATTCACCTTCAAGGGTCGCCTTGCCCGTTGTGCAAGTTTCCCACATATAACTGGGTGGATGACCCTGAGAGTATTTGTGATGAAATGGTAATCGAAGCTATCCAGATTGACTTCCCGGATTGGGAAAGTAAAGATGGTGGTTGCGATCGATGTATTGAAGTTTATGAATTACGGGCCGGTGTGGGTTAATCTGGTGAATCAATTCAGGTATCAGGCGTTTTGTTTAATGTGTTAAGATATCTGAAAAAATATGGAGATTAAGAAAAATGGGAGATGTCACTCAAGCTAAAGCAAGCGACCCAATGCTCGCGGTTCTTGGTCAGACCGGTTCTCTGGAGGAGTTGAAAGAAGAGCGAATATCTTTACAACTGGCAAGAGGCCGTTGTTACGATATCCTTTCCAGTGCATTCAGTTATCCCTGGAACCGAAAGTTTTTTCGGCCGAAGTCCTTACTAGAGCCGATGGATATTGCACTCGTTGACGAAGAAGACTGGAATCACGTTAAATCTATTATAGAAGGCTTTGATAGATATCTGCCAAAAATGACGGTCAAGCAGGTGCAGCAGGAATATGTGCGGGTATTTGGGCATGCTGTGTCCATGGAATGTCCCCCTTATGAAATGCAATACGGAACTGAAGGTGGTATTCAGTCGCAAACGGATGTATTAATCCAATTAGGTGGGTTCTACGAAACTTTTGGATTTGAACAGCCGCGCAACAGGACCAAGGAAAGAGTGGATCATCTTTCCATTGAATTGGCTTTCATGTTCTTCATGTGTTTCAGAACTGCATTTGGAGTGCAAAACGGTCATGAGGAAAGAAACATTAATGTCTTGACCAGCAGCATGAAGAAGTTTATGCGCAACCATATTGGTCGTTGGGGCCCCTTGTTTTGTATATTTACTTCGCGAAAAGCGGAGCGAGGACTCTATAAAGATATTGTTGATATTCTGGCAATTTTCTTGAGAAATGAGAACCTGTTGCTGGATATTAAACCGGTTAAAGTTGAAGAGCCTGAGTATCGCTCGTTGTCCTACAGTATGGAGAACGACCTGATTGCCAATGCGCCATCAGAGTGTGAGCCTAGGTAATAAAGGTTCGTTTAACGGTTAATTAGACTTTCCAGATTTGGGTGCTTTTGTACCCTTGGCCCAGAAGTGAGCATTTATTGGCTTACTTTCTGGGTTTTTTTATGCCGAATTATTAGATCCTCCCTCCACCTCGGCACGTAAAAATAAATGCTAATTTAAAATCCTCCGCCTTTCCTAGAGCATCTAAATACCGAGTTCTGGGAATTTGTCCGGAAGAAAACTCTACCAAGCTCGGAAACTACAGAAGAATTGTAGGATTTGGGCTGCAAATATAAGTGAATCTCCCTCACCCCTCAGCTTCTATCAGTATAGGACATGAGTCCAGTAATACCCCCTGATGACACGAAGACGGGGGGAGAAAATTTAGAAGGTTCTAAAAATTTTCCTGAAAAGGAATCCAGGTTTTCTATGTTTATTTATGACTCCATGACCCAAGGACTTGAACTTCTCGCCAAGCGTGAGTTGCAAAGTGCTGAAAGTCTGTTTTTGAATGTTATCAATGATCCACATTCGCAGCCCGAAGAAACGAAAAGGGCCAGGACTTTTTTAAACGATATTCGGGCTTGCCAGACAGGAAATAAGAACCTCGATTTTGATGTATATAAAAAGCTCGTAAAAAAAGTTGTGGTTTCTTTGGATTATGTAGATGATCTGCTTTCTGAAGTTTATTTTTCAGATGCAAGTTCCTACGAAGAGCTAGATCTGCAGTTTTCCTCAAAAATCCCTTCCTTTATCAGCCGATTGAAGCAAATAAAAATCAGCGATATATCAGGGCGCGATAAGCTGTTCGAAAAGATGGAAAAGAATGGCCAGCAGCGCGTTAAGAAAAAACTAAAAGAAATAAAGCAGCAGGCTGGTTCTAGCACGGAATTTGATTCTTTCCGTTGGAAAACAATTTTTCGTAAATTTATAGAACAAATCAATCCCGTTCTTCTCGAGCGGCATCTGGAATTGCTGGATTATATTCTTGCCACCGGTGAAATTAAACTTCTGGATGATCCTAAACTACCTGTTTTAACTCCAAAGTATGTCTGGATCATTGAGTCCACTTTAGAAAGTGAATGGTATTTATTGCGAAGTTATTTTTTTAAAGCAAGATCAGAAATTCAATCTCAGTTTAAGAAAAAAGAAGGTACGCGTAAATACTGGGAAGAAATTAAATATAAAAAAATTAAGATTTTCGAAGCCTGCCAATTCAGCGAAGCCAATATTCAAAAGTTTCTTTTCATTGATAAGTTGAATTATAAAACGCTTGAAGAGATTTTTAAGTTTTCTCAGGAATTGGGATTGGACTTGATGCCAAGAGATGTGAGTCTTGCTCTAAGAGGTGTTAATAAGGCAAAAGACCATATTAAAGAGCGAGGTGGGTTTTTAATGGGAAACCGCAAGATTTTTCAAAACCAGTTGCTGGATCTTGGTTTTTCAAAGGATAATGCGTACATTATTGCCAAGCAGGCGAAACGTTCAAACAACCATCAAATTTGTGAAGCCTTTCAACAATCCTTGCAGGTTGCCAGCGATGAAATCTTTTGGTATCGCATTCCACCAGATTGCCAAAGAATAAAAGAAGATATCGAGGCGCAATGCACAAAACATCTGAGCACGGTTCGTATTCACTTGTTTGAGAGGGGACGTCTGAATAAGCTTTTGTTGCAGGCAGGTAAGGCTTTCATCCGAAAGTATCTTGAGAAGGTTTATAGCGATAATGTTTCTGAGCTGCACTGTTATTTTCGTCTGGAAACCATTCATCAATATTACAAGCTAAAGTTTTTCGAGTATCACGATCATCAAATTCCAAGTGTTTCGGAGTTGATCAAAGTCAGCCGCAAACAATTTCAATCTACTTTGTTGGAAGGATATAAAACCTTTATTCAGAAAAAACGGCTGGAAATTCCTTTGTCTCTTTATAAAGCGGTGGCGGCACACAAATCAACGACTGAATGGGAAGATGCATATACGACCCCCGAGGAGAAGTTGCTTTTACGGTTCTGGTTTTTAATGGATCATGGAGTGACGATAAACCAGAAAGTTATCAATTCGGGGGTTTTGAAACCGGGGGAAGATATATGGGAATTTGTGAAAGGTCAGGGTGAAGAGTGCAATAGTTGATTCATTCTATTTTGCATATCCTTGAGTGGCATAAGGTCGCCTTTCTTGGAAGCGGCAGCAATTCCTCTTTTATAGACATCAATGGCTTTTTCATTTTCCGATAATTTTTCCAGCGTTTTTCCCAATAAAAGATAGGCTGCTGAATAGTCTTTGAATTTTTCGACTACGGTGTTGAGGGGTTCGAGACCTTCTTTATAACGTCCTGTTTCAAGATAAATAGATCCCAGTCCGAAGTTAGCAACCTGGTCTACAGGATCGATTTCTAAAACTTTTTTGAACATTTCGATCCTTTCTTCC
>CAZECX010000104.1:10188-11792 GCA_964510965.1 uncultured Nitrospina sp. | reverse complement strand
GCGATGTGGCGAAGAGAATTGAAAAAGAGGTGACGTATCCCGGTGAAATTAAAGTGACTGTGGTTCGTGAATCCCGATTTACCGAATTCGCCAGATAATAGATTGTTGTTCTCTAAAAATTCCGCTTGGACAAAAACTGTAATTTAAATCCATTTCCTCAATATCATTCGATAAAGAATTAAATCGCTCATGGAAGAATTAGGACATCTGATCAAGCTCAGGCATGAAAAACTCGAAGACCTGAGAGAAAAAGGCATTGCCCCTTACATCAACCGGTTTAAAGTAGACACTGTCATTCAATCGTTGGTGCGTGATTTTGCCGAAGGAACCAAAGAGGAACTGGATGAAAAGGATCATACATGTATAGCGGCGGGCCGCATCATGACGCGGCGCAAACATGGGAAAACCACTTTCGTAAATATCCAAGACTCCTCCGGGCAAATTCAGGTCTTTGTAAATAAAAATGCTTTGGGCGATGATGCCTATGAACTGTTCGGTAAGTTTGATATCGGAGATATCATTGGGGTAAATGGAAGAGTATCAAAAACAAAAACGGGGGAGTTGACCCTGTTCGCAAGTAAGGTCACTCTTTTGTCTAAATCCTTGTTACCTCTTCCGGAAAAGTGGCATGGATTGAAAGATGTCGAATTGCGTTATCGACAGCGATATGTGGACCTAATTGTTAATCCCGATGTTAAAAAAGTTTTCATTCTTCGCAGTAAAATCATTTCCGCACTTCGCGATTATTTAAATGATCGGGATTATCTTGAAGTCGAAACCCCAATGATGCAATCCATCCCAGGCGGTGCTACAGCCCGGCCTTTCAAAACTCACCATAATGCGTTGGATATGGATCTTTATCTCCGTGTCGCACCCGAGCTTTATCTCAAACGGTTGGTGGTAGGAGGGATCGAAAGGGTTTACGAGATCAACCGAAATTTTCGCAACGAAGGCATATCTACCGAGCACAATCCCGAATTCACTATGGTGGAATTTTATACGGCTTATGCGGATTACAACGACTTGATGGACTTAACGGAAGACTTGTTCCGTTTTATATGTGAAAAGGTTTTTCCAGAAAACAATTTTAAGTTTCCTTATACCAGCATTGTGAATGGGGAATCAGTGACGGAAATGATTGATTTTTCTCAGCCCTTTCGGCGTTGTACCTTCCGGCAATCTTTAATAGACATCGGAGGTGTTGCGGAAGAGCATTTGGGCGACCCGCAAAAGACAGCTGCCTTTGCCCTGGAAAATAAAGTGGCGCTGGAAAAAAAGGACAGTCATGAAAAAATTCTGGCAAAATTGTTCGACCATTTTGTGGAACCTAAAATGTCACAACCGACTTTTATTACAGATTATCCTTTAGCATTGTCTCCTCTTTCCAAGAAAAAGGAAGATGATCCAAGTTTGGTCGAGCGATTTGAACTGTTTATTGGTCGAAAAGAAATAGCCAATGCCTACACAGAGTTGAATGACCCCATAGATCAAAAGAATAGATTTGAAGGGCAGGTAGCGGAACGACAGGCAGGTGATGATGAAGCTCACTGGATGGACAATGATTTTATCCGCGCCCTTGAATACGGCATGCCACCAACGGCTGG
>CAZECX010000104.1:0-10178 GCA_964510965.1 uncultured Nitrospina sp. | reverse complement strand
CCCTTCTATCCGTGATGTGATTCTTTTCCCTCAATTAAAAAAGGAGTCAGGGATTAGTCCTTGACTCACCCCTTATATGTCCTTTGAACTTTTTGTCAGCCTGCGTCATCTCAAAGCCAAGCGTGCGCAAAAGTTTATATCCCTCAATACTTGGATATCCATTGGTGGTGTGGCTCTCGGAGTGATGGCGTTGATCGTTGTCATTGCTGTGATGTCAGGGTTTGGAAAAGATCTTCGCGATAAAATTCTCGGTACAAACAGTCATATTGTAGTGACCAATATCACCCGGTCAGGGATGGATGATTTCGAATCTGTTTTAAAAAAAGTAATGCAGACCGAAGGTGTTAAGGCGGCAGCTCCTTTTATTTTAAATCAAGTTATGCTTACCTTTGGTGGCAATTCCTCTGGAGTGGTTGTGCGCGGGGTCGATCCCAACCGCGAAGCGATGGTTTCGGATCTTGAGAAGAATATGATTCGAGGTGAAATAGGCATGTTGAATAGAAGTAAGAATGCTACTTCAGGTCCTCGTCGCGACAAGATAATTCTGGGAAAGGAGCTTGCGCAAAAGCTGGGGGTTCAGATGGATGATGCAGTGTCTATGGTTTCCCCCGCATCCCGATTGACGCCTATGGGATTGGTTCCGAAAATTAAACTTTATAAGGTGGTAGGATTTTTTGAGTCTGGAATGTATGAATATGATTCCAGTCTGGCATTTATTTCCATCCAATCAGCGCAAAAATTTTTCGCGATGAAAGGCAAAGTGAGCGGAATTGAAATTCGTGTGGATGATATAGATAGCGCAGATAAAATCTCCGAATCCCTACAGGAAACCCTTGGTTTTCCATATTATGCGCGAGATTGGATGCGGATGAATAAAAACCTGTTTTCCGCCTTGCGTCTTGAAAAAATTGTCATGTTCATTATTCTGATATTAATTATTCTCGTTGCGGCTTTTAATATAGTGAGTACGCTTTTTATGGTGGTAATGGAAAAAACAAAAGAAATAGCCATTCTAAAATCCATGGGTGCGTCGCGTACCAGCATAATGAAAATTTTCAGTTTTCAAGGGTTGATTATTGGTGTGGCAGGGACGTTGATCGGTTGTATAGGTGGATTCACCGTTGTTCCCAATCTCAACGAAATAGTGGGTTTTATAGAGAATTTATTTGGCATAACTGCTTTTCCGAGCGATGTGTATTATCTCGATAAACTTCCTTCTGAAATTCAATACCTGGATTCATTTCTGATTGTGGTTTTCTCTGTCACTATATGTTTTTTAGCTTCTCTGTATCCGGCGTGGCGAGCGTCTCGAATGGACCCTGTGGATGGTCTTCGTTATGAATGATGCCGAAAATATAAATCGAAAATGCCTTATCGAAACGGTAGGTGTTGATAAAAGCTATGCGACTAAACGCGAGATCATCCATGTTCTCAACGAGACTCACCTGGAAGTGTTTTCTGGAGAGGTCCTTGGAATCGTAGGGGCATCCGGTGTAGGGAAAAGTACTCTGCTGCACGTTCTTGGTGGGCTGGACAGGCCAGCGAAGGGTGAAGTTTTATTTAATGGGAAGAATATTTATAAGCAAGGGAATTCCTTTTTGGAAAAATTCCGCAATATTCATATCGGGTTTGTTTTTCAGTTTTTTAATTTATTACCAGATTTCACTGCCTTAGAAAACACGATGTTCCCTGCTTTGATTCAAAATAAAAAAGTTTCGATTGCAAAAGAACGAGCAGAAAATCTTTTGTGTGAGGTTGGTATGAAGGACAGAATGAATCATAAACCCGGAGAGCTGTCTGGAGGAGAAAGTCAGCGGGTTGCTTTGGCAAGAGGCCTGATGAATCAGCCAGATTTATTATTGGCGGATGAACCCACGGGAAATCTTGACACCCATGCCAGTGACCAATTGATCCAGTTGATTCGCAGGCTTAATAAAGAATTTAATCAAACTTTTGTTCTCGTTACCCATAGTCAAAGAGTTGCCGGGCAGTTGGATAGAGTATTGGAGTTGGTTGATGGAAAGGTCAATCCTATCAATCAGAGCCTTGTGATTTGATTTTGATAATATAAATTTGTTAAGAACTGTTTTGGAAATCTGGAAGGGGGAAACATGAAGCTGGAACAGGTTGCTTCATTAGTATCCGGAACCTTGGAAGGGGAGGGTTCTATAGAAATTAGCGGAGTACGCGGTGTTCATGATGCAAAAGAAGGGGATGTCACCTTTCTTATGCGAAATAAATATCTTGACGCATTAAAAGAGTCTAAAGCATCAGCGGTTTTTGTTGTGAACCCTGTCGATGTTTCTATTCCACAAATCGTGGTTGCAAAACCTGAACTAGCCTTTGCGCGTTTGGTTCAAGCACTGTATCCGGAACCTCGACTGCAACCGGGAATCCACCCAAGCGTTGTGATGGGTGAAAATGTGGTGCTTGGTGAAAAGGTGACTCTTTCCGCCGGGGTTTGTATAGAGGATGATGTTTCTATAGGAAATGATGTGGTTATATATCCGAATGTGGTGATCGGCAACAATTGTAAAGTTGATGACCATTGCACCTTGTATCCGAATGTCACTCTTTACCGAAATACTGAAATCGGCAAACATGTCATCGTGCATGCCGGGGCGGTAATAGGTGCCGATGGATTTGGTTACACAGTGGATGAAAAAGGCTGCCATTATAAAATCAATCAGTTTGGTCGGGTAGTGATTGAAGATTTCGTGGAAATTGGTGCCAATAGTTGTATCGACCGGGCGGCTATGGACACAACACTTATTAAGACGGGAACCAAAATAGATAATCTCGTGCAGGTTGCTCACAATTGTACGGTTGGTGATCATTCCATTCTGGTTGCTCAAGTGGGCTTGGCTGGAAGCTGTAAGCTGGGTCATCATGTGGTGTTGGCGGGACAGGTTGGTTTGGCCGATCACGTGACACTGGGAAATCAGGTAACCGTGACTGCAAAATCCGGGACTTTTCGTGATCTTGATGATAATGAGGTCGTGAGCGGTTGGCCAGCTGTTCCCACAGGTACATGGAAGCGTTATATGGCTACTTTGCCGAAACTTCCCAATCTTGCAAAGAAGGTAAAAGAGTTGGAATCCCGCTTAAGAGAAATTGAAAACAGTTCTAATGATATGTAAGATAGTTATAAACAGTTACTCCTAATTTTATCCACACTGCAAATTTTTGGAAGATGAAGCTGCGTTTATATAAATTAAAAATAATACTCTGTTTTCTTTGTTTTTTTACCTTGGGTTCTGCATCGCCAAGGATGACAGGCGAAGAAATTGAAAAGTATATACAAAAAAAACTAAAGCGAAACGATCAGGTTCTACGAATCAATGGTAAAAATTTGGGAGATGAAGGCGTTGCTCATCTGGTTCAGTCTCCATTGTTGAAAACAGTGATCACCTTGATTCTTTATAAAGGAAGTTTTGGAGATGAGGGTGTCCGTGCATTGGCTGAATCGAAAAATCTTAATCAACTCACTGCTCTTTATTTAGAAAATAATAATATTACCGACCGAGGGGTTGGGTATATTTCCAAATCGCAACCATTATCAAATTTGAAAGTTTTAAATTTGTATCATAACCACATTTCGGATGAGGGGGCAGGCTTGATAGCTGATTCGGACATCTTGTTGAACTTGGAGGAACTGAACCTGAACTACAATCAAATACATGGTTCGGGGGCTATACAACTCACTCACTCGACAAAATTGAAAAAATTAAAAAAGATACAATTGACTTACAATCCAATTGAAAAGTCAGCAAAGGATGCCTGGAAACGTTTTCAATTAATGGAGTGGTTTAAAGATCTGAATCGTGCGGACCGTTTAAACGAAGTAGGTGCGGGTTTGATTGGAGATTTAGGGGTTGATGTATTGTTGCAGTCTCCATTTGCGAGCAAACTGGAAATATTGGATTTAAAAAATAATGACTTATCAGATAAGGCGGTTATTGCACTTTCAAAATCTGAAAAACTAAAACAGTTGGTTTCGCTGAATCTTTCACAGAATAATATATCCGATGCAGGAGCCAAGGCTCTGGCCCGTTCCAGTAGCTTGAGAAAACTAAAAAAACTAAATTTAAATTTCAATCGGATTGGCGATGAAGGTGCCTTAGCGATTGCCAGTTCGCCCAGTTTTTCAAGCTTGGAGTCTTTGAAGTTGGGGCAAAATAAAATTGGCACTGCAGGGGCACAAGCATTAAACGAGTCAAAAACCTTACAAAACTTGATTCACCCAATTTTCGGTTTTTACTAGAATCAATAATTGCATGGGCAGCCATTGAGGCCGAAATCTGCTTTATGCTAAAATGTTTAACATCCACTTAACTTTGTAAAATTTTATGGTTCAGATACTCGATTTTGAAAGAGAAATTTTTGCTTTGGAAACTCAGATACACGATCTGGTATCTCTTTCCCATATGTATGACAGTGTTGGGGATATAACAGACGAGATTTCAAAGCTCAAAAAGAAACTTCGCAGAATGAAGCACGATGTTTATTCCAATCTAAAGGGCTGGGATAAAACAATGGTAGCGAGGCACCCGGACAGGCCTCATATGCTGGATTATATTCAATATATTTTTTCTGACTTTTTTGAATTGCACGGAGATCGCCACGGTGGCTTTGGTCCTTCCGTTGTTGCGGGACCTGCCAAATTTGGCGATTTGTCGGTGATGGTTGTAGGGCATCAAAAAGGTAGGGAAATGGAAGAGAAGATTGCAAGGAATTTTGGTATGTCGCAACCATCAGGATATCGTAAAGCACTTCGTTTGATGCGAATGGCAGAAAAATTTAATATGCCCATCATTACATTCATTGATACTCCAGGAGCTTACCCCGGAATCGATGCGGAAGAAAAAGGCCAGTCAGAAGCCATTGCCACAAATATGTTCAGTATGATCCAAATGCGGGTTCCCATCATTTGCGTGGTGATTGGGGAAGGGGGCTCAGGTGGAGCTTTGGCGATAGGCGTTGGCGACCGAATTATAATGCTGGAACATTCGGTATATTCGGTGATCTCTCCGGAAGGTTGTGCTTCCATACTTTGGGAGGATAAGAAGAAAAACGGGCAAGCAGCGGATGCTTTATGTTTGACTGCAAACCATTTGCTGAAATTTGAAATCATTGACCAGATTGTTCGCGAGCCTTTAGGGGGAGCGCACAGGAACCATAAACAGGCGGCCATCCGTTTAAAAAAAGCACTCCGATCAAACCTCTCTGAATTGACAGAAACCGACCCTGATGAACTGGTAAAGTCGCGCGAAGAAAAATTTCGCAAAATGGGAGAAGTCGTAGAAGTAGGAACTTAACTTGCCGATTTCGCAATGCTCGCTTTACAAGTGAACCTGATGTTGGAAAAGGTTTGCATATTCTGAATCGATTCCCATCAGGGCATCGTGTACCCCTGTTTCAACCAATTCACCGTCCCGCATAACTAAAATTCTGTCAGCCCCTTCAAGGGTAGATAATCGGTGTGCAATAAATAGGGTAGTGCGTCCAGCCATCAATTTGTTCAGCGCTTCTTTAATGTGGTACTCGGTTTTTGTATCTACTGTTGATGTTGCTTCGTCCAACACTATGATGGGGGGATCTTTTAAGAAGGTGCGGGCGATAGCGATTCGGTGCTTTTCTCCCCCTGAAAGCTTTACTCCTCGTTCACCTACCTGTGTGTCATAGCCATCCGGAAGATTTCTTATAAAGGGGTCCGCATGTGATGCGATGGCGGCTTCAATAATCTGTTCTTTACTGGCCTCAATATTTCCATACATAATATTTTCTGCGACAGTGCCATTAAACAAAAAGGGATCTTGGGAAACCAGCCCGATTTGTTCTCTTAAATAGGAGAGTTTTAAATCTTTTATGGGATGACCATCCAGAATGATTTGCCCCGAATCAACATCGTAAAAACGCATGAGTAATTTTACGATCGTGGACTTTCCGCTTCCCGTATGACCGACTAATGCAATTTTTTCTCCTGCGGCTATAGTAAACTCAACTCCCTTAACCGCTGGTTTCCCTTCGATGTAGGAAAAGTCCACCCGGTCAAAATGAATTGCTCCTCTTACATTGGTAGAGGGTAGGACTGCATCGGGGCTTTCCTTTACGTCCGGAGCGGTATCAATGATTTCAAATAACCTGTCTCCGGAAGCCAAGGCATGTTGCAGCATATGGTTGACGGAATGTAATTGATTGATCGGTGTATAAAAAAGCGCCAGGTAACCGACGAATGCTACAAGAGAACCCACGGTTATTTCATTTGTCTGCACCAGTCCGGCACCGAATAGAAGGATCAATACCGTTCCCAAAGAACCCAGAAACATCATGGTAGGAGAATAGATGGCCCACATTCGCATGACCGCCAAAGTGCCATCGCAATAATCTCGGCTTCTTTTCTCAAACTGTTTTACTTCGTGAAGCTGGCGATTAAATGAAATTGTTTCTCGGATACCGGAAATTGAATCCTGTAATTTTGAATTCATAGATGCTGCGCGCTTACGTACCACATGATACTGGCTGTGTGCTCTTTCCGTGTAAACCCATGCTCCATACATTAGGAAAGGGATAGGTAGTAGTGCTACCAGCGCCAATTTCCAATGCATGTAAAAAAGTATTGCCGAAATTCCAATGAGGGTAAGGGCAGCTGTAACAACTTGTTCGACACCGTCGATAAAAATTCTTTCAACGTAATTGACATCATCGTTGGCGCGTGACATAAGTTCGCCTGTTGAACGATTTTCAAAATATTTTAAAGATAATTTTTGAAGAGAACGGTAGACCTCTGAACGTAAATCGAACACCACGTTTTGCTCAACTTTATTATTTACCACGATACGTTTGTGGTTTGTAAAATTTCGTGCTAAATAAACAAAGGCAAGTCCGGCGATTGCCCAGTAAACTCCTGTTAATTCCGTGTTTTCTACAAGGTTGTCGACAATTACTTTTGTTAGCCAGGGAGGAACCAAATCCAGAAGAGTGGTGGATATTGCCAAAAAAAGAGTCAGGGCAACTTTTGCTTGATAAGGTTTTAAATAGCTTAGGACTCTTAAAAGAGAATTCATGGGTTCCAATAATAAAATTTTAGACGAAGCCAAGTTAAGATTATAATATTATCCTCTTGAATGAGAAAAGGATATAAATGAATTTTATAACTATTAAATTTATGGCTATTTATGGAATATAGAAGACTAGGTGATTTAGAGGTCTCAGTTATTGGTTATGGGGCTTGGGGTATCGGGGGAGCACCCTTCTGGAATAATGAAGGTGATAAGAAGTCCATCGACTCAATTAAAACATCTTTCGATTTGGGCATTAATTTTTTTGACACGGCTCCTGTTTATGGGTTCGGACACTCGGAAGAATTAATAGGAAAAGCTCTTAAACCCGTCCGCGATAAAGTAATAATTGCAACAAAATGTGGCCTTCGATGGGATAAGGAATCGTTGAGTGCGCTCCGAAAAGACACAAGTCGAAAATCGATCATGGAGGAGATTGATCAGAGCTTAAAACGATTGGACACAGATTGGATTGACCTTTATCAGGTGCACTGGCCTGATGTGGAAACCTCACAGCAGGAAACTATGGAAACCCTCCTTGAGATTCAGGAGCAAGGTAAAATTCGCTCTATTGGTGTGAGTAATTATTCGGCGGCACAGATAAAAGATTGTCTCCAATACGCAGAAATTATTTCGCTGCAACCTGAGTTCAGTTTATTGGCTCGGGAAATTGAAACGGAAACAGCACCCCTTTGCATTGAAAATAATATCGGAATCATTGCTTATAGTCCACTATCCTCAGGGGTGCTTACCGGAAAGTACGATAAAAATACCAAATTCAAAGATTGGCGTAGTAAAGGTATCATTGGAACTTTTACTGGCGAGGGATTTGTTCAAAATATTAGTAAGGTGGAGCAGCTAAAAGTAATTGCTGTTGATGAGGGAAAGACCTGTGGTCAGATGGCGATAAACTGGGTACTACGACAACCGGGTCTTGCAACAGCTCTGGTGGGTGTTAAAAACTCAAAGCAGATGGAAGAAAACCTGAAGGCGATAGGGTGGCAGCCTTCGAAAGAAAACTGCGAAAAGATAGAAAAGGTTTTTGCTTCGACGGCTTAAGTAAATATTTTTAAGGTACGGCTTCCGGGGTAAAGTTATTATCTTTTTGTTCTCTTCGAACCATGTTGCTTAACTCCTGTGAGTCTTTTTGTAATTTCCTGATCAGCGAATCCATGGTTTGAGTTTCAGGTTGCAATGCACTTAGGGCTTTGTTCATGTCTTTAATGGAATTATGTAGCCCGCGTTTAGGTTTCTCCATATTTATTATTTCTTCGTGCAGTTTTTTTTGCAGAGTAAGAAGGTTGTAGTTAATTTGGCTTTGAAGAGCGGTGATATTTGCTTCTAAATTATTATGCTGAGCGCGTTGCAAGGTCTGGTTAGTGTAAATGAACCCGAACAGGAGTACGGCAAGCGCGGTATAAAAAAGAATTTTAAGCGTGGTTGTTTCGCTTTTTCTTTTTTCGACATTGGTTTTTAGTGTGCTCAGTTCGCCGGAAATTTGATTTAATTTTTCCGTCAGTTTTTCTATTTCATTTTGCGACTCGGGTTCATGTGGCAAGTCTTGTTTTGTTTCTTCCTGATCCATATTTAATTTCCTATTGTTTGGTCTCTGGTCACGGGGTTTCCCAAATGGGTTAACTTGCGAGACTGTCTATATACAATTTTATCAGAAGATTTCCATAAAACAACGTGATCAAAGTGGCTACGGCCAAAAATGGACCAAAAGGAATGAGGCTTTTTCTCGTTTTTTTCTGGACGGCTATTTGAAATAATCCAACAAAAGATCCTAGAAAGGCACCGATGAAAATGATCAGGAGAACTTTTTGCCAACCCACAAGGGCTCCGACAGCGGCAATGTATTTTATATCTCCTCCTCCCATCCCCCCATTACTCAAAATTGCCAAGAGATAAAATAACCCACCTCCTACTAAAAACCCCAGGAAGGAGTTGAGATATCCTATCGAATAGCTGCCCGCTGCAAGGCCTAAAACAATTCCCGGGAGAGTTATAACATCAGGAATGATCTGATGTTCGATGTCGATTGCAGTGATGATTACTAGTGCCGGAGCTAACACGAGGTAAACCAGAAAATCAAAAGTAAGTCCAAATTTTAAAAATCCTGCAAGAAGGAGCAAGGCGGTGATGATTTCTATGGCAGGGTAAATGGCAGATATTTTAGTTTTACAATCCCTGCATTTACCCCCAAGAATCAAAAAGCTAATTACCGGTATATTATCGAAGGGACGGACAGGAGCCGAGCAGGCGGTACAATGTGAAACTGGAAAAACAACCGATTCTTTTTTAGGAAATCGATAGATGCAAACATTGGCGAAGCTACCGATGGCAAGCCCATATACAAATAGGATAGCCGCAACCACTGGATGGGGAAGGGAGTTGATAAATTCCATGTTTCATTAATCCTGATCCAGAGTGGAAGAGGGCATCATATGGTTTTCAATATCAGCGGATTCAGAAACGGTCCTTAGCGACTGGTAAATAATATCAGAGGAAAATCCTCTTCTTTGCAGGTATTGGACCAGTCGTCGTTTTTTCTTTTCTTCTTCAACACCTTCTAAAGTGATCCATTTTTTTCTTGCGCATTGTGCTGCAAGCTCCATTTCCGGGTTGTCTTCATAAAGGGTATTCAAGGTGCCTTCAATGGTTTCTTTGTCGATTCCTTTGCCTAATAGCTCCAGGTACAATCGATTCCTACCAAGTTTATTTTTGTTAATCTTGTATTGCCCCCATTGCACAGCGAACCGTTGATCATTAACGTAATTAAGCTCGATAAGATAGTTGAGGGTTTGTTGAATCACCGGGTGGGAGTGTTCCTTCTTCTCAAGGTATTGACTTAGCTCCCATTTGCTGCGTTCTCTATAAGAGAGATACCGCAAAGCATGGGCTTTAGCACTTTTCAATGATTCAGGATCAGGCATATTGCCGATTATCCGTTTTTACCGGCTTTCTTACTTTTGGTATCAGGTGCTACTTCAGCAGGCTCGCTTTTTTCGGGTTCGTCAGGCGGTACTACTTCTGAGCCGACAAGCCCTAGTTTCAACCGCCATTGATTTTCTATGTCGTTGGCGATGTCCGGATTTTCTCCAAGAAAACGTTTGG